>NZ_JAOPXI010000167.1 GCF_025965215.1 Marmoricola sp.
GAAGCCCTCCCGAGGCTGATGGCCGCCGAGGACGCGGACTCCTCCAAACAGCTCGAGCGGGCGTTCCGGAAACGCAAGATCACCGCGCTGACCGGGACCAGCTTCGAATCTGTCGAGCGCGGCGGGTCGGGCGTCAAGGTGACCGTGAGCGGCGGTGCGGTCCTGGAGGCCGAGCTGCTGCTGGTGGCCGTCGGCCGCGGACCGTCGACCGACGGCCTGGGGTACGACGAGCAGGGGGTCGCCATGGAGCGCGGCTTCGTGATCGCCGACCACCGCTGCCGTACCAACCTCGACGGGGTCTACGCCGTCGGTGACATCGTGCCGGGCCTGCAGCTCGCGCACCGGGGATTCGGCCAGGGCATCTTCGTGGCCGAGGAGATCGCCGGGCTGTCCCCGACACCGATCCTGGAAGCCGGTATCCCCCGGGTCACCTACTGCGACCCGGAGCTGGCATCGGTCGGCCTGACCGAGGCGCAGGCGCGGGAGCTGCACGGCGAGGACGGCGTGACCACCCTGGTCTACGACCTCGGCGGCAACGGGAAGAGCCAGATCCTCAAGACCCAGGGCAGCGTGAAGCTGGTCCGGAAGGTCGACGGGCCGGTGATCGGCGTCCACCTCGTCGGAGCCCGGGTCGGCGAGCTCATCGGTGAGGCCCAGCTGATCTACAACTGGGAAGCGTTCCCGGCCGACGTCGCCCCGCTGGTCCACGCCCACCCGACCCAGAACGAAGCCCTCGGCGAGGCCCACCTGGCCCTCGCCGGCAAGCCACTCCATGCTCACTCCTGAGCGCCACTCCTGATTCGAAGGAAGCCCATGTCGACTCCCGTCACTCTCCCCGCTCTCGGCGAATCCGTCACCGAGGGGACGGTCACGCGCTGGCTCAAGCAGGTCGGCGACACGGTGGAGGTCGACGAGCCGCTGCTCGAGGTCTCCACCGACAAGGTCGACACCGAGATCCCCTCACCGGTGGCCGGCGTGCTGCTGGAGATCAGGGCCGCCGAGGACGAGACCGTCGAGGTCGGCGCGGTGCTGTGCGTCGTCGGTGATGCCAGCGAAGGCACCGGCTCCGCACCCGCCCCCGCCGCTCAGCCTGCCGCTGAGCCTGCCGAAGCCCCGGCACCTGCTCAGGAACCCACCCCGGCCCCGGTCGCCGAGGCCGCCGAGACGCCAGCACCGGCTCAAGAACCGACCCCCGCTGCCGCGCCGGCCGCAGCCGCTGACGCCACCGGCACCTCGATCACCCTGCCTGCCCTGGGCGAGTCGGTCACCGAAGGCACGGTCACACGCTGGCTCAAGCAGGTCGGCGACGCTGTGGCGGTCGACGAGCCTCTGCTCGAGGTCTCCACCGACAAGGTCGACACCGAGATCCCCGCGCCGGTCGCCGGGACCCTGCTCGCGATCAGGGTCAACGAGGACGAGACCGTGGAGGTCGGCGCCGAGCTGGCGATCATCGGAGCTGCGGGCTCCGCACCCGCCCCCGCCACTCCGGCCGCTGCCCCGCCCGCACCCGTCGCTGCCCCGCCCGCGCCCGCCGCTGCCCCTCCTGCTCCCGTCGTACCGGCTCCGGCCGCCGAGGCTCCCCCGGCTGCGCCACCGGCACCCGCTCCGGCCGCCGAGGCTGCTCCGCCGGCGGCGCCGGCACCACCGGCCGCCGCGTCCTCGGACAGCGGCAACTACGTGACGCCGCTGGTGCGCAAGATGGCTGCCGAGCACGGCGTCGACCTCGGCGCCATCAGTGGCAGCGGAGTCGGCGGCCGGATCCGCAAGCATGACGTCCTGGCAGCAGCCGCGGCCAAGGAGACCCCGGCACCGGCTGTCGCGTCGTCCGCGGCGCCGGCTCCTGCGTCGACGACACCCAGCCCGCTGCGCGGGACGACCGAGAAGCTGTCCCGGCTGCGCACCGTCATCGCCAGCCGGATGGTCGAGTCGCTGCACGTCTCGGCCCAGCTCACCCAGGTCATGGAAGTCGATATGACCCGGGTCGCGCGTCTGCGCGAGAGCGCGAAGGCGGACTTCCTGGCTCGCGAGGGAGTCAAGCTCACCTTCCTGCCGTTCTTCGCAAAGGCAGCGATCGATGCCCTCAAGCAGCACCCGAAGCTGAACGCGAACATCGACACCGACGCGGGCGAAGTCACCTACTTCGACCGGGAGAACATCGCGTTCGCCGTCGACACCGAACGCGGCCTGCTCACCCCGGTGGTCAAGGACGCCGGGGACCTGTCGATCGCGGGACTGGCCAAGAAGATCGCCGATCTTGCCCAGCGCACCCGGACCAACAAGATCACCCCGGACGACCTGACTGGCGGCACGTTCACGATCACAAACCTGGGCACGTTCGGCGCCCTGTTCGACACCCCGATCATCAACCAGCCGCAGGTCGCCATCCTCGGACCCGGTGCCGTCGTCAAGCGCCCGGTCGTGATCGACGACCCCGACCTGGGCGAGACGATCGCGGTCCGCCACATGGTCAACCTGGCGCTGACCTACGACCACCGCCTGGTCGACGGCGCCGACGCCGGCCGGTTCCTCTCCGACGTCAAGGCCCGGCTCGAGGCGGCCCTGTTCGAGGTCTGAGGTCGTGGGCTTCCTCGCCGTCGGCGCCGATCGACTCTGGTACGACGACAGCGGCGGCGAGGGGGTTCCCCTGGTGCTGCTGCACCCGGGGATCACCGACTCCCGGATCTGGGACCCGCTGCTGCCCCAGCTCGCGGGCAGACGACTGGTCCGGTTCGACCGCCGGGGATTCGGGCGCTCGCCGCGCGCCACCGAGCCGTACTCAGCACTCGGCGACCTGATCGCCGTCCTCGACGCGCTCGGACTCGTAGGTGCCCACCTCGTCGGCAACAGCATGGGCGGCGAGACGTCCCTGGCGCTGGCCGTCACCGCACCGTCACGCGTCGCCTCGATGACTCTCCTATGCCCGGGCATCGGTGGGTACCCGTGGCCGGACGGCGACGACGACCCTGAGCTCGAGGCACGGTGGAACGTCGCCCAGGAAGCCGGCGATCTCGCTGCGCTGGCGGCCATCCGGGTCGGCTACTGGCTCGCCTCCGGCAGTGACGGCTACCTCGACGCCGAGGTACTCGCGTCGACAGACCTGGACCGTAGCCCAGCCGCCTTGCTCGAGCAGGACAACCCGGAGCAGTGGGGGTTGCTGGGCCGTCTCGACGTGCCGACGACGGTGATCGCCGGCGAGCTCGATCCCCCGGATTCGCTGCAGGCGTCGGTCGACCTCGCCGCGAAGATCCCGGGCGCGGTACTGGTGCGCCTCCCGGTCGACCACGTCCCGCAGTACCGGGAGCCCGGGGCGGTCGCCGAAGCGATCCTGGCGACAGTCGACCGCGCTACCTGACCCCCACCTGCGCGTCAGCGCCGGCGCGGAGCGCCCATCCAATACCGCGATCCCTGATCAACTTGTGAAAGCGCGCAGCGCTTTCACAAGTTGATCATGTGACCGGCGATGCCTTCGATCGCTTCCTTGACGGCCTCGGACAGCGTCGGGTGCGCGAAGACGTTGCGGGCGACCTCGTCAGCCGTCAGGTCCCACTTCTGCGCCAGGGTCAGCGCCGGCAGCAGTTCGGTGACGTCGGGTCCGATCAGGTGCGCGCCGAGGATCTCGTTGTACTTCGCGTCGGCCACGATCTTCACGAAGCCGACCGCGTCGCCCAGGCCCATGGCCTTGCCGTTGGCCGAGAACGGGAACTTGGCCGTCTTGACGTCGTACCCCTTCTCCCTGGCCTGGTCCTCGGTGTAGCCGAAGGACGCGATCTGGGGCTGGCAGTACGTCGCCCTCGGGATCATGTCGAAGTCGATGGCCATCGTCTCGGCGCCGGCCATGGTTTCGGCCGCGACGATGCCCATCGCCTCGGCAGTGTGGGCCAGCATCAGCTTGCCGGTGACGTCACCGATCGCGTAGACGTCCGCGACGTTGGTCCGGCCGCGCTCGTCGACGGCGATGGCGCCACGGTCGGTGGTCGCCACTCCGGTGTGCTCCAGGCCATAGCCCGTCAGCCGCGGTGCGAAGCCGAAGGCGGCGAGGAACTTGTCGGCCTCGATGACCTGCTCGTCCCCACCACCTGCGGGAGCGATCGTGACCTTCACGCCGCTTCCGGTGTCCTCGACGCCCTTGACCGCCGTCGAGAGCAGCACGTTGATGCCGAGCTTCTTGTAGTGCCTGGCCAGCTCCTTGGACACCTCGGCGTCCTCGGTGGGCACCATCCGGTCGAGGAACTCCACGATCGTGACGTCGACGCCGAAGTTCTTCATCACGTAGGCGAACTCGACGCCGATCGCACCCGAGCCGCCGATGATGATCGAGCCCGGCAGATTGCTGTCGAGGATCTGCTCTTCGTAGGTCACCACGTTCGGCGACAGCTCGACGCCGGGAACGAGGCGGACGGTTGCGCCGGTCGCGATGATGATCTTGTCGGCGGTGATGACGCGGGTCGAGCCGTCCTCCTGCGCGACCGAGATCTCCTTCGGGCCGGTGAAGGTGCCCCAGCCGTTGATCTCGGTGATCTTGTTCTTCTTCATCAGGAAGTGGACGCCCTTGACGATGCCGTCGGAGACCTGACGACTGCGGGCGTGCGTCGGGCCGTAGGCCATCGCGGCGTCACCGGTGATGCCGAACTTGTCCTTCTCGTGCGTGAGCACGTGCGCGAGCTCCGCGTTCTTCAGTAGCGCCTTGGAGGGGATGCAGCCGACGTTCAGGCACACCCCGCCCCAGTACTTCAGCTCGACGACTGCAGCCTTCAGGCCGAGCTGGGAGGCGCGGATGGCGGCGACGTAGCCACCGGGGCCGGCACCGAGGACGAGGACATCGAAATCGCTCACGCTGCAAGCCTACCGAGGGTCCGAGCTTGCTCGAGACCGAGTGGGCCCAGCAGCGTTGAGGAGCGCAGCGACGATCACGGGGATGAGGGCACAACCGCGCACGGGAGGGTCCTCGACCGCCCGCGTGGCATGGTGGAGCCATGCGCTTCCTCATCGCCGGAGCATCCGGATTCCTGGGCAGCGGGCTGCGCGATCACCTCGCACGGGCCGGCCACGACGTCACGGCACTGGTACGTCGGCCTGCGGGGCCGGGCCAGGCGACCTGGGACCCGTACGCCGGTCAGCTGGACCCCGACCTGGTCGAGAAGGCAGACGTCGTCATCAACCTGGCCGGCTCCCCGACCCTCGGCAACCCGCACTCGAAGGCCTGGGCCGAGTCCCTCCGCACGAGCAGGGTGACCACCACGCGGGTCCTGGCCGAGGCGATCGCCTCGAGTCAGCGTCGCCCCGCGTTCCTGGCCGGAAACGGCATCTCCTGGTACGGCGATCGTGGGTCTGTGCCGTTGCCCGAGACAGCTGACTCCGCCGGCGATGCCTTCCTGACCGGCGTCACGCGCGACTGGCAGGCGGCTACCGAGTCGGCGAGTGCGGCCGGCGCGCGGGTCTGCGTGCTCCGTACGGCTCCCGTCCTCGACCGGCACCATGCGCCGCTCAAGCAGCAGCTGCTGCAGTTCAAGGCCGGCCTCGGAGGCACGATGGCATCGGGAAGGCAGTACTTCCCGATCATCTCGAGCCCGGACTGGATCGCTGCGGTCACCTTCCTTGCCGAGCACGACGGCGCGTCGGGCCCAGTGAATCTCTGCTGCCCGGTGACCCCGACCAACGCGGAGTACACCCGCGAGCTCGCTGCCCTGGTGCATCGGCCCGCCTTCTTCCGGGTGCCGGCAAGCGTGCTGCGGCCGGTCGCCGGGCGGATGGCGCCCGAGGTGCTCGGCTCGATCCGGGCAGTGCCCGAAGTGCTGCTCGAGGCCGGCTTCCGGTTCGCCGACCAGCAGGTCAGCGACGTCCTGCGGACCGCAACCGCGTAACCTCGAGACATGATGGGCCTGCAGCACCGTCGCCTCGGCCTCGTGGACTACCGCGAGGCCTGGGACCTCCAGCGTCAGCAGCACGAGGACGTCGTCGCGGGTGGCGCCGACACCGTCCTGCTGCTGGAACACCCGCCGGTCTTCACCTGCGGGAAGCGGACGACCGCCGACGAGCGCCCCGTTGATGCCGGTGGCGCCGAGGTCATCGACGTCGACCGCGGCGGCAAGATCACCTTCCACGGCCCCGGCCAGCTCGTCGGGTACCCGATCGTGCGGCTGCCCGATCACGTCCTCGTCGTCGACTACGTCCGGCGCGTCGAGGAGGCCCTGATCGGCGCCTGCGCCGAGTTCGGCATCCTGACCGCTCGGGTCCCGGGACGCAGTGGCGTGTGGCTCCGCGCCGATCCGGGCGCGTGTCGCGCCGAGCGCAAGATCGCGGCGCTGGGCATCCGGGTCAGTCGGGGCGTGACGATGCACGGCTTCGCCCTCAACTGCGACGTGGACCTGGGCTGGTACGACCGCTTCGTGCCCTGCGGGATCGCCGATGCCGGCGTGACCTCGCTGAGTGCCGAGCTCGGCCGCCCGGTCACCACCGGCGAAGCGGTCCCGGTCGTCGAGGCGCACCTGGACCGGTTGCTCGCCTGGGCGCCGTACGAGGCGACACCGGACTACGAGCCCCGACCTGAACCCGGCCGCGATCACCTGCGTGTCCCGGTTCTCAATCCGCTGCCCTGAGCCGCGCCTGCGAGATGGTGGATCCCTTGGACTCGGAGAAGGGCAGACAGGAGCAGATGAAGGCCCTTCCTCAGGAGAACCCGCAGCGTCCGGGTCGACCTGACCTGGTGGTCGAGACGCGTGGGCTGCGCAAGGTGTACCGCGACCGGGGGCGCAAGGTGTCCGCGGTCGACGGGCTCGATCTCGCCGTCGAGCGTGGTGGGGTCCACGGCTTCCTCGGTCCCAACGGTGCGGGCAAGACGACGACCATCCGGATGCTGCTCGGGCTGGCCCGACCCGACGAGGGCGAGATCCACGTGCTCGGCGGCGAGTACCCAGCCGCGATCCCGTCCGTCCTCGGCCGGGTCGGCGCCCTGTTCGAGCGCGGCCAGTTCGATCCGGACCTGTCGGGGCGCAAGAACCTCGAGCTCCTCGCGCGCGGTGCGGGCCTGCCGATGAGCCGGGTCGGCGAGGTCCTGGACCAGGTCGAGGTCCGCGGCGTCGCGAAGCGGCGCTACCGGGGCTACTCCCTGGGCATGCAACGTCGGCTGGGACTCGCTGCCGCCCTGCTGAGGAGCCCGGAGCTGCTGATCCTCGACGAGCCGTCGAACGGACTTGACCCTGCCGGCATCCGGGACATGCGCGACACCATCCCGCGACTTGCCGCGGCGGGCGTCACCATCCTGCTGAGCTCGCACATCCTGGCGGAGGTCCAGCAGCTGTGCTCCTCGGTCTCGATCATCGGCAACGGCGCACTGCTCAAGGCCGGCCGGGTCGACGACCTGCTCGGGGAGAGCACCTCACGTACCCGGGTCGGCGTGGCCGAGCCCGACCGGGCGGCCGCACTGCTCCTGGAAGCCGGCTACTCCGTGTCCCGGGACGGCACCTTCCTGCTCGTCGAGGGTCACGAGCATCCGGACGCGATCACCCGACGGCTCGCCGAGAACGGCTTGTTCGTCCACGAGCTCACCGCGATCCGGCCGACGCTGGAGACCTTCTTCCTCGAGCTCACGGGCCACCGCCCGGCAGCATCGGAGGATCCGACCGAGCGCGCCTTCGACGAGACCGCCGAGCATCTCGTCGTACCGGCCCACCGCGGTGAGGAGGTGGGCGCATGATCCACCTGGTCCGGACCGAGCTGGCTCGCTACAGATCACGCCGCGTGATCACCCTGCTGCTGCTCCTCGCTGCCCTGCTCGCGGCCGTTGTGGCGTTCCAGTCGGCCTGGGAGACCCGGCCACCCAGCAAAGCCGAGATCGCCACCGCACAGGCCCAGGCCGAGGTCGATGCCGGTCGCTCGGACATCCAGACGGACATCGACCGCTGCCTGGCCGATCCGGGCAGCTACCTCGGCACCGGTGCGACGGCTCAAGAGTGCAGGAACGCTTTGTCAGCGGCACCGACGAGCTACCTGACGCGCAGCCCGCTCGACCTGCGCGGGACTCTCAAGGGCAACGGGATCGGGCTGGCGCTGCTGATCATCGTGTTGCTGATCATCGCCGCAAGCACCTTCGCAGGCGCCGACTGGGGCTCGGGCTCGATCCGGAACCAGACGCTGTTCGAACCGCGCCGTTCGCGCCTCTGGGCAGCCAAGGCCATCGCTGTGACCCTGGCGAGCGGGGTGGCCGCACTCGTCACGCTCGGTGGGTTCTGGCTGACGCTGTACCTGGTGGCGGCGAGTCGCGGCGTGGACCACTCCTCGGCGGTCGTCGCCGACGTGAGCTGGCACCTGCTGCGTGCGGTCATCCTGGCGATGGCCGCGGGACTGGGCGCCTTCTCGCTGACGATGATGTTCCGGCGCTCGGTGGCGACCCTCGCGCTGCTGTTCGTCTACAGCATCGGTGGCGAGATCCTGATCAGCGTGCTGCCGTTCAACGACACAGGTCGTTGGTCGCTGGGCAACAACGTGCTCGGCTGGCTGCAGACCCGGCTGGAGTACTTCGATCCCCACAGCCCGTGCTCGCGACTCGGCACCTGCGCCGGCCCCGACCACCTCGGCCACGGCGTCACCGGCCTGTATCTCCTGGTCCTGGTCGTGCTGGCAGGCGTCTCCTCGTGGGCATCGTTCCGCCGTCGCGACCTATGACATTCAGCCACCGGTCGTCGGGCCTGCCGAGACGTCGTGAGGCTGGCCCCGGAGCATGACCCATCCCGGCGTAGGCTTGAGCGGTGACTGACCTGCACTCCGCGCCCACCGCCCCCGAGGGCCGCAAGTTGCTTCGTCTCGAGGTGCGCAACGCGGAGACCCCGATCGAGCGCAAGCCGCCGTGGATCAAGACCAAGGCGAGGATGGGGCCGCAGTACCGCGAGCTCCAGCAGCTGGTGAGGTCGGAAGGCCTGCACACGGTCTGCCAGGAAGCGGCGTGTCCCAACATCTTCGAGTGCTGGGAGGACCGGGAGGCCACGTTCCTCATCGGTGGCGACCAGTGCACACGTCGGTGCGACTTCTGCCAGATCGACACGGGCAAGCCCGAGGCCCTCGACCGGGACGAGCCGCGGAGGGTGGCCGAGTCGGTCCGCACGATGAACCTGCGCTACGCCACGATCACCGGCGTCGCCCGCGACGACCTGCCCGACGGCGGTGCCTGGCTGTACGCCGAGACGGTGCGGGCCATCCATCAGCTCAACCCGGATACCGGCGTCGAGAACCTGATCCCGGACTTCAACGGTGAACCCGATCTGCTGGCCGAGGTCTTCGAGTCCAGGCCCGAGGTCCTGGCCCACAACGTCGAGACAGTGCCCCGGATCTTCAAGCGGATCCGGCCCGCGTTCCGCTACGAGCGTTCACTGGACGTCCTGACCCAGGCACGCGCGTTCGGGCTGGTCACCAAGTCCAACCTGATCCTGGGCATGGGCGAGACCCGGGAGGAGATCAGCCAGGCACTCATCGACCTGCACGCGGCCGGTTGCGAGCTGATCACGATCACCCAGTACCTGCGGCCCACGCTGCGCCACCACCCCGTCGAGCGGTGGGTCAAGCCCGAGGAGTTCGTCGAGCTCGCTGCCGAGGCCGACCAGATCGGCTTCGCCGGCGTCCTGTCCGGACCGTTGGTCCGCTCGTCGTACCGGGCGGGGCGGCTCTACCGCCAGGCGATCGAGGCCCGGACCGGGAGCGAAGCCTCCGCCTAGGCCTCGACTAGGCTCGGCACCTCACCCACACGCACGAGTCATGACCCGCACAACGTAAGGCAGAAGCATGGCGAAGAAGGACCCGAGCAAGCCTGGACGCATCTCGCAGATCGTCCAGAGCTACCAGATGACCCGGAAGACCGACCACAGGATCGGGCTGATCCTGCTGGGTACCTTCGTGCTCGCGGGTGGCGCAGGCTTCGGCCTGGGCGTGCTCGTGTTCCATGCAGCCCTCACCTTCCCGATCATCCTGGGCGTCCTGCTCGGCATCCTGGGCGTGCTCATCGTGTTCGGCCGCCGCGCGCAGTCGGCGGCACTCGCCTCGATCGACGGCCAGCCCGGGGCCGCTGCCGCAGCCCTGGGGATGCTGCGCCGAGGGTGGCAGACCGACCCCGCGATCGCCTTCACCAAGCAGCAGGACGTCATCCACCGCCTGGTGGGCCCTCCGGGCATCGTGCTGATCGGCGAGGGCAACCCCAACCGGCTCAAGCCGCTGATGTCCGCCGAGCGCCGCAAGCACGAGCGGGTCGCGGCCGAGACCCCGATCCACGAGGTCTACGTGGGCAACGGTCCCGATGAGGTCCCGCTGAAGAAACTGGTGCGGACGGTGACCAAGCTCGGCCGCAACCTCAAGCCGGCCGCGATGACCGACGTACTCGCACGACTGAAGGCGCTGGACGCCAACCGCTCGAACGTCCCGCTGCCCAAGGGCCCGGTCCCGACCTCGATGAAGGGCGCCCGCTCGAACATGCGGGGTCGCTGACGTAGTCCGCTGACGCGTCCTACTTCTTCATCACCTGCGAAGCCGGCGGCGCTGTGATCGTGACCGGCTTGCCCCAGTCGCTCACCACCATGTG
>NZ_JAOPXI010000168.1 GCF_025965215.1 Marmoricola sp.
GGGACCCGGCGGCCGGACCTGGACGTCGGGCACCGGCGGCCGGTAGGGCGGGACCGGCGGACGAACCGGGGTCTCGCGGGCGATCCGCTCGGGGCGCGGCGCCTGCGGCCGCCCGGCGAACCAGTCACGGGCCGGTCGGCTCCACAGCAACGCCGTACCGGTCACGACGAGCAGCGACAGGAAACCCTGGGAGTAGTGCGCAGTGAGCAGGATCGGTACCGCCGCGACCGACAACGCGATCCGGGCCCCGCGATTGCGCTGGAGCACGAAGAACCCGAGCACCGCGGCCGCCGCCGCAGCAGCTCCGGCCACCAGCAGCAACCCGTGGATGATCGAGGTCGCCTGGTCGACACTGATCCCGAGACCCTTCGCGTAACCGCTCGTCACCGACTGGGTGATCGCGGCACGCGTGTCGACCGAGCGCAGCTGGCCCATGGCATCGAACACGGCGACGACGAGCATGAGCGACGCACCCGAGGCGACCACGCCTCCGACGGTGATCTCGATCGGGCGCGGGCCCGGGTCCGTCTGGCTCATGGACCCATTCAACCAAGGGGTTCCACGCGCCCTGGCGGCGCAGGGGCCGCCAGGGACTTGATCAGTCGGTGACCCGCAGTGCCAGCCCCTCGCCCTCGACGTCGACGACCACGTGCTGGCCATCGAGGACCGCACCACCGATCAGCATCCGGGCGAGCGGATCGCCGATCGCCGTCTGCACCAGGCGGCGCAGCGGCCGGGCGCCGTACGCCGGGTCGTAGCCGTGGTCGGTCAGCCACACCCTGGCCGGGTCGGTGACCGTGACGGTGATCCGCCGGGGAGCGAGCCGGGCGTCGAAGGCCGCGAGCTGGAGGTCGACGATGTGCGCGAGCTCGTCCTTGCCGAGCGCATCGAACATCACGATCTCGTCGAGCCGGTTGAGGAACTCAGGCTTGAACGCCGCCCGCACCACGCTCATCACCGAGTCGTGCCGCGCCTGGACCTCGAGCGTCGGGTCGCCCAGGAACTGGGAACCCAGGTTGCTGGTCAGGATCAGCAGGACGTTGCGGAAGTCGACGGTCCTACCTTGGCCGTCGGTTAGCCGGCCGTCGTCGAGCACCTGGAGCAGGAGGTCGAAGACCTCCGGGTGCGCCTTCTCGACCTCGTCGAGCAGCACCACCGAGTACGGACGTCGGCGCACGGCCTCGGTCAGCTGGCCACCCTCGTCGTACCCGACGTAACCGGGAGGCGCCCCGACCAACCGTGACACCGAGTGCTTCTCGGAGTACTCGCTCATGTCGATGCGGACGATCGCCCGCTCGTCGTCGAAGAGGAAGTCGGCCAGCGACTTGGCCAGCTCGGTCTTGCCGACACCGGTGGGTCCGAGGAACAGGAAGCTCCCGGCAGGCCGGTCCGGATCGGAGATGCCGGCGCGGGAACGTCGTACGGCGTCCGCGACCGCGGCCACGGCGACCGTCTGGCCGACGAGGCGCTGGCCGATGATCTCCTCCATCCGGAGCAGCTTGGCGGTCTCGCCCTCGAGAAGCCGACCCGTCGGGATGCCGGTCCAGGCCTCGACGACCTCAGCGATCTCGGAGGGCCCGACCTTCTCGTTGACCATCGGGTCCTCGACCGCCTCAGCACCTTCTGCTTCGGCGATCTGCTTCTCCAGTGCAGGAATCTTTCCGTAGAGGATCTCGGAGGCACGGCCCAGGTCGCCCTCGCGCTGGAGCCGGTCCGCCTCCACCCGCAGGGCGTCTAGCTGCTTGCGGATCGCCCCCGAGCCCTCCAGGGCGGTCTTCTCCCGCTCCCAGCGGGCGTCGAGTCCGCGGAGGTCCTCCTCCTTGTCGGCGAGGTCGATCTTGAGCTTCTCAAGGCGGTCCAGAGAGCCCGGATCAGTCTCGCGTTCGAGGGCGAGCTGCTCCATCTTCATCCGGTCCACAGCACGACGCAGCTGATCGATCTCGACGGGGCTCGACTCGATCTCCATGCGGAGCCTCGAGGCCGCCTCGTCGATCAGGTCGATCGCCTTGTCCGGCAGCTGGCGCCCGGTGATGTAGCGGTCCGAGAGCATCGCAGCCGCGACGAGTGCGGCGTCGGTGATCTCGACACCGTGGTGCGCCTGGTACTTCTGCTGCAGGCCGCGCAGGATCGCGACTGTGTCCTCGACGCTCGGCTCGCCGACGAAGACCTGTTGGAAACGACGTTCCAGTGCCGGGTCCTTCTCGATGAGCTCGCGGTACTCGTCCAGGGTCGTGGCACCGATCAGGCTCAGCTCGCCACGCGCCAGCATCGGCTTGAGCATGTTGCCGGCATCCATCGAGGAGTCACCGCCGGCACCAGCGCCGACGACGGTGTGCAGCTCGTCGATGAACGTGATGACCTGGCCGTCGGCGGACTTGATGTCCTCGAGCACGCCCTTGAGGCGTTCCTCGAACTCGCCGCGGTACTTGGCGCCGGCGACCATCGCCGCCAGATCGAGGCTGAGCAGACGCCGGTCCTTGAGCGAATCGGGCACGTCGCCGTCGACGATGCGCTGGGCGAGGCCTTCGACGACGGCGGTCTTGCCGACCCCCGGCTCGCCGATCAGCACCGGGTTGTTCTTGGTACGCCGGGAGAGCACCTGCACGACGCGGCGGATCTCGGCGTCACGCCCGATCACCGGGTCGAGCCTGCCCTCCCGCGCTAGCTCGGTGAGGTCGACGGCGTACTTCTCGAGTGCCTCGTACGACGCCTCGGCGTCCGGACTGGTCACCCGTCGGTTGCCGCGGATCGCCGCGATCGCGTCGCGCAGCCCGTCCGCGGTCACGCCTGCATGGAAGAGCGCCGTCTGGACGGGGCCCTCGACGAGCGTCAGCGCGAGCAACAGGTGCTCGGTCGCGACGTACTCGTCCTTCATCTCGCCGGCCAGCTCGAGAGCGCGTGCGAAGACCCGGGTCAGTGCGGGGGACGCCGTCGGGGTGGTCACGGTGGCACCCGATGCGCTCGGCAACCGCACCGTGAGCTCGTCGATCTCCCGGCCGAGCGCCACCGGGTCGGCCCCGGACTTCTCCAGCAGCGTGGGCGTGATGCCACCGTCCTGGCGCAGCAGCGCGAACGCCAGGTGCGCCGGTTCCAGCTGGGCGTTGCCCGCCGCCACGGCAGCCGTCTGAGCGGCATTGATCGCCTCGACGCTGCGCGAGGTGAACTTGCTTCCGTCCATGAACTTCCCCTCCAGGGCTCGTACGTCCATCCTGACGGACCTCAGTCAGTCCGTCATTGTGTACAACAACCCCAGAGTTGAGTCCATTCCACTCAACTTTGACGCCGAATGGTCAGTCCCGTCCACCCGAATGGTCAGTCCCGTCCGGCCGAGAAGTCACTTCTGACAGAACCAGAGGTGACCAATCAACGAGGTTGGTGGCGGGGGATCGCGAGCGCCAGCAGCAGGGCACCGCCGGCGGCGGCCAGCGAGATCAGGAAGGCGATCGTGAAGCCCCGGTCGGAGGGGAAGACCTGCGAGCCGAGGTGGATCGTCTCGTGGGCCAGCACGGTCGCGACGACCGCCGAGGACAGCGACGTACCGACTGAGCGCATCAGGGCGTTGAGCCCGTTGGCGGCCGCGGTCTCGGTCACCGGTACGGCGCCCATGATCAGGGCCGGCATGGCGGCGTACGCGATCCCGATGCCGATCCCGAGCAGTGCGGTGGCCACGCAGACCTCCCACCACTGATCACGCATGAACAGCATCGACACGTAGCTGACGCCGAGGATCACGACACCGACGGCCAGACTGATCCGCGGACCCCGGGCAGCGGAGAGACGTGCGCCGACGCCCGAGAACAGGTACATCATCAGCCCGCTCGGCATGCAGACCAGACCCGCCTTGATCAGGCTGAGCCCCTCGCCGTACCCGGTCGCGGTGGGCGCGACGAGCAGCTGGATCGGCATCAGCGACATCCCGTACATCGCGAAACCGGTGGCCACCGAGGCGATGTTGGTGAACAGCACCTGGGGACGGGCCGACGTGCGCAGGTCGACCAGCGGCTCGGAGGTGCGCAGCTCCCACGACCCCCAGACGAGGAAGACGACCAGTGAACCGGCGAGCAGGCCGAGCGTCAGCGGGCTCCCCCAGCCCCAGTCACCGCCCTTCGTGATCGCGAGCAGCAACAACACCAGGGCCGTACCGAGGCCGGTGGCGCCGAGCAGGTCGAAACGTGCGGGGGTGCGCACCGGCGACTCGGGGATCACCGCCAGGACTGCGGCGATGCAGACCGCGCCGAGCCCAGCGGCGATCCAGAACAGGGCGTGCCAGTCGGCCTTCTCGACGATGATCGCGGCCACGGGCAGGCCGATCGCTCCGCCGACACCGAGGGTGGCGCTCATCCGGGCGACGGCCGGACCTACGCGGTCGGCCGGAAGCTCGTCGCGCATGATGCTGATGCCGAGAGCGATCGCGCCCATCGACAATCCCTGCAGGGCACGTCCCGCGACGACTGGGACCAGGCTGCTGCTCACGGCACACAGCACCGAGCCGGCGACCAGGGCGCCGAGGCTGATGACGAGCATCAGGCGCTTGCCGACCATGTCGCCGAGCCGGCCGGAGATCGGCATCGTCACGGCCGCCGTGAGCAGGGTCGCCGTGACCGCCCACGATGCGTTCGAGGACGCTGTCCCCAGCAGCGCGGGAAGGCGCGGGATCAACGGCACGATCATCGTCTGGGTCAGGGCCACGACGATGCCGCAAAGGCACCCGATCGCGACCACGGCGGTCGGGTGCGGAACCTTGCGCACCTCGGTGATCGGGAGCGAGGACTGTGCCAACGTCATCTGTGTAGGCTACACATGATGTGTACGATGCACATCATCGTCGCCGAGAGTGAGAGGAGCGCCACATGCCAGTCACGAAAAATGCGACGGAGATGATCGCGCTGCTCGAACAGGAGCTGACGCTGCTCGCCCGGCACCAGCTCAGCTCGGCCGCCAACTCTCCCGACCTCGAGCTCGACCGCTCCGGTTACCAGCTGCTGAGCCGCCTCGAGCTCAGCGCCCTGACGCTCAAGCAGCTTGCCGAAGCCTTCCGGCTCGACATCTCCACGGTCAACCGGCAGATCGCCGCCCTGCGCCGCAAGGGCCTCGTCAGGCGCGCGGCCGACCCGTCCGGAGGTGTCGCCCAGGTCCTGCGACCCACCGCGACGGGTCTCGCCCTCCTTCGTCGAGACCGCAGTGTGCGCCACACCCAGGTCGCCCAGGTCCTCGAAGCCTGGGATCCCGACGATGTCGGACGGTTGCAGGCGCTGCTGGAGCGTTTCAACACCTCGATCGAGGCGCTCGAGGGTCAGTCCTGGCCGCGACCTTGAGATGGACCCAGCGCCAATAGCCCGGTCGGACCATAGCGGGATGGCTCATTCGGGACTCGGCGCGGCCACGATTCTCGTCCTGGCCGGGAAGACCATCTCGCTCGCTGCAACCGGGCACGTCTTCATCCTCGGCAAGGGCAACGCTGCCAACGCGGTCACCAGCCTGACCGGTACCACCGTTGGGCCTGCGCTGAGGGTCGCGACCAAGTCGTCGCTGAACCCGCCGTTCGTCGTCAACGGTCTCGGCAAGGTGACCAACCTCAACGCCGACCGGCTGGACGGACTGCATGCCGCCGCGTTCGCGCGAGCATCGGCGTCACCGATCGCACGGGGCTTCATCACTACCGGAGGAGCTGGGACCCACCCGTCCGCACTCGATGAGTGCGGTGTCCGTTCCGCTCGGCAGTCATTCCTCCGGGAACTCGTGCTCAGGCAGGTTCGCGGTCTGGTCGTCGTCGACCAGGCAGGTCTTGCAGAAGTCGATGCCGAACGGGGTCAGGTGGATCGAGCGGCGTACGACCTTGGCGAACCGCACCGAGTGCATCGCCGCGAGGACGTCTGGCTGTGCCTCCACGACCTGGTACTCGAGCGGGTCCTCGAGCTGCTCGCGGGAGAACCAGATCAGCCCGAGCCGGAAGAGGTTGTTGAGATAGGCCGGCACCTCGTCGAGGTACCGCACGCCGGCGCGCGGGCCGATCATCGTCAGGCCGGCCGAGAGCAGGTTCGAGCTCACCATGCCCACCGGACCGCCGGTCCGTACGTCGACCGACGGCTGCGGACCACCGCGCAGGAGCAGCAGCAGGATCCGTGCCTCGTCAGGGGCGACCTCGTCGAGGATCCGCCCGTACGCCGGGTGCGCGACATCGTCGCTCCAGACGTCGCGCGACCGGCGCAGCAGCTCCTCGCCGCGCTCGCGCAAGGACGGCTCACGCGTGCGTTCCGGTGCGTCGTCGGGTGCCATCACCGAGCTCAGGGTCATGCTGGCCTCGAACAACGCTGCTGGGATCGGCACCCCGCTGGAGACTGCCTGGGCGACCGTCGAGATCGCACGGGTCGCGTCGGCCAGGTCCGTGGCGACACCGCGGACCAGCTCACCGGCCGCGCGCGGGTCGGTCATCGCCCGCGCCAGGTTGCGAGCAGACCTGGCACTCGAACCGGCCACCCAGGTCGCTGAGCGCAACCACGCCTTGCCGGCGATGCGGGCAACCCCGGGCAGCGCCTCGGCCGCTCCCTCCCAGACGGCGGGAGTCCGGTCGCTGCGATCGTGCTCGCTCATGTCCCTCCCACCCCGAAGATCAGCAGGTGGGCGACCCCGCCCGCGAAGCCCATGATCGCGCCGTGGGCGTAGAGCATCCACTCGTCTTCCTTGATCGCGGACCTCATCATGTCGACGAAATCGCGCGGCGGCAGTTCCTTGGTCCGCGCCGAGACCAGCGTCCTGATCTTGTCCGCCTGGCGCTTGCTGAACTCGGGATCGCGGAACGGCGTGATCGTCCGGTCGACCGCTTCGCTGGCAACCGCGTCACGGATGTTGTCGAACTTCTTGCTCCCGATCGCGATCCGGACCGCGCCACGCACCGGGCCGGCCGCCTGGTCGATCGCCGGCAGCATCGCGGTGGCCAGCATCTGCCGGGTCCGGTCGCCGCGCGGCCCGTCGAGCAGGAAGTCGCCGATGCGTTCCAGGGTGATCACGTCGTCGGCGATGATCTGCGCGTAGACCTCGGCCGCCTCGTTCTGGCGACGCAGGAACAGGCCGTGCACCTTGATGCCCAGGATCCGCTTGGGCTCCGGTGGCTCGAAGATCAGCCACATGCCGAGCGCGTTGGTCGTCCAGCCGACGAGGATGCCGAGCAGCGGCAGCGCCCACCACAGGCCGAACCAATGGTCGATCATCGCCACCGGGATGCCGAGCAGGAAACCGAAGACGAAACCGAAGATCACCATCAGGTTCAGCTCGCGCTGACCGAAGTCGCGGAAGATCCGGACCACCAGGGCAGGGTTGGCCTCGAAGTGGTCGATGACCATGATCTTCGGGTCGAGCAGCTGGTCGATGTGGATCCCGATCTCCCTGGTGATCCCGTGCACCACGGTCGGCATCTGCGCCTGGACCCGGGCGATGATCGCCTTGCGGGCAGGGCTGGGCAGGTCGCGCCAGAGGTTCGGGTGCTCGCGGGCCATGATGTCCTCGATCATCCGGGGCATGTCCGGCTCGAAGACCTTGACGATGTGCTCGGCGATCTGGTCGGGCTCGAGCTGCTGGTAGAACTCGCCGGGCGTACCGAGCTTCGCGATCGCCTTGTCCACCGCGATGCTGCCCATCTTGGCGGCCCGCGCCGGGACGATCCCCTGCCAGCCGACACCACCCTGGAGGAAACCCGGAACCTCCTGCAGCTTGCGAGGCAGCACCCGGGCGATCTGCTTGAACCCCGGGATCGTGACGCCGTGGAAACGGACCGGCGAGAACAGCATGATCAGGCCGGTCCAGTTGATCAGGAAGCCGATCACGCCGGTGAAGACCGGGATCGTCGCGATGTGGATCCAGCCGCTGGCACTGACGTCCTGGAAGAACCAGTCGATCTGCAGCGGCAACGTCACGATTCCCCACATTCCCTCGGCCCGGACCTCATACGAGACCGACGCTGAGACTAACGGCTCGACGGCCCATCGTCACTGGGCGGCCGGCGCCGTCAGGGATCGTGAAGGTGAGGACGGACGAGACTGCCCCCATGGGGCACGGAGCGCTCCGGCTCAGTCGCCGAACCGGTGCAGCGCACCGCGCGGACGCAGGGCCGGCAGGTTCGGGCGGCGTTCGGCCAGGGCCGCAGCCGTCTGGTCGAGTGCGGCCTGGAGCTCGCGGGCGCGCGCCAGGAGCTCGGCGTTGCGGGAACGGAGCGCCGCGACCTGGTGCTCGAGGTCGATGATGCGACGTACTCCCTCCAGGCCTATCCCGGCGGCAGTGAGCTCGGCGACGACGCGCAGCGCCTCGATGTCGTTGAGCGAGTAGCGGCGGCCGCCACCGCCGGTCCGGCCAGGTGAGACCAGGCCGGCGCGGTCGTACTGGCGCAGCGTCTGCGGGTGCAGGCCGGTCAGCTCCGCCGCGACGCTGATCACGTACACCGGGCTGCCGGGGCCCGGGGTCCTGGGCGTGGAGCGGGGCATCATGACGTCCTAGCGAACAGGGCGGCGCGCGGGTCGTCGCCCGCCGTGGCGTCACGGTACGCCGTCAAGGCAGCCCGCGCGGCGTCATCGAGCTCGGCCGGCACCTGGACCTCGAGGGTGACCAGCAGGTCGCCCGCCCCGTTCTTGGCCTTCACGCCCCGACCACGCACCCGCAGCACCCTGCCGTTCGGGGTGCCGGGGGCGATCTTCAGCGTCACCGGTCCGCCGTGCAGCGTGGGTACGGTGATCTGTGCGCCCAGGGCTGCCTCATCGAAGCTGACCGGAGCGACCAGGGTGAGGTGATCGCCCTTGCGTCCGAAGACCGGGTGCGCGCCCACCCTGACCGTGACGAAGAGGTCGCCGGCCGGTCCACCGTTCTCGCCGGCGCCGCCCTTGCCCTTGAGCCGGATGCGCTGGCCGTCCTTCACACCGGCGGGGATTCGCGCCTGCAGGGTCCTGCTCGTCATGCCCCTGCCGGAGCCGTGGCAGGTCGGGCAGGCCTCGTCGTAGATCATCTGGCGACCGTGGCACTGGGGGCAGGTCTCGTTCATCGAGAACGCGCCACCCATGGTGCTCACCACCATGCCGGTCCCGTCGCAGGTGGGGCACACGTGCGGTCGGGTCCCGGGTTTGCCACCGGTGCCGTGGCAGGTCTCGCAGGCACCCTCGGAGGACAGCCGCAGTGAGATGGTGCTGCCGTCGACGGCGTCGGTGAAGCCGATGCTCGCCTCGGTCTCCAGGTCGGGGCCGCGGGTCGCGCGGCGAACGTTGGTGCGCTGTTGCGGGCCGCCGGCGCCGCCGAAGAGCCCGCCGAACAGGTCCGAGATGTCGAAGCCACCCATGGTGCTGGCACCGGGCTGGCCGCCGAAACCGGCGAAGCCGGCTCCGGGGTGACCGCCCGCGAACAGCGCCTTCATCTCGTCGTACTCGCGACGCTTCTCGGCATCGCCGACCACGTCGTAAGCCTCAGCGACCTGCTTGAAACGGTCTTCGGCAGGCTCGTTGCCGGGGTTCGAGTCGGGGTGGTTCTCGCGCGCCAGCTTGCGATAGGCCTTCTTGATCGTCGCAGCGTCGGCGTCCTTGGCGACACCCAGGACCTTGTAGAAGTCCTTGTTGGCCCAGTCAGCGTTGTTACTCATCCACCCCTCCTTTCATCACGTCGGCAATGCTCCTTGGATCGAGCCTGTCGAGATCGACGACCGAGCTCAGTCAGTTTCAGTTCCTGCGGGATCGACCACCAGCACCTGGGCAGCCCGTACGACGCGATCCCCGATCCGGTACCCGGCTTTGGCGATGTGCTGACAGGTCGGCACCGCCACCTCGGGGTCGGTCCCGACGTGCGAGAGCGCCTCGTGCAGCTGGGGGTCGAACGGGTCACCGGGAGCGCCGTACCGGGTCAGGCCCAGGTTGGCCACGATCCGTTCGAGCTGTTCGGCGACACCCTTGAAGCCGCCCTCGACCTCGCCGGCCTCGCGGGCCCGGTCGATGTTGTCGAGCACGTCGAGCATCGGGTTGAGCACGGCGAAGACCGCGTTCTCCCGTACCAGGTCCCGATCGCGGTCGACCCGGCGCTTGTAGTTGAGGAACTCGGCTTGGAGGCGTTGCAGGTCCGCGGTCCGCTCGGCCGCCTCCTGCAGCGCAGCCGTCAGCGGATCGGCCTCGATCTCGACGACGTCCTGCGGCTCCAGCGGTCCGCCCTCTTCGAGGAGGTTGTCGATGCCGGAGATGTCGTCGGGCACCTCGATGTGGGGAACCGGGTCCTGCGGACCCGGCCCCCCACCCGAGACGGACTTGTCCTGAGGAGGGCCGTCAGGGCCCGTCTCGAAGGGAACCGAGCTCACTTCTTCTCGTCCTCTGCCGGCTCGTCGACGACCTCGGCGTCAACGACGTCGTCATCGCTGCCGTCAGCGGCCGGAGCGGCCTCACCCTCGGCCTCGTTCGCGGCGTAGAGCGCGGCGCCCATCTTCTGGCTCGACTCGCCCAGCTTCGTGATCGCGGCGGTCAGGGCTGCGGCCTCCGCGTCCTCCTCGGCGAGCAGCGCCTTGAGCGCGTCGACGTCGGCGGTGACCTCGGTCTTGACGTCCTCGGGCAGCTTCTCGGCGTTGTCGGCGATGAACTTCTCGGTGCTGTAGACGAGGCTGTCGGCCTGGTTGCGAACCTCGACGGCCTCGCGACGCTTGGCGTCCTCCTCGGCGTACTGCTCGGCGTCGGCCACCATCCGGGCGATGTCGTCCTTGGACAGCGCACTGCCGCCGGAGATCGTCATCGACTGCTCCTTGCCGGTGCCCTGGTCCTTGGCGGCGACGTGCACGATGCCGTTGGCGTCGATGTCGAAGGTGACCTCGATCTTCGGGATGCCCCGGGGAGCCGGCGGCAGGCCAGTCAGCTCGAAGTTGCCGAGCGCCTGGTTCTGAGCCCACATCTGGCGCTCGCCCTGGGCCACCTTGATCTCCACCGACGGCTGGTTGTCGTCGGCGGTGGTGAAGATCTCCGAACGCTTGGTCGGGATCGTCGTGTTGCGCTCGATCAGCGTGGTCATGACACCGCCCTTGGTCTCGATGCCCAGGCTCAGCGGGGTCACGTCGAGCAGGAGCACGTCCTTGACCTCGCCCTTGAGCACGCCGGCCTGGAGGGCAGCGCCCACGGCGACGACCTCATCGGGGTTGACGCCCT
Organism: Marmoricola sp.; assembly: GCF_025965215.1. Taxonomy (GTDB): domain Bacteria; phylum Actinomycetota; class Actinomycetes; order Propionibacteriales; family Nocardioidaceae; genus Marmoricola. Next base: position 11,148 of record NZ_JAOPXI010000168.1, read on the forward strand.
TGTTGGGCTCCTTGCCACCGAGCAGGTCCTTGACGACCTCGGTGACGGCAGGCATCCGGGTCGAGCCACCGACGAGGACGACATGGTCGATGTTCGAGACCGCGACCCCGCCGTCCTTGAGGACCTGCTGGAAGGGCTTGCGGGTCCGCTCGAGGAGGTCCGCGGTGAGCTTCTGGAACTCGGCGCGGGTCAGCTTCTCCTCGAAGTGCAGCGGGCCGGACTCGCCGTGGGTGATGTACGGCAGGTGGATCGTGGTCTCGGCCGAGCTGGACAGCTCGATCTTGGCCTTCTCGGCAGCTTCCTGGAGGCGCTGCAGGGCGATCTTGTCGGCCGCGAGGTCGACGCCGTTGTTGTCCTTGAACTTCTTGGTCATCCACTCGACGACCTTCTGGTCCCAGTCGTCACCACCGAGGTGGTTGTCGCCGCTGGTGGCCTTGACCTCGACGACGCCCTCGCCGATCTCGAGCAGGGACACGTCGAACGTGCCGCCGCCGAGGTCGAAGACGAGGATGGTCTGGTCCGAGTCGCCCTTGTCCAGGCCGTAGGCCAGCGCGGCCGCGGTCGGCTCGTTGACGATCCGGCTCACGTTCAGGCCAGCGATCTCGCCGGCTTCCTTGGTCGCTTGGCGCTGGGCGTCGGAGAAGTACGCCGGCACGGTGATGACCGCGTCGGTGACGGGCTCGCCGAGGTAGGCCTCGGCGTCGCGCTTGAGCTTCTGCAGCACGAAGGCGCTGATCTGCTGGGGGGTGAAGTCCTTGTCGTCGATCTTCACCTTCCAGTCGGTGCCCATGTGGCGCTTGACCGACCGGATGGTCCTGTCGACGTTGGTGACCGCCTGACGCTTGGCGACCTCACCGACGAGGACTTCGCCGGACTTGGCGAACGCGACGACGGACGGCGTCGTGCGCGCACCCTCGGCGTTCGCAATGACGGTGGGTTCTCCACCTTCGAGGACGGAGACGACGGAGTTCGTCGTACCGAGGTCGATGCCGACCGCACGTGCCATGTTGCTTACCTCCATGTGTGGCCCGGATGGTCCGGGCGCTGCTGATCCACGATCTCGCTTGCGACGCCATGCTGCGTCGCGGACGCGAGTTTGGCAAATAAGTTGAGTCAGATCAACTCAACTCTTGTCACAGGGTGCAACGCAGGCATGAGCGGGATTTGTTCCGGATCCGGCGCACTAACTTTCCAGCGACAGGAGCAGCTTGCGCAGGCTCGAGACCAGCTGCTCGCGCTCGGTCCGGCTGAGCGGTGCGAGCAGCCGCTCCTCGTTGGCCCAGTGCGCCTCGACCACCCGGTCGACCAGGGCGACACCGGTCGGCGTCAGCTCGATGAGCCGTCCCCGGCCGTCGTGCTCGGCGACCGTACGCGTCACCAGACCGAGGGACTCCAGCCGGTCGACCCGCTTGGTCACCGCCCCCGAGGTGACCAACATCGTGGCAGTCAGCTCGGTCGGCGTGAGCCGGTAGGGAGCACCTGAACGACGGAGCGAGGCGAGGACGTCGAAATCGCCGTTGCCGAGGCCCTCCTCGGCGAACGGCGGGCGGAGCGCGATCTCCAGCAGGTAGGCGACCCGGTGGATCCGGCCGATCACGGTCATCGGCGACGAGTCGAGCTCGGGACGTTCGACGTCCCACTGCGCGACGATCCGGTCGACGGCATCCTCGGTGTTCGTGGTCATGGCTTGATCTTATCTTCCATGGAAACTATTATATCTTCCGTGGAAACTAAATCGCCGACCCGCGTGTCGCTCGGCACTGTGCTGCTCACCGCCGTCGCTCCGCTCGCCTGGGGCTCGACGTACATCGTGACCGAGAACTTCCTTCCTCCCGACCGTCCCCTGTTCGCCGCCACGGTGCGTGCACTGCCGGTCGGCCTGGTCCTGCTTGCGTTCCGGCGCCAGCTGCCGCGGGGCGCGTGGTGGTGGAAGGCGGTCGTGCTCGGGCTGTGCAACATCGGCCTGTTCTTCCCGCTGATCTTCCTCGCGGCCTACCACCTCCCCGGCGGCCTGGCCGCGACGCTGCAGGCCACCTCACCCCTGGCCGTGATGGCGATCGCCTGGCCGGTCATCGGCGAGCGGCCGGCGGCGATCCGGCTCGGTGCTGCCGTGGTCGGACTGGTCGGCGTCGCGCTGCTGGTCCTGCGTAGCCCCGGCCACGTCGACACCCTCGGCCTGGTCGGTGCGTTCGGCTCCGTGCTGGTCTCGGCCGTCGGCTTCGTGCTGATCAAGCGCTGGCCTGCGCCGACGACGGCACTGTCGGTCCGGGAACCCGACATGCTCACCCTCGTGTCCTGGCAGCTCGTCGTGGGTGGACTGGCGCTCCTGCCGGTCGGTCTGATCGTCGAAGGCGCTCCCCCGGCAATGGACGGGCGGGCAGTCCTCGGCTTCACCTGGATCGCGGTGGCCGGCACCGGGCTCGCCTACTTCTGCTGGTTCCGCGGGCTGTCCCGGATGCCCGCTGGTGCGGTCTCGCTGATCGGACTGGTCAACCCGGCGGTCGGCACGCTGCTCGGCGTCGCCTTCGCCGGCGAGGTCTTCGGCTGGACCCAGGCCATCGGGATGGCCCTGGTGCTCGGCGGTGTCCTGGCCGGCCAGCGGCTCACCCGGCGCCCGAAGGGCGTCGAGGCACCGGTGCCGGCGCTCGCCGGGAATAGCGGCTGACCGTTCCTTGTCGTCCCTGACATGACCTCATCGAGCATTGCCTCCCCCAGCCTGACCCTGAACGACGGCAGCGCGATCCCCCAGCTCGGGTTCGGTGTCTTCCAGGTACCCCCTGCCGAGACGGCGAAGGTCGTCAGCGACGCGTTGGCGGCCGGCTACCGGCACATCGACACCGCGCAGATGTACGGCAACGAGAAGGGCGTCGGCGAGGCGATCGCCTCCTCCGGACTCACCCGCGACGACGTGTACCTGACCACCAAGCTCAACAACGGGTTCCACCGCCCCGACGACGCCCGTCGCGCGTTCGAGAAGTCGCTCGTCGACCTCGGCACCGATGTCGTCGACCTGTTCCTGATCCACTGGCCGCTGCCGACCAGGTACGACGGCGACTTCGTGTCCACCTGGAACACGCTCATCGAGTTCCAGGCCGAGGGTCGCGCACGCTCGATCGGCGTCTCGAACTTCCAGGTCGACCATCTCGCCAGGCTCGCAGCCGAGACGGACGTCGTACCGGCGGTGAACCAGATCGAGGTGCATCCGTACTTCGGCAACGAACAGGTGCGCGCGGCCGACGCTGCGGCCGGGATCCTCACCGAGGCGTGGTCGCCGATCGCCCAGGGCGCCGTGCTCGACGACCCCGTGATCACGGCCATCGCCGAGCGGCTCGGGCGAACCCCTTCGCAGGTCACCCTGCGGTGGCACGTCGAGCGCGGCGACATCGTGTTCCCCAAGACCCTCTCGCCGCAGCGGATGCGCGAGAACGCGGCGATCTTCGACTTCGAGCTCAGGGCCGACGACGCAGCGGCGATCACGGCACTGGATCGCGGCGAAGCGGGCCGCCGCGGGCCCAACCCGAGCACCTTCGACTGGATTCCGTAAGCCCTCCCCCTCTTCCGGTAAACCTGCACGTATGTGCAGTGCACTTCTTTACGCTTGTTGCCCTGTGACTTGGATCACGAAGATGATTCCGGCCGGTCCGATCGGGCGGCCTTCGAATGAGTCGGGCCGCCGGATCGGCGACCCGGAAGGGAACGGCGCAGATGAAGATCTTCGAAACCCGATGGAGGCCCGTCGCCGCGGCCTTCGCCGGCCTGGCGGTCGTCGCGGCCACCGGCCTGGCAAGCACTGCCGGTGCGGCCGCTCACCAGTCGACCCCCCGACATCCCCAGGACCCCTACGCCCCCACGACCGGGCACGCCTACCGGCACGGCGCCGTACCGACCCAGGAGGTCAACAGCAAGATGAAGGCGTGGCAGCACGCCAATATCGCAGCGACCGGCCCGAAGACCCTGTCCTACGGCGGCGGCGTCGACGGGATCGGCGTCCAGAGCGGCCACTCGAAGGTCTACCTCGTCCTGTACGGCACCCAGTGGGGAACCCAGACCACGACCAACGGCATCAGCAGCTTCTCCGGCGACTCGGCGCACGTCGCCGAGGCGGCGCAGAACATGTTCAAGGGAATCGGCACCAACAACGAGCTCTGGTCTGCTGACCTGACCCAGTGGTGCGACGGTCCCAACGTTGCCTCCGGTGCCACCAGCTGCCCGGCCAACGCGGCCTTCATCCCCTACCAGTCCGGCGGCGTCCTCTCCGGAGTCTGGTACGACAACTCCAAGGCTTCTCCGGGCACGGCCACCGCGGCCCAGCTCGGCCAGGAGGCCGTCGCGGCAGCCAGCCACTTCGGCAACACCACGGCTGCTGCCAACCGGGACGCGTACTACGTGATCATGTCGCCCCACGGCACGAACCCGGACAGCTACCAGGGCCAGTACTGCGCGTGGCACGACTGGAACGGTGACGTCGGAGTCTCCAGCCCGTACGGCGACATCGCGTTCAGCAACCAGCCGTACAACGTCGACTCGGGCGCCGGCTGCGGAGTGAACTTCGTGAACTCCGGCAGCGCCGGCACCACCGACGGCTACACCATGACGCTGGGTCACGAATGGCACGAGATGATGTCGGACCAGAACCCCGCCGGAGGCTGGACCAACCACACCGGCGGCACCTACAACGGCCAGGAGAACTCCGACGAGTGCGCCTGGATCGCTCCGGGCCAGGCAGGTGGCGCAGCCAACATCTCGTTCGGTTCCTTCGGGACGTACGCCGAGCAGGCCTCGTGGTCCAACGACACCAACTCGTGCGCGATCTCGCACCCGATCGTGGGTGGCAGCACCGGCAACACGGTGACGGTCACCAACCCGGGTTCGCAGACCGGCACGGTCGGCACGGCCAAGAGCGTGCAGATCAGCGCGTCGGACTCGGCGTCGGGCCAGACCCTGACCTACTCCGCGACGGGCCTTCCCGCCGGTTTGAGCATCAACAGCTCGACAGGCCTGATCTCCGGTACGCCGACCACGGCCAGCACCGTCACGACCACGGTGACGGCCAAGGACACCACCAGCGCCAGTGGCTCAACCACCTTCAGCTGGACGATCTCTCCCTCCGGTGGCGGCGGCGGGTGCTCGGGACAGAAGCTCGGCAACCCCGGCTTCGAGACCGGCACGGCAGCACCATGGGCGATGTCCGCGGGCGTGCTCGACAGCTCGACCTCACAGCCGGCCCACTCGGGCAGCTGGAAGGCCTGGCTCGACGGCTACGGCACGACGCACACCGACACCGTCACGCAGTCGGTGACGATCCCTGCCGGTTGCCACGCCACGCTGTCGTTCTACCTGCACATCGACTCGAGCGAGACGACGACGTCGGTCGCGTACGACAAGCTCACCGTCAAGGCAGGCTCAACCGTCCTGGCGACGTACTCGAACCTGAACAAGGCCGCCGGCTACATCCTGCGGTCCTTCGACGTCTCGGCCCTTGCCGGCCAGACGGTGACGATCAGCTTCAGCGGAAGCGAGGACTCATCGCTGCAGACGTCGTTCGTCATCGACGACACGGCACTGAACCTGTCCTGACGCAGCACGGACAAGAACCCTGCCCGGGTCCGGCGATCGCCGGACCCGGGCAGGGTCGCGTCAGGATCGGCGTCAAGGAGATGTGCTGAACTGTGCGGCGGAGAGGGAGGTAGGAATGGTGCAGGCGACACAGGTCGATGAGCGCTCAGACCAATGGATCAGCAGCAACCCGGCATTTCGGGTCATGCTTTTCGCGCACGACAGCGACGTCTCGTGGGCCGTCGACACCTGGGAGATCAGCGGTTGCGGTGTGCTCGACGCAATCCGATGGGTCCAGGACCACGTGCAGCCGGCGGCGCCTGGGCGATCGGGTTGCTCGACACCGTCACAATTCCCGAGACCGGAGAGGTAAGGCGCGGGTTCATCTTCCTCGAGGGAGCAGATCTGAACAGGCAGACCGAGGATCTCGCCGTGTGGGAGGAAGCTCAGGTGGAGGCCATGCTCAGGCGTCTCGACACACCGGTGGTTTCACCGAGGCTGGACTGCTAGCGCTGGGTCACGGGGACCATCGGTGTCTGCCGATACACAGGCCCCGTCGTGATACCGCCCGGCACCGGCACGATGCTCATCGTGCTCGCTCCGCGGTAAGTGCCAGAACCCAACACATGGATGCCTCTGCCCTCGAGAGGGCAGTAGTAGGGAGACGGTTTCGACGAATTGACGACAAGAACCTGTGTCTGCACCAGCGACGGCCCCCCGATCAGCAGAGCCCACCCAGTGTGCACCCGCCACGAGCATGACCGTGCCGTTCGTCGTGCGCCGTGCCATGAACCACCGAACCTCGACTCTCACGAGCGGCAAGGTTCCGGTGCAGTGAACGTAGGTCTTGAAGAGCACGGTCCGCCCGCCAGTGCTCCAGTGTGGATACGTGACGCGAAGCTGACAATCGACGTACACAGCCTGACTTGGCGCCGGTACCTGCGCGTGCACGTAGATCTCCCGGGCGACGGATTCGACCACGCCGGTCAAGCCGGTTCTGACGTACATGACCTCAGCAGGCGACGGCGACTGGCAGCGGCCGCCGTTTCACTGAATGACGGTCCGACCGACAGGGCGAGAACGGCAGCGAGCCGTGCGACGAGCAGGAACACATCCACCGGAGTACTCCGTCCACGAGACAACCCGCACCATGCGGTCATGGACTAGACCCCGGCCGAGCCGGGGAGCACGCGGAGTCCTGGACTAGCTTTCGCCAGCCGAGTCAAGTCTGAGTTTGGGCGTGCTGGGTCGGCCCGGGCTGTTGTCCGGGCTGTGGCCGCGGTGAAGTCGGGTCGCGGTTTGGAAGGTGGGCCGCCGGGGGTCCGGCAGG
>NZ_JAOPXI010000182.1 GCF_025965215.1 Marmoricola sp.
AGGCGACGAGCCCCCGACGACCGGTAGCCAGATCCTCGACGCTGACGGCGTGGCCGCGTTCGAGGCCTACAACCAGAGGCTGGCTCGGCTGAGCGGCCGTCCGCCGGACGACTGAGACCATCGACCGGCCGTACCGTCCTGAATGCGTTACCCCAGCGAACTCGTGATGCTAGTGAGGTCACCGAACTACGGCACCCGAACCGCAAGCTCCACAATGACGAGACCTCAAACTCGTCACCAACTACCCGAGCGGTTCGAATATCGCCCAGCTCGGACGTGAGTTCGGAATGCACGAGCAGACCGTCCGGGCCGACCTGCAACGAGCCAATGTGCAGCTCAGACCAAAGGCGGCCGTCACCGCCGAACTGGAGCCGGATGTCGCTGAGCTCTACGTGGCCGGCCCTTCGGTAAAGCAGCTGGCCGAGCAGTAGGGCTGCGGCTAAGACAGCGTCCGACGCGTGCTCAAGCGAGCCGGTGTGCAGATGCGCCCAGGAGGACGTCCCCCGTCACGCAGCTAGGACTATTCGGGCCTTCTTGACCGCTCAGACGCACGTCGACCGTAGATGCCAGGCTGACATACGTGTAGCCCACAGCGTCTCTAGTAGCCCAGAGTGACGCGGGTGCACTGCGTCCAAAGTGATCTGTGGCAAACCGACCCGCCGTCAGATTTCGGCTACGCGGTCGACGTGAACTTGCGTGGGATTGCACGAGCGTTCGTCGGCCACCCACGACCTGGCTTTGGCGGGCTGGGGCCGCATTGCGCCTGCCGACATCTTTGCCTGCCGCGCCGCCGGGTGCTCTGCAGGCAGGCCCTTGACCATGCAAACTTTGACCATCTAGCAACAGCAACGCGCAGTGGATTCCGCCGACCTTCAACTGCAGATTCTGTCCGGCAGGCCTGAGATGGTGAATGCACAACCGCCGAAACCTAGGACTGTGAAGATGCGCTTCCTTAGCCTTGACGTCAGGAACATGCGAGCTGTCGAGCGATTTTCTGTCGACACCCTGACTGATTTCGTCATGATCGCTGGGCAAAACGGGTCCGGCAAGTCCTGCGTGTTCGATGCGATACGCCTTCTCAAGTCCTTCTACGGTGGCTATCAAGCCGACGAGCATATGCAGTGGTTCGGCGAGTTCTCTATCAATGTTCAAGACCGCCGAGCCCTGGGTCGCCTTTTCCGAGATTCGAGCAAGTCGCTCTTCATCTCTGCCGTGATCGAGTTCGCGCAGTCGGAGCGGGAGTATCTCGGAGAGAACGTCGAAGACCTTGCCTGGCCAATCGCATGGCAACGGGTCACCGGACAGCGACTCGATCCCTGGACGTTCAACCGAATGGCGATCGCAACGCAGCTTGAACAGTTCAAGGCTCCAATCGATGCACAGCTTGTTGCGATCGAGCGCGATGTCAAGGGTTCGCTCGCTCATGGTCCGCAAGTGCTCGGACTCGAAATCACGCCCGACGGCGATATCAAATTGGTGGAAAATCGACCTGCGGAGGTTGCCTTCCAGGCGTACCGCCCTGAGAACCTCGGGATCATCGAGTACCACAGCGCCTCCCGAGCCTACGTGCGCCAGGAAGTCGGCGGGATCAATCTCGATTCACGCCAATTCAAAGATCAGCGTCGGCAGCAAACCCTCTACAACTGGCAGGGCAAGTACCAGAACGTAAAGACCGAGCTCGCGACTGCGTACGTTCGTAACTTGATCTCAACCGAGTCGGGTGAGACACCCGACGGTGAGGATCTGAATGAAACGCTCAAGCAACTCTTCCAAACGTTCTTTCCCGACAAGACTTACGAGGGAGTCCGCCCTCAGCCCGGCGGGAATTTGGAGTTCCCCGTCCGACTACAGAACGGAAGCACCCACGACATTGACGATCTAAGTTCAGGTGAGAAGGAGATCCTGTACGGATACCTTCGGCTGCGGAACGCGACCCCCCGCAACTCGGTAGTGCTCCTGGATGAACCAGAACTCCACCTGAACCCAAGTCTGCTTCAAGGATTCCCAGACTTCTATCACAAGCACCTTGGCGAGGCTCAGAATAATCAGCTGTGGCTGGTTACCCACTCGGACACGTTGCTACGTCAGACAGTCGGCAACGCCAACTATCGCGTGTACCACATGCTGGTGGCAACGGCACTCTCCGCTGGCGACAACCAAGCAGCCGAAGTAGTCCTAGATGACGACGTGGAGCGTGCAACGATCGATCTGGTTGGAGACCTCGCCTCGTATCGCCCTCATGCCAAGGTGGTGATCCTCGAGGGGGATTCGTCATCTGGGTTGGACGTCACCATGATCAAGCGTCTGTTCCCAGATGCCGCTCGGCGGGTCAACTTGGTAAGTGGCGGGTCGAAACGCCGCGTACGAGATCTCTATCGCGTGCTAGCCGAGGCTGTGGAGCGAACCGGGATCAGCAACCGCTTCTTTGCAATCGTCGACCGTGACGCCGGCGAACCTCTGCCGGTCGATTCGGGAGCACAGGAGTACACGTGGGACGTCTACCACATCGAGAACTATCTGCTCGATCTCCCCAGTATTCAGGCGGCAGTTGTGTCTCTGACGGGAAACGATCCCTTCGGTTCGGATGATTCCGTGCGCGAAGCACTGCAGGAATGCGCAAAGCAAATCGTGGACAGACTGGTGCTCGAGAAGGTGCAAGGCGACTTGAACGATCAGTTCCGGCGCGAACTCGAAGTCAAAGCGTCACCGGATTCCCAATCAGTGGCCGCTGATTTGCTTCCATCGATCGAGGGTTCCGCCAACCGGATCGCGCAACTCGCGGCTTCGTTGGATCTTGCCACGCTTGAATCGCTGGTTGCAGTCGCTCAAAGTGAGCTGGAGACGTCGCTAGAGGATGGGACGTGGCTCACTCGCTTTCCGGGTCGCCTGATTCTTCGGCGGTTCGCCGATCAGCATGTCGGAGGCGTCAAGTACGAAACCATGGCGAATGCGATCCTTGACAAAATGGCTTCGAACGAAGTCGCCCCTCCGGGAATGAAAGTGGTCCTCGACCGAATACTGGAGGCGTGAACCCCGAAGGCCACCCGAGCGCGGCTTCATCCCTCCGCTGCCGTTGAGGCCAGGCGGTGGGTCAGGTGTTGCGAAGGCTCGATGGACAAACCTCATGCTGTGGGTCCCACCAGACGATTTGCATCACGTCACCGATGCGGGTTCCCCATAGCCGCTCGACTCCACTGAATCGCAACTCATACAGACCATCGACATCGTCGCGCTTGATTTCAGCGAGACGCTTCTTAGCGTCGGAGGACAGGTTCTCGACCGGAATGAACTTATGCTTCGCCCCTTGAAGTTCATTCCAAGTCATCGTTTCGAACGCTGCGAGTTTGGTACGGATGTAGCCGAGAGTCTGCATGTCGAGCGATACCCATCCCCACGAGGTGTGCTGGGCATCGATGCTCCCAATGCGCCAGGACAACGTCTGACCCTGACCGCTGGCCGCCTGGATCCGAGGGTTCTTGCCACCAACGACCTCGACAGCCTTCTTCGCTTGCTTCTGTTGGCCGCGAGCCATGGGCTAGAGACTGCCGTAGTACTCGGCCATCGAAGCGTCGGTTATTGGGACCTCTCCGCGCTCGCCGGGCGACATGCCACGCCGAGCACGGAGCCAGGGTTCTTCGCGGTGAGTCAGCTCACTTAACCACGCAGCAGACTTGTCGCCGTAGAAATCGAGTACTGCTTCGATTGACGTTTGTTGCGCAGGTGACAGCCTGCTTGCGTCCCCAGCCGGCCAGCTAGACACTGAAAACTCCCCGCGGTGATGGGCGTACAGGTTCCGCACGACTGGACCGTTGGCCCAGGCCTGGATTCGCTCTGGGAAGAGCCGCTTCTCTTCCCAAACCAGATGCCATGCGTAGGAGTAGTACACAAGCTTCTGAAGTTTCATCGCGGACATTGGCCCGCGCCTTTCCAGGATGTAAGCCGCGACGTCGTGTGCATTGGCCATTGGAACTCCTTCCGCGGGTGGCTCTCGTACTGGAACGAAGCTCGTTGACGCCACACTAGCGGCGCGCGCCGACAGATGTGGTGGCGCGCGGCCGGGACATCCGTCCTGAAAGACCGGGAATCGTAGGACCGTGTCACGTTCACGAGCTTTGCCGCCTAGTTGCCGCGTGTGCGTCATACCGCCGCCTCTCGGACACATCCGGATCTGCCGAGTGCGTCAAGGGCGTCATACGGTTGGTCTTGTGCATCCCCAGTCCGAAGGACGCATGAGGAATCCTCTCTCCGTCTTCGAGACGAGCGATGGGACCCGGACGTGCGAGAAGCGATGAAAGGCGTCCCGAGGTTTCAGATCCAGACGTCGGTCACCCATGTTGCAAGTGACCCGGGGGCGTGCGGAGAGGACTCCCCCGCTGATCGTGCGCCAGCGATGACCAGCGACGACCGCAAAGCGATACAGCGAATCGCGGCGGTCTACTGGGACGATTCCTATCCGCTGCCGGTCGAGAGCCAGAGAACCAATCTCAGACAGGTGGCCTCGCCTGCGATTGCGTACTTCGAGCGGAGCCTGCGGCCCTAGCCCGAACGAGAGCTCGTTCTGCGAATCAACTACCAAGACGATTCGCGCCATCGCCGCCCGACGAGTGAAACTAGAGGCGTGAGCTTCCGGTCGGAGCTCAATCATCCGGATCTACCGCGATCAGCGCGCCACCTAGGTTTGAATAAGCGCAATCAGGTGTCTCCACTGTGCCCCGGGTGGGGGTCGAACCCACACTGAACGGTTTTTAAGACCGCTTCCTCTGCCGATTGGGATACCGGGGCCCAGAGAGTGTGCTCAAAGAGCTGCCGAGCGCACTGCCTGGCGCACGATCATAAGTAGGTCTGGCGCGCGTGCAGTGCGTGCGCGCCGGAGACGCGGTCGAGGAACAGCAGGCCGTCGCAATGGTCGAGCTCATGCTGGAGGGCGCGCGCCTCGAAGGCCTCGGCCTCGATGACGACCTCCGCGCCCGTACCCGGCTCCTGACCCCGTACGACGAGCCGGGACGCACGCTTCACGTCCCCGGTCAGGTCCGGGACGCTCAGGCAACCCTCGCGGGCCTTCTCGTTGCGGGAGGCCGAGACGATCTCGGCGTTGCACAGCACGAACGTGCCGTGGTGGCCACGGGTCTTCGGGTGCGCCGAGACGTCGACGCAGAAGACCCGGACGCTGACGCCGACCTGCGCCGCGGCCAGTCCCACGCAGCCGGGTGAGACCCGCATCGTGGCGACCAGGTCGGCGGCGAGCTGCACGATCTCGGGCGCGGCCGGATCCACCGCCGTACCGGGGCGCGACAGCACCCGATCCGGAGCCCGTACGACGTCGAGGACCCGCCCGTCGCAGACCTCGTCAGGGAGCCTGGTCACAGGTCGTCGCTCTCCAGCGCACGCAGGGTGACGCCGACCCCCAGGTCGACGGCGACGTCGTTCAGGGAGCTCTCCAGCGCGACCGGATCCGCCGTCGCCGGTAGGTCCACCTCGGCGATGAGCACGTAGAGCTCACCGGCGAGCCGAGTGGTCAGATCCGTGATGTTGCCACCGACCCGCGCCACCTCGGCGACGACTCGGGACACGATCCCCGGCCGATCGCCGCCGTGCACGCTGAGCAGGTACGCCGTCCCCCGGGCCGAGCCCCTCTCTGCCGGGATCTCGCGTACCGCGACCGACAGCGAACCGTCCGCGGTCAGACCCGACAGTGCCATCTCGACGGTCACCGGATCTGCGTCGCCGTCGGTGATCAGCATCATCGCGAAGTGACCACGCAGCAGCGTCATCGTGGAGTCCTCGATGTTCAGGCCGAGCTCGGCCAGCACTCCGGTCGTCCCGGCGATGATGCCGGGGCGGTCGTGGCCGAGGACGGTGATCGCGAGGAGGGTCACGGGAGCGAGTCTTGCATCTGTTCGTGAGTTGACCTGTGCAGATCGGCTCATTTCAGGGCAAAACTGTCGGTGGCTGTTCGTAGCGTTCCAAGGACACCTCGAGCTACGAGACCGCATCTGCGTCTTCCCGCACTGCACCCGGCCGGCCCGGTCCTGCCACAAGGACGACATCCAGCCCTTCGACACCGGCGGACCACTCAGACCGACCTCACCTCACCACCGGACGACTAGTCCGTGATCCTGAGACACCCGACCGCCGAAGGGACGCACGGTCGAGCGTAGGCCGAAGGCTCAATTGGGCGAAGACTTGAAGGGTCGCCAGACCCAGAGCGCCGTCGCAACTATCGGATTGTGCGACGAGGCTTCACGTGCCTCGACGCGACCCAGCCTGGGCGTCTGGCAGTCTGGTGCTGTGCACACGACGCCGGGACGATCTGCATCCGCGCGAACCAAACTGGCGGTGTCACTGACCGTTGCCATCGTGGCGGCTGCGGCCGCCGCCGCTCTTGGTGCCACTCGCGCCGCGCCACTGATCGGCTGGGACGCGCTCGCTCTGGTGTATTGCGGTTGGGTATGGCTCAGCATCTGGAACCTTGACGCCGAGTCCACCTCGCACCACGCGAACCGAGAGAACCCCAGCCGGGACCTGGTCGATCTGATCCTCACCGGTGCAGCAACCGCCAGCTTGATCGCAGTCGGGTTCGTGCTGTTCGGAGCCAGCCACGCGCAGGGCAGTACCAAGTATCTTCAGGCCGCGCTAGCCGTGGCCTCGGTCTTCGTGTCCTGGACACTCGTCCACACCGTGTTCACCTTGAAGTACGCCCGCCAGTACTACGCCGGGCCGGCAGGTGGGATCGACTTCAACGAAGAGGACCCGCCGCAGTACAGCGACTTTGCCTACCTTTCCTTCACCATCGGGATGACCTTCCAGGTCTCCGACACCGACATCAAGTCCAAAGAGATTCGACGCACAGCGCTGCGCCACGCCTGGCTCTCGTTCCCGCTCGGAACCGTCATCATCGCGACCTCCATCAATCTTGTGGCCGGCCTCGCGAAATAACCAGCCCGAACAGACGTGGGCGACCCTGCCTACGGACACGGTGCCTGAGTCCCTGACGACTGCATGCGAGCGGCTGCCGTTGGCGTCGAGCAGGTCCAAGACGAGCTCGCATCAGGGCCGTCGGACCGGGTGGGCAGCGCCTGGGGTGGCCACGTAGGCCGAAGCCTCAGGGCGCGAGTTCCGCGAGGTCCCGGGCCCGGGTGAAGACCGCGTCCAGCATGTCCGGGGTCAGCCTGCCCGTGAAGGTGTTGTGCTGCGAGGGGTGGTAGCAGCCGAGCAGGGTGACCGATCCGTGCTCGCCCTCGAGGACCACCTCACGGGCGTGCGCGAACCTCGGCTGCGGCTTCGGTACGGCGTAGCCCGCGTCCCGCAGCGACCTCAACGCGGCCGCCCAGCCGAACGCGCCCAGGGTCACGACCACCCGCAGCGTCGGCGCGACCAGCTGAACCTCGCGGGCCACCCAGGGCGCACAGGCATCCCGCTCGGCCGGGGTCGGTGTGTTCTGCGGGGGCGCGCACCGCACCGCGGCAGCCATCCGGGCACCCAGCAGGCGCTGACCATCGCCGGCGTGCACCGAGGCCTGCTGCCGAGCCAGGCCGACGCGGTAGAGGGACGCGAACAGCCAGTCCCCCGAGCTGTCACCGGTGAAGATCCGGCCGGTCCGGTTGCCGCCGTTGGCAGCAGGCGCCAGCCCGACGATCAGGATCGGCGCGGTCTGGGCGCCCCACCCGGCGATCGGGCGGCCCCAGTACGGCTGGTCGGCGAACGAGGCACGCTTGGTCGCGGCGACGTCCTCGCGCCAGGCCACCAGTCGCGGGCAGGCCGAGCACACCGAGATCCGGGCATCGAGGTCGGCTAGCGACGCGACCTGCGCGAGCTCGACGACGTCCGCGGGGGTGTGCGCCACCGGCGTGTCCGGGGCCGCCGGGTCGTCGGGCCAACCGGTTCCCGGCGGAACGGGACTGGCGAACGGCTCGCCGGTGACCGGGTGCAGCAGCACGCCTCAGTCCTCTTCGGGGACCGGCTGGGTCACCGGCCCGTACGGCGGCATGCCCGGCCTGCGCGGGAACATGCCGACGACGACCCGCTTGTCGTCGACCCCAGACCCGCCGGTCGTGACCCCCTCGCCGTTCCGGGCGTTCCGAGCAGCGTCGAGCTCGGCACCGAAGAGCAGGGCCGCGTTGGTCAGCCAGAGCCAGACCAGCGCGATGATGCCGCCGGCCACCGAGCCGTAGGTCTTGTTGTAAGAACCGAAGTTGGTCACGTAGTAGCCGAAGCCGAACGAGGCAGCGCCCCAGATCAGCAGCGCGGTGAACGCTCCGCGTGAGAGGAGCCGGAACCGTTGTGCCGAGGTGTTCGGCGTCGCGTGGATGAGCAGGGCGATCACGACGATGACGACCAGGACCAGGACCGGCCACTTCGCCAGGTCCCAGATGTGCACGGCGGAGCGTCCGACGCCGAGCTTGTCGCCGACCGACCGGGCGAGAGGTCCCGTGACCGTGATCATCACGAGCGCCAGCACGTTCAGGACGACCGCGACCAGCGTGATCAAAAGCATGACCGGGCGGAGCTTCCAGAACGGCCTGGTCTCCTCGATCTCCCGGACCGTGTTCATCGCCCGCGAAAACGCGCTCACGTAGGCGGAGGCGGACCAGAGCGCGCCCGCAGTACCGGCGGCGAAGGTCCAGGTGGCGCCGCTGGCTCGGCTGAGCTCGCGGATGGTCGGCGTGATGGAGCGCAGCTGGTCCGCCGAGAGCAAGGGGCGCAGCACGTCGAGGACGGTCCTGCTGGTGTCGTCCGGATTGCCCAGGAAACCCATCAGCGAGAGCAGCGCCAGGGCGGCCGGGAAGATCGCCAGCACGGCGTAGTAGGTCAGCCCGGCGGCCAGGTCGGTGTCCTTGTGGCGCAGGAAGTTCCTGGCCGAGGTGACGATCAGCGTCATGTCACGCAGCTCCAGGCGATGCCATCGAGGATGTCGGATTCCGAGACCGTCAGCGTTCCCACCCGGGTTCGCCTCAGGATCCGGTCGAGGATCAGCGCACCGGCACCGATCACGTCAGCCCGGCCCGGATGCATGTAGCCGAGCTCGCGTCGCTCGGCCACCGACATCGAGACCAGGTCACTGATCGTCGCACGCACACTCGCGACGTCAAGATCCGCGAGGTGGATCCGGCTCGGGTCGTACCCGGCGAGGTCCAGCACGCCCGCGGCCACGGTCGTCACCGTCCCGGCCACTCCGAGGACCGTTCCCGCCAGCGCGGGGTCGACCCGGCACCCGTCGAGCGCGGCGTCGACGTCGGCGCACACGGCCTCGATCTGCTCGGGCGTCGGCGGATCGGCGCGCAGGTGGCGCTCGGTCAACCGGACCGACCCGATGTCGAGCGAGTGCGCGGTCCTCACCGTCCCGTCTGCCTCGCCCAGGATCAGCTCGGTCGAACCTCCCCCGATGTCGAGCACCAGGAACGGCGTGGGGCGTTCCCGCGAGCCGCTCCTCAGCGCCCGGGTGGCTCCGTCGTACGACGCTCGCGCCTCGGCGTCACCGTCGATGACCTCGGGCTCGACGCCGACCCGGGTGCGAACTCCTGCCTTGAACTCCTCGGAGTTCTCCGCGTCCCGGGCCGCCGAGGTCGCGCAGAACCGGCTCAGCTCCGGCTGGTGGTCGGTCACCAGGACGGCGTACTCGTCCAGGGCCGCGAAGGTGCGCTCCAGCGACTCCGCCGAGATCCGGCCCGTCGCCTCGACGCCCTGGCCGAGCCGGACGATGCGCATCTCGCGGACCAGCTCGACCATCGACCCGGTCTGTGGATCGAGGTCGGCAATCAGCAGGCGCAGCGAGTTGGTCCCGCAGTCGAAGGCAGCGACGCGGGTGCTCATACGCACGGTCCCGGGGCCCACCAGTCGCCGAGGGCATCGAGCACCTCGTCGCCCAACGGGTTCACACCTGGCCCCTGCGCCAGCGACTGCCCGGCGAGCACGTGCAGGCACTTGACCCGGTCGGGCATCCCACCGGCGGAGATGCCGTCGATCTCATCGACGCTGTACCCACGAGCATCGGCGATCGACGTCCGCGCCGCGAGGTAGGCCTCATGGGCCGTACGGTACGACGCGGCCAGCTCGGCGTCGTCGGCGAGCCGGGCCGACATCTCCTTCATCAGCCCGGAGGCCTCGAGGGTGCCGATCAGGGACGAGGCCCGAGGACAGGTCAGGTAGTAGGTCGTCGGGAACGGCGTACCGTCATCGAGTCGCGGCTCGGTGGTCACCACGTCCGGGTTGCCGCAAGGGCACCGGTGCCCGACCTCGTGGATGGAGCGCGGGAGGCGTCCGAGCTGGGCCGCGATCGCCTGGAGATCGCCGTCGTCGATGCTCACTGCTTCGTGGACGGCGGCGTGATGACGGTGGCCGGCGTCGGCTTGACGAGCTTCTCCGGGTGGTCGGCCGCGTCCAGCGACTGCTGCACCTTGCTCCACCACGCCTCGGGCTTCTTCGGATCGATCGTGGTCGGATCGGTGAGCTCGTTTCCGCCCGTCAGCGGGTTCCCGTTCTGGTCGAGCACCTGGTACGCCGTCTGGCCGGGCAGCACCCAGCCGAGGCGCGAGCGCGCCTGCTGCTCGACGTACGCCGGATCGCGCCAGCGGTTCTTCTCCCGCTGCAGCGCCTTGATGTTGGTCTCGGCCTGGGCGATCTGCGCGTTGAGGGCGTTGATGTGCGAGCGCTGGGTCAGGTAGGCCCGCATCGAGGACGCGTACGAGATCACCAGGATCGCGAACACCACCACCAGGATGGCGGCCCGGTTGGTGAACCGGGCGCGCGGTGCCGCTTCCGCCGACGAAGGCACCCGGGAAGCCCCGCCCCGTTGTCCGGGGCGGGTGTTGCGCGGGCCCAGTTCACGCTTGGGCCCACGCTCCGGGGTGCGCTTCTTCGGCGGCATCGCCAGCTCAGCCCCGGTATCTGGGGAACGCACCCCGACCGGCGTAGCGGGCCGCGTCGCCGAGGTCGGCCTCGATCCGCAGCAGCTGGTTGTACTTCGCGACGCGCTCAGAGCGAGCCGGCGCGCCGGTCTTGATCTGGCCGCAGTTCACCGCGACCGCGAGGTCGGCGATGGTGACGTCCTCGGTCTCGCCCGAGCGGTGGCTCATCATGCAGCGGTAGCCGTTGCGGTGCGCCAGCTCGACGGAGTCGAGGGTCTCGGTCAGCGAGCCGATCTGGTTGACCTTGACGAGCAGCGCGTTCGCCTGACCGCCGTCGATGCCGCGCTGCAGGCGCTCGACGTTGGTGACGAACAGGTCGTCGCCGACGAGCTGGGTCATCGCCCCGAGCTGGTCGGTGATGGTCTTCCAACCTTCCCAGTCGTCCTCGTCGAGCGGGTCCTCGATCGAGACGATCGGGTAGGCCGCGACCAGGTCGGCGTAGTAGGCCGACATCTCGGCGGCCGACTTCGAGGCGCCCTCGAAGGTGTAGACACCGTCGGTGCAGAACTCGCTGGCGGCGACATCGAGGGCGAGCACGACGTCCTGGCCGAGCACCAGGCCGGTGGCCGCGACGGCCTCCGCGATCAGGTCGAGCGCGGCGCGGTTGCTGCTCAGGTCAGGGGCGAAGCCACCCTCGTCACCGACACCGGTGGCCAGGCCCTGCTTCTTCAGCACCGACTTGAGCGAGTGGTAGACCTCGGCACCCTGGCGCAGGGCCTCCCGGAAGGTCGCCGCGCCGATCGGCGCGATCATGAACTCCTGGATGTCCACGTTGGTGTCGGCGTGTGCGCCGCCGTTGAGGATGTTCATCATCGGGACGGGCAGCAGGTGCGCGTTCGGGCCGCCCACGTACCGGTAGAGCGGGAGGTCGGCGCTGGCGGCGGCGGCGTTCGCGACGGCCAGCGAGACGCCGAGGATCGCGTTCGCACCGAGGTTGGCCTTGTTCGGCGTGCCGTCCAGGTCGAGCATCTCCTGGTCGACCATCCGCTGGTCGGCGGCATCGAGGCCGATGATCCGCTGCGCGATCTCCGACTCGACCGCCTGCACGGCCTTCTCGGTCCCCTTGCCGCCGTACCGGTCCCCGCCGTCGCGCAGCTCCATCGCCTCGAACGCCCCCGTCGACGCGCCGGAGGGCACTGCGGCGCGACCGAAGCTGTCGTCCTCGAGGATCACCTCCACCTCGACGGTGGGGTTGCCGCGCGAGTCGAGAATCTCGCGGGCGATGACGTCTTCGATGGCTGCCAAGGGGTGCTCCTGGATCGGTGTGAGACAACCCCGCCAGCCTAACGGTCAGCCGCCCTGGACCGTGCGGCGCACCGCCGCGCGCAGCGCCTGCTCAGGATCGATCCCCTCGCTGCGCGCCTGCGCCGCGAGCATCAGCAGCCGGTCGCCGAGGTCGTCCGAACCAGCCGGCAGTTCCGGGACTCGTCCGGCGCGCTCCAGCCGCTCGAGTGCCTTGACCGCCCGCAGCAGCGCGGGCAGTTCCTCGGGGATACCGTCCATCAGGCCGCTGCGCTGCTTCTCGGCGGCCTTGATGCGCTCCCACTGGTCGTTGATCGACTGGGCGTCCATCGGGGGATCGGCCGCGTCCGTACCGTCGGGCTCGAAGACGTGCGGGTTGCGGCGTACCAGCTTGGCAACGAGGTCGCCGGCAACGTCCTCGATGTCGTACTCGCCGTTCTCGGCCGCGATCTCGGCGTGGAACCAGACTTGGAGCAACAGGTCGCCGAGCTCCTCACGCAGGTGGGCGGCATCGCCGGTCTCGATCGCCTCGACGACCTCCCAGGTCTCCTCGAGGAGGTAGCGCACCAAGGAGGCGTGCGACTGTCCGGCCTTCCAGGCGCACTCGCGTCGCAACCGGGCCATCACCTCGGTCAGGTCGACCAGTGCTGAGGTGCGCCCCGGATCACTCACGGGCGTGGACTCAGCCGCACTTCTGGTTGCTCGGCAGGCTCGCGATGTAGGACGCCGGGGGCGTCGCGGCCGAGGACTGCTTGGCGAAGGAGGAGACGGCCACCGACAGCGACGGGTCGACAGCACCGGCAGCGCCGTTCTTGTCCGGCCCGTAGACCGGGTTGATCTTCACGGACGTCTTCTTGCGCATCGCGTCCTGCAGGCTCCCGACCGCGCTCTGGAGCTGGTTCTGGGTCGGCTGGGTGAGCCCCTGGGCAGCGAGCAACCTCGTGGCGATCGCGTACACCTGGAGCTGGCCGCGGTAGAAGCTGCCGACCAGGTCGCGGAACCGGGCCTGGTCCGCCGCCGGGGCCTTGAGCACGACCGGCTCGAACTGGTCCATCACCGAGCGGTACGTCGCCCGGTCGTACGCCGTGCCGAGCTTGAGGGCGAGCTGGTGGTTGAGCTGTGCCTGGACCAGCGCGTTGACCATGTCGGCCTGGACGAGCCGGGTCGGCAGGGCCTGGACCTGCGAGGCCTGGGCCGGGTCCTTCGCCGCCCGGTCGAGTGCATCGCACTGCATCCGGGTCAGGAACGAGACGTCCGAGGTGCTCACGGTGTCGCCCCCGACCTGCGCCGCCGAGGACCCGGACTGGGCGCAGCCGCTCAGGGTGAGCACGGAGGAACTCGCGACGGCGAGGAGGACCAGACGCTTGGCCTTCAACTAAGACTCCTGAGCTTCTTGGGGGTCGATGACCCCATCGATGACCCGTCCTGCCCACGCCAGCAGCTCCTCGTCGCGGAGCGGTTCGGCCCCGAACGTCGTAGGTTGCGGACGCGGCACCAGCATCGTACGCACTCCGGGCTTCAGGACGGTGCCGGGGTAGACCCTGTTCACGCGAACGACGCGCGAGTCGGGGAGCTCGACCGGGGCGAACCGCACGTACTTGCCCTGGACCGTGACCTCGGTGACGCCGACCCTGCGCAGACGCGCCCGGAATCGGGCAACCTCGAGCAACCGCCCCGCGGGCGCCGGAGGCTCACCGTACCGGTCCACCAGCTCCTCGCGCAGGACGCTGACGTCGTCGTCGGTGCGCACCTCCGAGAGGCGCTTGTACATCTCGAGCCGCAGCCGTTCGCTGGGCACGTAGTCGTGCGGCAGGTGCGCGTCGATCGGGATCTCGATGCGTACTTCGGCGTACTCCTCGGGCTGGTTGCCGTCCTGCCGGAACTCCGAGACCGCCTCGCCGACGAGCCGGACGTAGAGGTCGAAGCCGACGTCGGCGATGTGCCCGGACTGCTCGCCGCCGAGCAGGTTGCCGGCGCCGCGGATCTCGAGGTCCTTCATCGCGATCGCCATGCCCCCGCCGAGGTCGGAGTGCTGGGCCAGCGTCGCCAGCCGTTCGTGGGCGGTCTCGGTCAGCGGCTTGTCCTCGGGGTAGAGGAAGTAGGCGTAGGCGCGTTCGCGGCTGCGACCGACCCGGCCGCGCAGCTGGTGCAGCTGGGACAGCCCGAGGGCGTCGGAGCGCTCGATGATCATGGTGTTGGCGTTGGAGACGTCCAGTCCGGACTCGACAATGGTCGTGCACACCAGCACGTCGAAACGCTTCTCCCAGAAGTCGAGCATCACCTGCTCGAGCTGGTGCTCACCCATCTGGCCGTGCGCGGTGGCCACCCTGGCCTCGGGGACCAGCTGCTTGATCTTCGCGGCCGCCTTCTCGATCGAGCCGACCCGGTTGTGGATGAAGAAGACCTGGCCTTCGCGCAGCAGCTCGCGCCGGATCGCCGCGATCACCTGACGGTCCTCGTAGGCGCCGACGTAGGTCAGCACCGGGTGCCGCTCCTCGGGCGGGGTGGTGATCGTCGACATCTCCCGGATGCCGGTGATCGCCATCTCGAGGGTCCGCGGGATCGGCGTCGCGCTCATCGACAGCACGTCGACGCTGGTGCGCATCCGCTTCATCTGCTCCTTGTGCTCGACCCCGAAGCGTTGCTCC
This sequence comes from Marmoricola sp., assembly GCF_025965215.1. Lineage (GTDB taxonomy): Bacteria > Actinomycetota > Actinomycetes > Propionibacteriales > Nocardioidaceae > Marmoricola. Next base: position 14,795 of record NZ_JAOPXI010000182.1, read on the forward strand.
TCATCGACCACGATCAGCCCGAGGTCCTTGAACCGGATGTCGGGATTGAGCAGCCGGTGGGTGCCGATGACGATGTCCACCGAGCCGTCGGCCAGGCCGGCGATCACCGCCGCTGCCTCACGGTCCGTCTGGAAACGGCTCAGCGGCTTGAGGACGACCGGGAAGCCGCTCATCCGCTCGGCGAACGTCGAGAAGTGCTGGGTCACCAGCAACGTCGTCGGCACCAGGACCGCCACCTGCTTGCCGTCCTGGACCGCCTTGAACGCGGCGCGCACGGCGATCTCGGTCTTGCCATAGCCCACGTCACCGCAGACCAGGCGGTCCATCGGGACGGTACGACGCATGTCCGCCTTGACCTCGTCCACGGTGGTCAGCTGGTCGGGCGTCTCGTGGAACGGGAACGCGTCCTCGAGCTCGCGTTGCCACGGGGTGTCCGGACCGAACGCGTGTCCCTGGGTGGCCTGCCGGGCGGCGTACAGCTTGATCAGCTCGGCCGCGATCTGGCGCACGGCCTTGCGTGCCCGGCCCTTCCGCTTGGCCCAGTCGGCCCCGCCGAGCCGGTCCAGGCTCGGCTGCTCGCCACCGACGTACCGGGTGACCTGGTCGAGCGCGTCGGCCGGGACGAAGAGCCGGTCCGGCGGATGACCCTTCTTGCTGACGCCGTACTCGAGGACCAGGTACTCGCGCATCGCACCGTGCACCTCGCGCTGCTTCATCTCGAGGAACCGTCCGACGCCGTGCTGCTCGTGGACCACGAAGTCACCGGGCGAGAGCTCGAGCGGGTCGATCTGCTTCTTGCGCCGGGTCGGCATCGCCCGCATGTCACGGGTCGAGGCCTTCTGCCCGGACAGGTCCTCGCCGGTGATCACGACGAGGTCGTCCAGGACGAGCCCAGCAGTGAGGCCGCCCTGGGTGACCCGCACAACACGAGCGTCGGCTGCCCCGGTCATCGAGTGTGCCGCGATGTCGTCCGCCTGCTCGACCAGCCTGGCCGCGATGTCGTGCTCGCCGAGCACTTCGACCGTCCGCTGCGCCGGACCATGGCCCTGCTGGACCACGACGACGCGGCGGCCGTCGGCGAGGTGTTTGCGGATGTCGAGCACAGCCGCCTCGATGTCGCCCCGGTACGGCTCGACCGCGGTGGCACCGACCGTCACGGTCTCGTCTTCTGTCTCGATCCCGAAGGGACTCAGGCCCCACCACGCCTTGCCCTGGCCCAACGCGTGCGCCCGTACATCCGCCAGGGACCGCAGCGACGCCGCGCCCAGGTCGATCGGCGCCTTGCCTCCCGACGCCGCCGCGGCCCAGCTCGCGCCAAGGAACTCCTCGCTGGTCGCGACCAGGTCGTGGGCCCGGGTGCGGACCCGCTCGGGGTCCAGGACCAGGACATGGGTCTGGTTCGGCAACAGGTCGAGCAGCAGCTCCATCTCGTCGACCAGTGCCGGCGTCAGGGACTCCATCCCCTCGACCGCGATGCCCTCGGCGAGCTTGTCGGTGAGCTCGCGCAGCTCGGGGTGCCGAGCGCCGAGCTCGGCGGCGCGACGGCGGACCTCCGTCGTGAGCAGGAGCTCGCGGCACGGGGGTGCCCACAAGCGATCGACCTTCGCCAGGGTGCGCTGGTCGGCCACCGCGAAGGTGCGGATCTCGTCGACCTCGTCACCGAAGAACTCGACCCGGACCGGATGTTCCTCGGTCGGCGGGAACACATCGACGATCCCGCCACGGACCGCGAACTCGCCGCGCTTCTCGACCAGGTCGACCCGGGAGTAGGCCGCCTCGAGGAGGCTGCGGACGACGTCATCCAGGTCGATCTCCTGGCCGGGAACCAGCTCGACCGGGACGAGGTCGGCGAGGCCCTTGACCTGGGGCTGGAGCAGGGAGCGGACCGGCGCCACCACGACCTGCAGCGGACCGTTGCTGGCCTCGCTGCCCGGGTGGACCAGTCGGCGCAGGATCGCGAGGCGGCGACCGACCGTGTCGCTACGCGGGCTGAGCCGCTCATGGGGCAGCGTCTCCCAGGCCGGGAAGTGCGCGAGGGTCTCGGGCGCCACCACGTCCGCAAGCTCGATGACCAGGTCCTCGGCCTCGCGCACGGTCGCGGTGACGACCAGCACCGTGCGGCCGGTGCGGGCCAGTCCGGCGATCACGAACGGGCGCAGGGCACCCGGCCCGGTCAGGTCGAGCGTCCGAACCGACGGGTCGCCCGCCTCGGCCATCGCACGCGCGAGGACCGGCTCGGCGAGGACCGCATCAGCAAGGCCGGCGAGGCGCACGGGAAGCTCCGTTTCTGGCACGTTTTCTCTCAGACGGACAACGCAGAGAGCCCCCGCTCAGGATCGAGAGGGGGTGAGGTGGCCAGACTACCCGCGGGCCGCCGACCGTTCTGCATAGGTGTTGGCAGCCGCGAGGACGTTCGTGACGTAGGTCTGGTCGTGGTTGAACGAGTGGATCGCCGCCTGCCATCCGTCGGGCGTCGCCAGGTCGTGACCGTCAGCGCAGAGATACTTGCCGGCTGTCAGCGCCGCATCGGCGATGTCGCGGGGATCCGCCTTGCCGTCGCCGTCCCCGTCCGCACCCCAGCGGTCCCAGGTCGAGGCGATGAACTGCATCGGGCCGACCGCGTGCTCCCAGACCGGGTCACCGTGCCAGGCCTGCGACTCGCGGGTGGAGTGGATGGCGGTGTAGGTGGTGCCGTCCAGCGCCGGACCCACGATCGTGGTCGAGGAGTACCCGTCGGCCAGCAGGGTGCGCCCGCCGAGGGTGCCGTGCTGCGACTCGATCCAGCCGATGCCGGCCAGGGTGTTCCAGGACAGGTGACAGCCCGGATCCAGCTTCGCCATCGCGAACTGCGCATCGCCGTACGCGACCATCGCGGGGGCCGGGATGCCGACCTGCGCACCGATCCGCGCCGCCCAGGCGGGGTTCACCCGCACGGCTGTGTCGCGCGGAGTCGACGGCGTCTCGACCGGGATCGTCGGCGCGACCTGGGGCAACGGCACCGCGTCGAGGATCGGAGGCGAGGCAGTTGCACCGCCGAGGACCACGACGCTGAGCCCCAGCGCCGCGAGCAGCACCAACCCGGCCAGGATCCCGATGACCATCACCCGGGTCGTGGCCAAGGTCGGCTCAGCGACGGCAGGGAGCAGGGTGTCGGAGTCGGTGGGCGGCACGTCGACCATGATGCGGGTAGTGGGCAAGACCTCGGTCCCGGTCCTGATCCTCGGACTCTCGGGGCCCCGTCGGCGACTCAGCCGAAGCGGCCGTTGACGTAGTCGGCCGTGCGCGGGTCCTGGGGGCTGTCGAACATGGCGACGGTGTCGCCGTGCTCCACGATCGCACCGGGAGTCCCCTGCGACGCGAGGAAGAAGGCGCACTGGTCAGAGACCCGCAGCGCCTGCTGCATGTTGTGGGTGACGATGACGATGGTGACCTCTTCGGCCAGCGTCCGCATCGTCTCCTCGATCACGCGCGTCGAGGTCGGGTCCAGGGCGGAGCAGGGCTCGTCCATCAGCAGCACCCGCGGCCGGATCGCCATCGAGCGGGCGATGCACAGCCGCTGCTGTTGACCTCCGGACAATCCGCCACCGGGTGCGTCCAGCCGGTCCTTGACCTCGTTCCAGAGTCCACCGAGCTTGAGGCAGTGCTCGACGAGGTAGTCCTTCTCGTCGTTCGACGCCTTCGTGCCCGTGAGCCGGAGGCCGGCCAGCACGTTCTCGCGGATGGACATCGCGGGGAACGGGTTGGGCTTCTGGAAGACCATCCCGATGTCGCGGCGAGCCCGCGTGATGCGCACGGTCGCGTCGTAGATGTCCTCGCCGTCGAGCATGACCTCGCCGGCCAGGGACGCGCCGGGCACCAGCTCGTGCATCCGGTTCAGGATCCGCAGGAACGTCGACTTGCCGCACCCGGAAGGACCGATCAGGGATGTGATCTTGCCCGCGGGCATCGTGAGCGACACCCGCTCGAGGACCTTGTGGTCACCGAACCAGGCCGACACGTCAACGGCTCTGAGCTCAGCCAGGGAGGGGTTCGACGGGTCAACCGTGACCTTCGCCATCTCCGACTCGAAAACGCGTGTTTCCTCGTCGACGCTCGGTGCGTAGGTCATGGGCTTCCTTCCACTCGGATGCAGCAATTATGCGGTGCCGCCGACCCGCGAACTGGCACAGATGGGACGGGTGGGGCGAGTTGGGCAAGTGTTCGGGCCTGGTTCACCGTGCGTTCAATAAATGTTGGGCATAACGACCACGATCTGCTTGGCCATCTCGACTCCGACCAGGAGTGCCAGGGGCACCCCGACGATCCAGGTGTGCCAGCGACCCCACCGGCGCAAGGACAGGATCACTCCCCCGACGACCAGCAGGGCCAGCTCTCCCCAGAGGAACAGGGGCAGCCAGCCGCTCGAGTCGGACGCGAGTGCGTCCTCGGCCGGTGCGAGCGTCCCTGGCCGCAGGACCGGCTGGGGCGTCGGAAAAGCCGTGCCGACCAGGGCGGCGTCGACCCGCGTGACCGCTCCGGCCATCAACGGGGTTCCGTCGGCGGTGACCAGCGTCAGGCGCCCGGCCGCCGCTGTCGGCAGGACCGCCGCTTTGTCACCTGCGTGCCTGACGTCGATGACCCGGTACGTCGCCCGCCCCTGGCCGGTGGTCGTGACGATCCGGTCACCGGCCTTGAGCTGACCGACGTTGGCGAACGGACCGCCGTAGGCGAGCTGCCTGCCGTACACCACGCTCACCCCCTGCTGACCCGGCAGCGGGGTGTCACGTCGATGACCTGGACCGGCGAGCAGCACCCGGCCGGAGGTTCCCTCCACCACGGTGTCCTTGATCCCCAGCGAGGGGATCGCGAGGACCGCGACGGGAGCGCCCGGCTTCAGGAGCGCGCCGTTGGCGTCGACCTGTCCGATCGGCGCCGTACCGAAGGAGAGCTCACTGCGGAACTGGCTGTAGAGAACAGTCTGGCTGCGGTGCTCGGCCAGGTTGGACAGCACGAACAGGTGCAGGGCCAGGCCCACCACCAGCACGGCGACGACGACCATCGCCCAGCCGGAGGCCTTCAGGAGGGTCTGGTCGCTCGGACGCCGGATCGCGCGCCGGAGGTCGGCGGGCGCGGCCGTGTCGATGACGCGGCGAGACCCGGGTCGACGCGCCCCGGCAGCCGACCCGCCGAGGCTGCGGACTGCGTGAACCGAACGGCGGAGCACCGCCCCGGCCTTGGCCGGGACGGTGCTCGCTGTACTGATGGAGTCAGACAACTGATCAGGTGACCGTCAGAGTCGTCAGCCTGGTCGAGCCCTTCGACGCCACATCACTGCTTCCGCTGTAGGAGACGTACACGTAGTACGTGCCCCTCGGCAGCCTGGTCAGCGTTGCCGTCGCCCTGCCGCCGCTGAGCGCGACGGTGCGGGTGACCTTGGTGGTCGTGCCCTTCTTGATCACCACGGTGACGTGCCCGGTCGGCGTCAGGCCGGTGGCCGAGACCGTCACGACGACCTTGCCCGCAGCGGTGTGCGAGACCCGCGCCGCGGTTGCCCTGACGACCGGGGTCGCCTTGGCCACCGGGAAGGATCCGGCCAGGATCGGCGACGCTGCGACACCGGCGAGGTTCGGCGTGAACCCGTCCCCGGCGGCCCCTCCGTAGTTGATCGTGACGGCGTGCGGGGTGGCGATCGCGAACGAGGTCGAGGTCGCACCCGGAGCGATCGTGCCCGTGTGCTGGACGCCGGCGATCGTGAGCTTCACCGTGCCACCACCGTTGCCGTTCGACTGGACCGTCACCGTGACGGTCGTCGACCTGCCGGCCACCGCAGCCGAGTGGGTCACGGTCACTGTCGAGCTGGAGGCGACGTCCGCCGTCCGACTGGTATTTCCGCAGTTGTCGTCAGCGACGAAACCGTAGGCCTGGATGGTCTTGGTGTCGAGGCAGAACTTGGAGCCAGCACCCGCGAAGGTGTCGAACAGCTCGCGGTACTTGACACTCGCGTTGGGGTTCTTGATCGCAGCAGTCGGGACGATGTTGAACACCTCACGGGTGAGGTTCGCCGTGCCATTAACGTTCGTTTCCGTGCCCTGCGTCTTGTACGCCGGGTTCGGCACGAGGGTCGTGGTGCCGGTGTACGGAAGCACCGCACCGCTTGCCGAGTCGAACGGCACCAGCACGTAGTCAGTGCCCGCCGTCTTGCCGGTGTCCGGGTCAGCGACGACGCCGTTGTGGTAGCCGATGAACTTCGCAGCCGAGAACGGGGCGATCGCTGCTGCCTTGGTGCTGTCGACCGTGGTCAGGACCGTAGCGTCGTGCTCCACGACCGGGTTGCCGTTGGTGTCGTTGGCACCGATGTACGGCGCCGGGGTTGCACCCTCGACGGGAGTACCGGCCGACGTGAAGAGGCTGTCGCCCTTATTGCTGCCCAGCGGGAGGGCCGCCGGGAGCAGCGCGCTGAGCTGCTTGAGGAAGAACTGACGGCTCCCGGAGCCGGGCTTCGGCACGAAGGCCTGGATCGGAAGGAAGCCAGCGTCCGCGGTGCCTGCCACAGTTTCCTTGGCCAGGGTGCCGTCGGCGACCTTGACCTCATCCACCACGTTGCCGTAGATGTTCGCCAGGTCGGCGACCTTCAGACCGGCGCCACCGTTGCTGAGCAGGAACGGGCTGCCCGCCGGGGCTGCGAAGCTGATCGCGTCGATGGCGAACGGGATTTCGGTCACCACACCGTTCTGGCTCGGCAGCTCGGTTCCTTGGAAGCCGGAGGCGCGCGAGTAGTCGACGTCACCGGTTGCGACGCCGTCGGCACCCGAGGCGACGACGCCCAAGGACTCCTTGAGCGCGGTGTAGCCCGGGCCGCTGCCGTTCGGGTGAGCGGTCGGAACAGCCGGAGTGCCACCGCTGCGGTAGGACATCGCGGTCGTGCCGGTGGCCGTCCACGAGGCCACGTTGTTGAAGGTGCCCGTGGAATCCGTGTAGTTACCGAGGTCCTGGCTGATGCCGTACTCGACGTCCTGGATGGTGTCGGAACCGACGCCGACCAGGGTGTACTTGCCTATGTTGGCAGCGCTCGGGTCCTCCTGCGATGCGGTCACAGCCGTTGCATTCGCGGCAGACACGCCAAGCGTGACCGTCAACGTGACGGCGGTAGCGAGGCCCAACGAGGCCTTGCCGAAGGTGGTCACCTTCATCAAAATGTCCTTTCATAGGGTGCCGTTTCGCCGAAGGGCAGCGTGCGGCCTCCTGGAATTTAGGAGTGCCGTGGAGACGAGCGGGAGCTGTTGGGTGAACACACTGTGAACACCGAATGCCATCAGTTCCGGCGGCGAGCCGACACGAGCAACGTCGGCCCGAACACCGCGCACGGAAGGAAGAACAGGAAGGCGGCCAGCAGGGCGTAGCGGGTGGCCGCCGTCACGTATGCGTCTGGCGTGACCCCCGCCGAGCCGACCGGGACCACCGAGACCGGCGCCGCAGCTGCTTGTCCGCTCGGAACCTGCGCCGAGCCCGGCGGAGCGGTCGCCCCTGTCCCGGTCGCGGCGCTCGACCCGGATCCGGAACCGCTCGACCCGGCCCCCGACGACGTACCGGGAGCCGTCGAGCCGGACGACGGTACGACCGACGGGCACTTGGGACTCGTGACCTCTGACCGCAGGGCGGAAGCCACCTGGGCGGTCTGGGCCTGGTCGGCAGAGGTGAGCGAGGCGTACCCCAGAGGCAGCTGGCCCAGCTTGGTGCCCGGGTCCTGCCCGCTGCCGGCGGCGTAGTCGAGGAAGGTGGCGTCTGCAGTCAGGTCGGACGGGGCGGTCGCGCAGCGGTTGACCGCTGCATAGGTGCGCATCGTCAGCGGGTAGCCACCATCGACAGCAACCGAGGGGTCGACGGCCTTGACACCGGTGGTCGCAGTCGCCACCGACGCGCCGGCCAGCTCTTTGGCCATCGATGAGGTCGTGGCTGTCACCCCGGCTGACGTGTCAGTCGGCGAGGTGACCAGTGCAGCGGTCGGCAACCCGTACAGAGCTGCCGCCTGAGACGTGGTGAGCGCGAGCACAAAACGAGTGCCCGGCGTTTGCGGGCCGACGCTGGTGGCCTGCGGGGGTGTCAGCGTTGCGTCGAAGTTGGTCTTCTCCCCGGCGTTGGCAGCGACCGTCTTCAGCGCGCCGTCCGTCAGGTCGGCGGCATACGGCCGCAGGTCAAGGGTGCCAAAACCGGGCGCGGGCCAGTCACCGGTCCGGAACGTCGACTGGTCGTTCTTCGGGAACGAGTTCACGGTGGTGTCGGTGTCCAGGCTCAGGCTCTTGTACGCGCCGTTGATCGTGGCGCCATCGACACTCTGCCCGTTCAGGAACTTCTTCGTGTCCGGGTCCGACCGCAACCATGCCCAGATCTGGGCCGCGGCGTCGGAGTCGCCGAACGGGATGATCAGGCCTTGGGGGATCTGTGCCCGGAAGAAGTACTTGAACTCCGGATTGAGCGCAAGGAAGTCCTGGTCCTGGAGCAGGCTGTCCGGGTTGGACGCCGGCACGCTCGAGTCCACGCCGCGGCCGTCACCCGGGGTATCCGACTTGTAGGACTGGGTCAGCAGCTTGGCAATGATGAGCGGGGTCAGTCGGAGGTTCGTGACCAGCGTCCCGTCGGCCCCGATATCCGGGTTTGCGTTGTCACTCACATAGTTCTTGTCGATCAGGTAGCTCACGACGATCGCTGAGGCAGCGACCGGCGCGTAGTCGGTCGTGCTTGAACCGGCGGTCGCCGAATCCAGCGGACTGCCCAGGAAGCTCATCGAGGTACCCCCCGACGTCAACGCCATCCTCGCCTGGTTGTCGGTGATCTCCGAGTAGCCGAAGGTACTGCCTCTGCCGCACAACGCCGCCTGCCATGAGCTGAACGCCGCCGCGACCAGCTCACTTCCAGCGGTCCGCACTGCGGATGCACCCAGTTGGCAGCTCGCCCCGATAGGCGTGAATCTCAGAGGTACCTCGACTCGGTCCTGCCACGCAGTCGCCGAGAGCGGGGTACCGGCCACATAGTTGAAGTTCGACCCGTAGCCCGACGTCTGCGACTCGGTCGACGCGAGCTCACCGTTTGGGTTGTACTCGCCGCGCGGGACCACGACCAGCCAGCAGGTATCGCCGGCCGCCGCGTACGTCGGGTTGCCGCAGCCCAGATACGGGGCGGAGAGGGCACTTTGCAAGCTGAAGATGTACTGGCCCGAGCCGTCGGCGGCGGTCCGCGCGTATGAGACCTCGTTGGACTGCGCTGCTCCGTACGGCGGCAGGTTGTACTGGTCGTTGGTCCAGCCCAGCGCGGACTTGTGCGGATCGGTGATCGACCAGAACGGAACGGTGCACCCGGGACTCTGGCCGAACTGGGCGTGGGTGAACTCTGCTGTGCAGTTGCCCGACGGCAGCTGCTTCGGGTCGGCCTGAGGACCGGTGAGCAGGTCGCGGGAGGCAGCGGACAGGCCCATCTGTCCGGCGAGCGACGCGTTGGGGGTGCCCCACTGGCACTGCTGCGGTGTCGGCCCGGTCGAGTTCTTGCCCGCCCAGCACTGCATGATCTGCATATAGTTGTCGGGAGCACCACCGCCGCCCGTCGGCGGCGCGCCGGTCCAGGACACCTGCAGACCCTGGTCGGTCAGGTCCTGGGTCTGGGACACCGACACCTGGAGATGCCCGTAGAGCGACTGGTTGTGGTCGCCCGGATCGGTGTGGGTCGCGTCGGCGTACGCGGGGTCGTAGGTGCTGCGGGCGGTGGTCCAGCTGACCGTCGTGGCACTTGACGTCGTCGCAGCCGCAGGGTGCTGGGCACTCCGGGAGCCCACGGCCATTGCCGCGGAGAACCCGCCGAGGCAGAGATCGGCCACGAGCAGGACGGCGGTGATGTACTTGCGACGCCCGCGCAAGAGCCAGGACGTCGAGATCAACGTGCGGCCCTCCGCCGCAGCAGGACGACTGCCGGCGGCGCCGCGACCATCAGCACCAGGCCGAGGAGGGCGATCCACACAGCCCACCGGGAGAACGTCGAACCCTGGTTCCCACCGACTTCGACGGGCGACGCCGCCAGGGCCGTGCACTGTCCGGTGTCCTGATCGCACGAGGTCTTGCCGTCGGGGTTCAGCAGGCTGACCACGTTCGACCCGCCCGCGGCAGGGCCGGCACCGGGTGTTCCCGACCCGGACCCGGTCGTTCCCGGAGAGGTACCCGCCGTCGGAGTGCTTCCGCTCGAGGTCGGGGTCGAACCGCTGCCGGTGCCGCTGCCACTCCCGCTGCTGTGGTTGCCCACCGAGTTGTTGTCCGACTGACCCGACGTGCTGGAGGACGCCGAGCCCTTGACCGGCTTGCCATAGACGCAGCTCGCAGCGGCGCCCTTCTTGTCGCACAGGTCGGGGTACAGCGCGTTGACCGCCAGCGTGTTGACGCCGGTGGAGGAGAACGTCGGGTTCTTGCAGGACTTGATGTCGATGCTCTTCACGACCGCACCCGGGATCGCCTTCACCTGGGCCAGCCCTGCCTGCACCAGGTTGATCGGCAGCGGTGAGTAACCCAGCGTGGGCGCCGACTGCTGGCCCGCGCAGAGCGCGTAGTCGACGAACGCGCCGAGCGTCGCACCCTTCGCTGAGGTGAAGCCGTTCTGGAGGGCGGTCGGCACGACGAAGTAGGAGTAGGAGGAGATCGCGTAGGCCCGCGGGTCGGTATCGGTGTAGACCGCGTCGAGGTTCTGGGTGAGATAGGTGTCGGGGTTGCTCTTGTCCGTGTTCACCTTGGCCTTCAGCAGGGCCACCGCGACGTTGGACGCCGTCGGGAGTACGTAGAACCCGGCCGCGTTGAGCACCTTCGCCACCGGGTAGCCGCTCTGCAGTGCGTAGGAGTACTCGACGTACCCGATCGAGCCGGCGTTCCCGGCCTGCGCCACGAATCCGGCAACGCCGTTGTCTCCTGACTTCGCCTGCTGCACCGTCGGGTCGTAGCTCGGGCACTGGGTGAAGAACGACACCTCGCCACAGGTCCACACGCTCGGGAACTGCTTCTTCATCCAGAGCGTGAACTGAGCCGTCGAGCCTGAGCCGTCCGCTCTCACCACTGGCGTGATCTTCAGCTGGGGCAGCGCGACACCGGGGTTGTCAGCCTTGATCTTCGCGTCGTTCCACAGCGTGATGGAGCCCTTGAAGATGCCGGCGATGGTCGGGCCGGACAGCTTGAGGTTGGTCAGCCGCTTGCCGCCTACCGACAGGTTGTACATCAGCGCGGTACCGCCGGCGACGTCCGGGACGTACGCGAAACCACGGCCCGGCACACCGGGCGTCGTTCCCTTGACGCCGTACGGAACGTCCGAGGCGGCAAAGTCGTCGCTGCCGTTGGCGTAGCCGGTGAGACCGGCGACCGATCCGGTCGGGGCGAAGTTCACCTTGATGCCGGAGTTGACCACGCTCGCGCGCCAGTCGTCGATCGCGTTCGCCGCCCACGACGACCCCTCACCCGTGATCGGCGTGTAGGAGGCGGCCTCGGCGGCGGGAAACCCGGTCCCCAGACACACGGCTGCCGCGCAGCTCAGCGCCGCGAGCAGCAGGACGGACAGGTGGCGACTACGCATCGGAGCTCCGTGTGGATGTCGGTGATGATGTGGCGACGTCGGCCGTCGCTGGTCTGAAGCGGGACACCAGGCCGGCGACGACGCCGCGGACGGCCTTGCGTTGCTGCCTGCGCCGGGCCCGCTTGGCGACGTCCTGCGAGCCGATGATGCGGGCGGAGACGAAAAGGATGAGCACCAGCAGCATCAGGACGACCGCTGTTCCGAAGCCGCGAGCGACCATGGTCGGCTCGGGGGACTTCACGAATTCGAACACGGCCAGCGGCAGCGAGACCATCGGGCCGGTGAGCGGGTTGCGGTTCAGGGAGGCGGTGTAGCCGGCGGTCAGGAGCACCGGCGAGGTCTCACCGATGCCGCGCGCCGTGGCCAGGATGATCGCGGTCGTCAGGCCGCCGCGGGCTGTGGGCAGGACCACGTTCAGCACTGTCCGGAACTGGCCGGCGCCGAGCGCGAGGCTTGCTTCCTTCAGCGTCGAGGGCACCAGCCGGAAGACGACGTCGGCCGCCCGGATCATGATCGGCAGCATCATCACGGTGATCGCCAGGCCGGCCGCGAGGCCGGACTTGTCGAATCCCAGCACCAGGATGAACGAGGACAGGATGAACAGGCCGGCGACGATCGAGGGCAGTGCGGTCATCGCCTCGACGATGGTCCGGGTGAACCGCGCGAAGGGCCCGGGGACCTCGGTCAGGAACAGCGCCGCGGTGATGCCGAGCGGGATCGTGATCGCCAGCGCGATCGAGATCTGGATCAGCGTGCCCACGATCGCGTGCGACACTCCCCCGCTGGTCAACGGGTCGAGCGGGCCCGTCGTGGTCATGTCGCGGGTGAGCAGGTTCGAATGCACGACCGCCGAGCGACCACGGATGACCGTGTAGGTCAGCACCGAGGTCAGTGCGAGCACCAGCACGAACGCCCCCGACTGCACGAGCACGGCGACGACCCGGTCCGCCACGACCGACGGCGGTTCGTCGAGCCAGACAAGCAAGGCGTAGATGACCAGGAAAAGGGCGTAGGTCACCAGGAAGAAGGCCAGGAACCCCCGGATCGGAGCGATCTGACTGGAGACGATCGTCGCCAGAGCGAGGGCGGCGAGAATCGCTCCGACGAGGGACAGCGCGTCTCCGATCCGCACGCCGCCGGTCATCCGGCGTACCTGTGGCACGGTGACGATGTCCGGGTCGGCCTGCGGCAGGTAGGTCGTCGGCTGCCCCACGTCCGACCGCTGCTTCGCCTCCGGTTGCTGGGGGATCGTGCTCAACTGCTTGCTCCCGACCGTGACCGTGCGACCACCGAGGAAGCAGCGAAGTTGATCAACAAGGTAATCAGGAACAGCGTGAGTCCGGCCGCCATCAGCGCCGAGAGACCGAACGAGTTCGACTCGGCGAACTGCAAGGCGATCAGGGACGAGACCGAGATCGCGCCGGACTGGAGGATGTGCGGCTGGATCGTGAAGACCGGCGAGATGATCATGTACACCGCAATCGTCTCGCCGAGTGCGCGACCGAGGCCGAGCATGGTTCCGCCGATCATGCCGCCCTTGCCGAACGGCAGTACGACTGTGCGGATCACCCCGGCCTTGGTGCCACCGAGGCCGAGTGCTGCTTCGCGCTCTCCGACCGGCACCTGCGAGAAGACCTCGCGCATGATCGAGGTGATGACCGGCGTGATCATCATGCCGACCACGAGCCCGGCGATCAGTGTCGAGGAGGTGAACAGGGTCAGCGAGGAGATCGGTTGGTGCCCGTCGACGCCCTTGACCTTGAAGATCGGGATCCACCCGAAGTGCTGGGCGATCCAGGCCGCGACCGGCGCGAGGCGGCTCTGCAGGAAGAAGAACCCCCACAGCCCGTACACGACGGACGGGATCGCTGCCATCAGGTCGATGACGCCGATCAGGATCGTCTTCATCCGGCCCGGCGCGTACTCGGTGATGTAGAGCGCGGTGGCGGTGGAGAGCGGGACGGCGATCGTGACGGCGACCAACGCGATCAACACGGTGCCGACGAGCAGGGCAGCGACTCCGAAGTGCCGGCCGTCCGGGTTCCACGCCTGCGTGGTGAAGAACGAGAAGCCTGCCTGGTGCAGGGCCGGGGCCGCCTTGAGGGCCAGGAACGTGCCTACCAACAACATGATGAGCAGGACGGTCACGCCGCCCGCGGACGCCACGCCACGGAACAGCTTGTCGGGAAGGTCCCGGACAAGTTTGATCTTCCGCGGCTGATCGACTTCGTCCCCCATCGTCCCCTCTGTCACCCCGTTCACTGGTGCAGCATGGGGAAGCGTGGATACCAGTGGGGGACTGATTGGTAAACGGAGGGTGAACTGTGCCGCGAACGAGCGCGGGAACTCAGGTGATCTCGTGCACCTTCGTACGGACGTGGGCTCCCGCCACCAGGGCGGCGAGGCTCGCGCGCGGGTCGGTGACACGGACCAGGTGGTGATGGGGAAGACCCACGAAGACCGGTACGCCGTCGTCGCGAACCACCCACTTCGGAATGGGCTCGGAGGGCGCGAAACCGAACGAGACGGTCAGGGCCGCGGCCCGGCGCGAGACCCCGCGTGCACCCTCGATCGCGTCGGCAACCTCACCGCACGGCTGTGCGCTCAGGGCCAACGACCGTTGCCGCACTGCCAGTCGCCAGAAGACGCGGGACGATCCCCGATCCGCGTCCACGCCCACCGAGCCGAGGTGCTCGACCCATTGCTGGATCAGCGGAACCGCCGTGTGGTTGCTCTGCGTGAACATGAATCGCACCTGCTGGTCGCCGGTGCCCAACGGGTGGCCCAATCGACTGTGCGCGACCGCCCAGCCGTGCAGCAGGCGGCCGTCGACCCAGAACAACTCGTCGGCGCGATCCGGCGGGGCGCTGTCCTGCGCCGAGCTGGCAACATCCGGTTGTGGGTTCATCCGAACCGCCCTTCCACGTAGTCCCGGGTCCGTTGATCCCGGGGAGAGCCGAACACGTCATCGGTGGGTCCTTGCTCGACGATCACACCGGGCCGGCCCTGCGCCGCGAGGAAGAACGCACAGCGATCCGAGACCCGGGCTGCCTGCTGCATGTTGTGGGTCACGATCACGATCGTCACCTGGCCGCGCAGCTCGACCCAGGTCTTGCTACTGGCCCCAAGGCCCCTCGGGCGCAGAAACCCGGGCCTCGTCGGCCTCCTGGTCGGTGGGCTTCTCCTGGGACTGGCGCTCGGCCTCGACGCGGCGCAGGTAGTGGTCGACCTCTTCGTCGATCCGGGCCTGGTCCCACCCGAGGACGCCGGCCATCAGCTCGGCAACCTGCTGGGCGCAGAGGGTGCCGCGGTCGAACATCTCGATCGAGATCCGGGTACGCCGGGTCAGGACGTCGTCCAGGTGCCGGGCACCTTCGTGGGTCACCGCGTAGACGACCTCTGCGCACAGGTAGTCCTCGGCATGGATCAGCGGCTCGGCCATGGCCGGGTCGTCGGTCATCAGGTCGAGAAGCTCGTCGACCATGCCGCCGTACCGTCCGAGCAGGTGGTCGATCCGTGCCAGGTCGAGCCCGGAGGCACGTGCGAGCGTTGCGCGCTGGTTCGTCCGGGTTTCGAACCCGTGCGCTCCGAGCAGCGGGATCCGTTCGGTGATGCTCGGCCGTACGCCGTCCAGGGACCGTGCCGCGAGGTCGACCGCGTCCTTCGCCATCACTCGGTACGTCGTCAGCTTGCCGCCTGCGATCAGGACCAGCCCGGGCACCGGCGCGACGACGGTGTGCTCGCGCGAGATCTTCGAGGTCGCGTCGCTCTCGCCCTTGAGCAACGGCCGCAGTCCGGCGTACACACCCTCGACGTCGTCGTGGTCGAGGGGATCCTTCAGCAGCGTGTTGACGTGGCCCAGGACGTAGTCGATGTCGGCCCGGGACGCGGCCGGATGCGCCAGGTCGAGGTTCCAGGCGGTGTCGGTGGTGCCGATGATCCAGTGCCGTCCCCACGGGATCACGAACAGCACGGACTTCTCGGTCTTCGTGATGAAGCCGGTCTCCGATCGGATCCGGTCGCGCGGGACGACCAGGTGGATGCCCTTGCTGGCCTCGACGT
>NZ_JAOPXI010000040.1 GCF_025965215.1 Marmoricola sp.
GACGAAGAACGTGCCGTTCGGTACGAGGAAGTTGCTCTCGAGGGGTGTCATCTACCCAATTCCTGTCTGGTGGACGAACAGTGGGTCACTTGCCGCCGAGGACGAAGACGAACAGCGCCATGAAGGCGAGGTTGATGAAGAACATCGCCTCGACCAGACCGACGGTCAGGAAGAAGATGGTCTGCAGGCGGCCCTGGGCCTCCGGCTGACGGGCGACGCCCTCGATGTACGACGAACCGGCCAGACCGTCACCGATACCGGCGCCGATGGCACCGCCGGCGAGGGCGAGACCGCCACCGACGAATCCGCCGGCGAGGGTGATGGCCTGTTCCATGGTCTTGACTGCCATGTCTCTCCTTGAGTTCCGCGACGATCACTCGTCGCTTTGGTTGTACAACTAGGGGCGGCTGAGCGGGTTTGCTCAGGCCGCGAGTTCGTGCGTCTTGCTGTCGTGCGCGTGCTCGTCGTCGTGGCCACCGCTGGCCATCGCGAAGTAGAGGACCGTCAGCAGGGCGAAGATGAACGCCTGCAGTCCGCCGATGGCCAGGTCGAACATCTTCCAGGCGATGTTCGCGATCGGCATCCCGAAGTACCACGGGATCGCGGCGATCAGGGCCAGCATGATGCCGCCGGCGAAGATGTTGCCGAAGAGTCGCAGCGCCAGCGTGACCGGCTTGACCAGTTCCTCCAGCACGTTCAGCGGGAGCAGGATCGGGTAAGGCTGCACGAAGTGGCTGAAGTACCCCTTCACGCCCTTGGTGCGGATGCCGTAGACCCAGACGCTTCCGACCGCGAAGATGCCCATCGCGTAGGTCAGGTTCGTGTCCGCGGTCGGAGCGGGCAGCGCGTGCAGGCGTCCCGGACCGAATTCGCTCGGGATCAGCTCGAGCCAGTTCGCGATCAGGATGAAGAAGAACAGCGAGATCGCCAGCGGCGCGACGTACGGGTGCACCTTGCCGAGGTTGTCCTCGACCTGCTTGTTGACCTCGCCGACGACGCT
Organism: Marmoricola sp.; assembly: GCF_025965215.1. Lineage (GTDB taxonomy): Bacteria > Actinomycetota > Actinomycetes > Propionibacteriales > Nocardioidaceae > Marmoricola. The sequence continues at coordinate 1,001 of NZ_JAOPXI010000040.1, forward strand.
CTCCCAGATCAGCTGCAGCTTGGTAGGCACGTGGTCCTCGGACGTGCGGGTCAGTGCCCGGCGTACGAGCAGGCCGAGGAGCAGCACGATCGCCGCGGCGATCAGCGTGCTCGTCACCGTGTCCAGGTTGACGGTGAACCCGAACCAGTCCCGGGTGGGGTGCTCACCCGGGGTGATGTGGATCTCGGCAGGGACAAGTGCCATCACTTGTTCTTCAGCTCCTTCAGAAGCGGGATCGCGGTCATCACAAATGAAATGAGCCGGAAGATCCCCAGCCCGAACAGCAGCCATATCCCAGCCGGCCAGAAGGCTACTGCGATGCCGATCGCGACCACGGCGAGGATCACGAGGCGGACGATCGTAGCCCTCGTCATCTGACCGCGGGTCAGGTCACTCCCAGAGGTGATGATCCGCAGCAGCCAGTACTCGGTGTGCAGGTGGTTCGCCAGTCCGATCAGGACACCCCCGGCGATGCAGCCGGCGATCGTCCAGTTGCCGTACTGACCGAACCAGAGTCCGAAGACGATCAACGCTAGGGCGACCCAGAGGGCCTTTCGCTGATCACGCACGACCCTCCCGAGGCTCGCGTGGTCAGGCAGGTCAGTGATCGCCTGGGTGGACCGCTCGTCGGTCATCACCACTCACCCCCTCCTGCACGCTCAACCGCGCAGGGCACTGCGGACACGGACCCAGAAGCCGACGCCGCCGGCGACGATGCCCGAGAAGACACCGATGAGGGTGAAGACAGGCTCGGTACCGGCACGGTCGTCGATGAAGAGGCCGATGACCAGGCCACCGATGACTGCGCCCGCCAGGAGACCACCGAGGCCGATGAGATCGCGACCCCGCAAGCCTTGTCCGGGTACGTCATCGGCCATCCAGTCAGGTCCGTTCGAGCAGGTGCGGTGAGGTCGTCGGAAAATGGGCTGCTCACGCGCAAAAAAGCGTCCGCGGGCGACGACGTTCGGACGCTACCACAGCGCATTTCAGTGCTCCCGAGGCCCGTGATCCGGCCATGGATCCGCTGCTGGAGTCGCCCGGTGACGGGTCGGTTCGAAGCGGTCGTCATGGCGGCCTTCTTGGGTCGTCAGCGGGCGGTCGGTGAGTGCTTGTGAAAACTAGCACAGACTCCGAACTGAAGGGTAACCGGGGTGCCTCAGGCTGCTCTCAGGCGTCGCGGACCGGTGCCGACGCCCGCTCCAGTCGCGGTACGACGAAGGTCAGCACCAGGGTGAGGACGGCCCAGATGCCGAGCGCGACGACCGTCAACGGGCGGGTGTACAGGCTGATCAGGACGGCACCGAACCCGATCAGGGAGGCCCAGAGCCACATGATCAGCACCGCCTTGCGCTGGCTGTGCCCGAACTCGAGCAACCGGTGGTGCAGGTGCTCCTTGTCGGGCTGGTAGAACATCTGCCCACGTCGGGTCCGCCGTACGACGGCCAGCAGCAGGTCGACGAACGGGACCACCAGGATCGCCAGCGGAAGCAGGATCGGCAGCAGGATGACCAGCGTCGTACTGCCTTGGTCCGAGCCCGAGTTCAGCTGGACCCCGGCGAACTGGCCGGTCAGGGTCAGGGTCGAGCCGGAGAGCACCAGGCCGAGCAGCATCGAGCCGGAGTCGCCCATGAAGATCCGCGCCGGGTAGAAGTTGTGCGGCAGGAACCCGACGCATGCTCCGGCCAGGCACGCGCACAGCAGCGCAGCGGTGATCGCCAGCGTCTGGTTGTTGGTCTGCGCCAGGCGGTAGGAGAACGCGAAGAACGCGAACGCGCCGATGCACACCATCCCGCTGGCCAGTCCGTCGAGCCCGTCCACGAAGTTGATCGCGTTCACGGTGCCGACGATCAGCAGGATCGAGAGAATTACGGCCTGGCTGGAGTCGAGCACGATCTGGTCGCGACCGGGAACCCGCAGCGAGTAGAGCTGGACGCCGTTGAGCACCAGGTAGGCAGCGGCGACGATCTGCCCGGCGAGCTTGGTCAGCGCATCGAGCTCGATCAGGTCGTCCAGGACCCCGACCGCACAGATGATCGCTCCGCCGGTGAGCACGACCCCGGCGTCGTGGAAGACGGTGGGTTGGGACAGCCGCAGGAACGGCAGGTGGTGAGCCAACAGGAATCCGGCGCCGAGACCGCCGAGCATCGCGACCCCGCCGAAGTAGGGGATCGGGATCGCGTGCACGTCGCGGTCGCGAACCTGGGCCACGGCTCCGGTACGCATGGCCAGCTCCCGGGCCACCACGCAGAGCAGGTAGCTGACGACTGCAGCCATCAGGAAGACGAGCAGGTACTCACGCACCGGGCGGGTCCTGCTCGGAATCCGGCTCGGGAGGACTCTGCTTGCTCGCCGCCAGGACCCCGAGGATCTCGTCCACCGCGATCGCCCCGACCCGCAGCACCCGCGGCTGGGTGCCGGTGCAGTCCACGATCGTGGAGGGACGGTCGTCGGTCGTCGGGCCGCCGTCGAGGACGACCGAGACCTTCTCGCCGAGCATCTCGACCGCCTGGTCGGCGTTGGTCGCGGCGGGCTGCCCGGTCACATTGGCCGAGGAGACCGCGAGCGGCCCGGTGCGGGCCAGAAGGTCGAGCGTGATCTGGTGGTCGGGCATGCGGACAGCCACGGTGCCCCGGGTCTCGCCCAGGTCCCACTGCAACGAGGTCTGCTGGCGCACGATGATCGTCAACGGTCCCGGCCAGTAGTGATCGACGAGGGTGCGGGCCCAGTCCGGCACCTGGGTGGCCAGCGCATCGAGCGTCACCGCGGACCCGACCAGCACCGGCGGCGGCATCTCCCGACCCCGACCCTTGGCGGCCAGCAGGCGGTTCACGGCGGCGGCGTCGAACGCGTCGGCGCCGAGACCGTAGACGGTGTCGGTCGGCAGCACGATGAGTTCACCCGCTCGCACCGCCATCGTCGCGGCAGCCAGGCCGGCCTCGAGGACCGACTCGTCGTCGACGTCGTAACGGGTGTGCACGGAAGTCATCGTGCCAGTCGCGCGGTCAGGTAGCGGGGCCGACCTGCCAGGTCGCGGTGATCGCGTACCTCGCTCCAGCGACCGCTCCCGGCGAAGACGGCCGGAGCCGACTCACCTTGCAGGTCGGCGTGCTCCGCCCCCACCACACCCCCGGCACGGAGCAACCGGGCTGCCACCTGCTCGAGCACGCGCATCGCGTCCAGGCCGTCCTCACCGGAGAACAGTGCCAGCGCCGGATCGTGCTCCCGTGCTTCGACGTCCACCCCCTCGTACTCGGTCAGCGGCACGTACGGCGGGTTGCAGACCACGACGTCGACCGTGCCGTCGAGCTCGGGAAACGCATCGGCCATGTCGCCGTGGCGCAGCTCGACTCCGCTGTTGAGCAGATTGCGCTCGGCCCACGAGACGGCGGCCGGATCGAGCTCGACGGCGTACACCTCGCAGTGCGGCAGCTCCCGGGCCACGCTCGCCGCGATCGCTCCGGACCCGGTGCACAGGTCGACGACCCGGACGTCGCGGCCGGGTGCCGCCGCACCAGTGGCCGCCTCGATCGCCCAGCCCGCGAGCAGCTCGGTCTCGGGCCGCGGGGTGAAGACTCCCGGGCCCACCTCGATGTCGAGGTAGCGGAATCCCGTGGATCCGATCAGGTGCTGGAGCGGGATTCGCTGGGCGCGGCGCTCGACCAGAGACGCCAACCGGGCCGCAGCAGTTGCATCGACTTCATCGACAAGCAGCAGCCTGGCTCGCGGGGTGCCGAGGGCGTGCGCGAGCAGCACCTCGGCGTCGTTCGCCGGACTGGGGACGCCGGCCGCAGCCAGGGCCGCGGTCGCCTGGGCGAGCAGGTCACCGCGCCTCGGCAAGCTCGACGACCGGGAGACGTCAGTCACCGAGAGCGTCCAGTCGGGCCGCCATGTCCGCCTGGACGCACGACTCGATCACCGGCTCGAGGGCACCGTCGAGCACCTGGTCCAGGTTGTAGGCCTTGTAGCCGGTGCGATGGTCCGAGATCCGGTTCTCCGGGTAGTTGTAGGTCCGGATGCGCTCGGACCTGTCGACCGTGCGAACCTGGGAGCGACGGGCATCGCTCGCCGCGGCGTTCGCCTGTTCCTCCGCAGCCGCGAGCAGTCGGGCCCGCAGGATCCGCATCGCCGAGTCCTTGTTCTGGAGCTGCGACTTCTCGTTCTGGCAGCTGACCACGATGCCGGTCGGCAGGTGGGTGATCCGGACCGCGGAGTCGGTCGTGTTCACGCTCTGGCCGCCCGGACCCGAGGACCTGAAGACGTCGATGCGCAGGTCGTTCTCGTTGATCGACACGTCGACCTGCTCGGCCTCGGGCATCACCAGGACCCCGGCGGCAGAGGTGTGCACGCGGCCCTGGCTCTCGGTGACCGGCACCCGCTGGACGCGGTGGACCCCGCCCTCGAACTTGAGCAGCGCGTACGGGGCCTCGCCGGGCGCCGGGATCCCCTTCGCCTTCACGGCCACCGTCACCGACTTGTAGCCACCGAGGTCGGACTCGTTGGCATCCAGGATCTCGGTGGTCCAGCCACGCGTCTCGGCGTACCGGGTGTACATCCGCAGCAGATCTGCGGCGAAGAGGGCGGATTCTTCGCCGCCCTCGCCCGACTTGACCTCGAGCAGGGCGTCCTTGCTGTCGGAGGCCTCACGCGGAACCAGCAGTTGGCGCAGCCGCTCGCCGACCACGACCCGTCGCTCGGCCAGCTCGACGGCCTCGGCGGCGAACGCCTGGCTCCCTTCAGGGTCCTCCCCCGACAGCTCGCCGGCCGCCTCGGCGTCGTCGCCCAGCTGGAGCCATTCGCGGTAGGTCCGCACGATCGAGCTCAGCTCGGCGTAGCGCTGGTTGAGCTTGCGGGCCCGGGCCTGGTCAGCGTGCACCTCGGGGTCGGCCAGGGTGTGCTCGATCTCGGCGTGCTCGGCGATCAGTCCTTCGACTGCTTCGAACATCTGAGTCCTTCACCAACGAAGTGGCCGCCGCCCTCGTCCGGTGCGTGCGATCGCAGGGCGGAGGAGGGAGGCGGCCTTTGAGCGGAGCGGGCCGTTCACCGACGACAACGCAGCGGGCGTGCGTGCCGGGCTGCGGCTACTTCTCAGCCTTCTTGGCGTAACGTGCCTCGAACCGGGCCACGCGGCCGCCGGTGTCGAGGATCTTCTGCTTGCCGGTGTAGAACGGGTGGCAGTTGGAGCAGACCTCGGAGCGAAGCGTGCCGCTCGTCGAGGTGCTGCGCGTCGTGAACGTGTTGCCGCAGGTGCAGCTCACTTCGGTCACCACGTACTCGGGGTGGATGTCCTTCTTCATTGCGGTCCTCTCGGGTTTTCGAGCCGCCGGGTCGTCCGCGGGTGCGGACGTGAACCGGAGCCAACCAGCGATTGTGCCACCCCTGAGTGGTCCCGAGGAAATCGGAGCCGGGTGGTCCACGGTGCACAACAGTGCACGGATCGGAGTTGTTCCCCGACGAGTCCGCTCAGGTGCCGGCGAGGACCGCCGCGACCCGGGTGGCGAGCTCGCGGGGGCTGAACGGCTTGACGACGTAGTCGTCGGCACCCGCCTCGAAGCCCTGCTCGATGTCGGACTCCTGGGCGCGGGCCGTGAGCATGATGATCGGTACGCCGGTCATCGTCTCCTCGGCGCGCAGCGCCCGAGCCGCCTCGAGGCCGCTCATCCCCGGCATCATCACGTCGAGGATCACCAGGTCCGGGGGCGATGCCAGGCAGGCCTCGACCGCCGCGGCGCCGTCGGCGACCGGCAGTACGTCGTGCCCGGCATGACGCAGCTTGAAGACGACGAGCTCACGGATGTCAGCGTCGTCGTCAGCAATCACGATGCGTGCCACCACAGTCCCCCTCGTCTCATCGCGCTGCCCCCAGCGGACGTCGTTCCAGCATAACGATGGAACTGTCTTCTGTCGGGAAAGTCAGTTTTCCTGCGCACCGGGCGTCGGAGTCGTCTTCTGGACCTGCATCAGGAATTCGAGGTTGTTCTGCGACTTCTTCAACCGCTCCAGCAGCAGCTCGAGCGCCTGCTGGCCGTCCAACCCGGAGAGCACCCGACGCAGCTTCCACACGATCGAGAGCTCCTCAGGGCTCATCAGCTGCTCCTCGCGGCGGGTGCCGGAGCTGACGGCGTCGATGGCCGGGAAGATCCGCTTGTCGGCGAAGTCACGCCGCAGGCGGAGCTCCATGTTGCCGGTGCCCTTGAACTCCTCGAAGATCACCTCGTCCATCTTCGAGCCGCTCTCGATCAGGGCGGTCGCCAGGATCGTGAGCGAGCCGCCGTCCTCGATGTTGCGGGCAGCGCCGAAGAAGCGCTTCGGCGGGTAGAGGGCGGCCGAGTCGACGCCGCCGGACAGGATCCGGCCACTGGCTGGTGCCGCGAGGTTGTACGCCCGACCGAGGCGGGTGATGCCGTCAAGCAGGACCACGACGTCGTGGCCGAGCTCGACGAGGCGCTTGGCGCGCTCGATGGCCAACTCCGCGACCATCGTGTGGTCGGTGGCCGGGCGATCGAAGGTCGAGCTGATCACCTCACCCTTGACCGAACGCTCGAAGTCGGTGACCTCTTCAGGACGTTCGTCGACGAGCACGACCATCAGGTGGCACTCGGGGTTGTTCGTCGTGATCGAGTTCGCGATCGACTGCATGATCATCGTCTTGCCCGCCTTGGCCGGCGAGACGATCAGGCCGCGCTGGCCCTTGCCGATCGGGGCCGCGATGTCGATCACGCGGCCGATCATGTTCGTCGAGGTCGTCTCCATCCGCAGGCGCTCGGAGGGGTACAGCGGCGTCAGCTTGCTGAACTCCACCCGGTTTCGCGCCGAGTCCGGGTCGCCGCCGTTGATGGTGTCGATCTGGACCAGCGGGTTGAACTTCTCCTTGCGATCGCCCTCGCGCGGCTGACGCACCTGGCCGGTGATCGCGTCACCTCGGCGCAGGCCGTACTTGCGCACGGTCGAGAGCGAGACGTAGACGTCGTCGGGGCCGGGCATGTAGCCGCTGGTCCGGACGAAGGCATAGCTGTCGAGGACGTCGAGGATGCCCGCGCACGGCGCTAGGACGTCGTCCTCGAGGATCTGCAGGTCGGGCTCGTTGCGGTTGGACCGCCCCGGGTTCGACGGGTGGTTCCCGCCCTGGTTCGGCTGGTTGCCACCCTGGTTCGGCTGGTTTGCAGAGCCACCCTGACCCCCGACACGGTCGCGGTCGCGTCCCCGGCGCCGACGGTTGCGGCGTGAGCCGCCTTCCTCGTCGGTGCCCTGACCGGCGACCTGGTTGCCGGCGCGCTGGCCGCTGCTCTGGCCGCCGTTCTGGCCGCCGCTCTGGCCGCCGTTCTGGTTGCGGGCGCGGGTGTCGCGCTCGTTCTCGCGCTGGCTCTCGCGTTGGCTGTCACGGGCGGCGGCCGCGGGTTCTGCCGGTTCGACGCGCTCGGGCTGGACGGCGACCTGCTCCGGACGCGCGTCGGCGCTCTCGGGCTGCTCAGCTCGGTCCTCGGGACGGCGATCCTGCTTCCGCACGCCGCCACCCTGGCCACCACCTTGGGCGGCCTTGATCGCGGCGAGGAGCTCGGCCTTCTTCATGCCGGTGGCCTTGATGCCGAGGCCACCCGCCACCTGCTTGAGCTCCGGCAGCAACATCGAGCTCAGTCCACCTCCCGACCGCTTCGCCTGGCCCTTGCCGGCATCCAGAGTGGTCGTGGTTTCTTCGGTCATGCGGGGTCCTTCCCCAGGTGCGGGCCGTACGTGTGATGCGTAGGCGCTGTGCGATGACCCGATACGGGCCCACTCCCCTGCACGAGACACAGCAGTCCGGGGGTGAGAGTCCGATCAGGAGAAGTGCGTCAGGGTGTCGCGCCGATCATCGGATCAGCGGTGCGATCTCACTGGACGCGAAGGCAACCTTAGCACCAGCCAAGCAGTCACGAGGTGACAACCCGCACACCTGTGAGGTCCGTGCCGAGGCGGCGCGACACCCAGCCCGCAGGGCACCAGTCGGCCAGGTCCGAGTCGTCGGTGACCAGCACGAGAACCGTCGGCCCGGCACCGGAGATGAAGGCGGCGTGACCCTGGGCCCGGAGCGCCGTCACCAGGTCGAACGACGCCGGCATGGCCGAGCTGCGGAACCCCTGGTGCAGGAAGTCCTCGGTACCCCGCAGCAGATAGCCGGTCTCGCCCGCCAGGGCCGCCACCAGCAGGGCGGCGCGCCCGCTGTTCGCGGCGGCCACCGCGTGATCGACCTGCGCAGGCAGCAGGCCCCGGGCGGCGTCGGTGCTCACACCGTCGGGCGGAACGAACGCGACCGCGCTGATGGACGCATCGATCGGCGCCCTCACGGCCCAGACCGCCTCGGAACTCTGGCCGCAGACGACCAGCCCGCCGAACAGGGCGGGAGCGACGTTGTCGGGATGGCCCTCGACGTCGTTGGCGAGCCTGAGCAGCGCTTGGTCGTCGAAATCACCGGCGTCGAGCACCAGGGCCCGCGCGAGCGCCAGACCGCCGACGATCGCGGCCGACGACGACCCGAGGCCCCGGCTCTGCGGAATGGCGTTGTCGAACGCCAGCCGGAGTCCCGGTGGTTCCACCCCGAGCAGCTCGAAGGCTCGACGCATCGCCCGCAGCACCAGGTGGCGTTCGTCGCGTGGCAGGGACCTGGCGCCCTCACCCGAGATCTCGATCTCCAAGCCTGACCCGGTGACCTCCGCGGTCAGCCGATCGTGCAGGTCCAGAGCCAGCCCGAGGCAGTCGAAGCCGGGGCCGAGGTTGGCGCTGGTAGCCGGAACCTCGACGGTGACCGGTCCGGTGACCCAGCGGCTGACTGGACTGGCCGACATCAGTCCAGGCCGGCAGCGCGCGCGGCCGCGGTGACGTCGGCATCCACGACCACATCAACGAGGTCGGTGAAGGTCGACAGGGCCGTGTCGATGTCCTTCAGTCCGTGTCCCGTCACCGTGATCACAACGGTCTTGCCCCGCAGGTCGGCGCCCTCCTCGTGCTCGATGAGGATCCCGGCAACCCCGGCCGCCGACGCCGGTTCGACGAAGACGCCGTCACGGGAGGCGAGATCGCGCTGCGCCGCCAGGATCTGGTCGTCGGTCGCCTTGCGGAACATGCCACCGGACTCGTTGGCCGCCGCCATCGCAAGGTCCCAGGAAGCAGGGTTGCCGATCCTGATCGCCGAGGCGACGGTCTCCGGGTCCGGCACCGGGGTACCCAGGACGAGGGGAGCTGCGCCGGCGGCCTGCCACCCCCGCATCACGGGAGTCAGGGTGGAGTCGCCGGAGTCGCGGTACTCCTTGTAGCCCTTCCAGTACGCCGAGATGTTGCCGGCGTTGCCCGTCGGCAGCACATGCACGTCGGGGGCCTCGCCGAGGAAGTCGACGATCTCGAAGGACGCTGTCTTCTGGCCCTCGAGTCTCATCGGATTCACCGAGTTGACCAGGGCGACCGGGTAGTCCTCGGCCAGCGACCGCGAGATCCTCAGGCAGTCGTCGAAGTTCCCGCGGACCATGATCACCTGGGCGCCGTGAAGGATCGCCTGGGCGAGCTTGCCGGCTGCGATCTTGCCCTGCGGCACCAGCACGAGCGGCTTGATCCCGGCCTTGGCGGCATAGGCAGCCATCGAGGCAGAGGTATTGCCGGTCGACGCGCATACGACAGCCTTGGCGCCTTGGCCGACAGCGACCGACAGCGCGACGGTCATGCCCCGATCCTTGAACGAGCCGGTCGGGTTGTTGCCCTCGACCTTGAGCCAGACCTCGGCCCCGGTGACGCCGGAGAGCCAGTCCGAGTGCACCATCGGGGTGCCACCCTCACCCAGCGTGATCGTCGGGGTGTTCTCGGGCAGGTCGAGCCGGTCCCGGTACTCCTCGATCACGCCCAGCCACTGGTGTGTCACTCGGTCGCTCCCTCTACCCGCATCACGCTGGACACGTCACGGACGAACGCCATGGTGCGGATCGCCTGCACACAGGCGGACAGGTCGGCGTCGGTGGCTGCGTGGGACACGACGACGAGCTGGGCATCATCACCACGGCCCTCCTGGCGAACGGTCTGGATCGAGACGTCGTGCTCGGCGAACGCCTGCGCGACCGCGGCAAGCACACCGGCCTTGTCATCGACGTCGATCTGCACGTGGTAGCGGGTCTCGGTCCTCCCCATCGGCAGGATCGGAAGGTCGGCGTACGCCGATTCGCCGGCGCCGCGGACGTTGCCGAGCCGGTTGCGCGCCACCGTGACGAGGTCGCCGAGGACGGCGCTCGCCGTGGGGGCGCCGCCTGCGCCCGGGCCGTAGAACATGAGCTGGCCGGCCGCTTCGCTCTCGACGAAGACAGCGTTGTAGGCCTCGCGAACGCTGGCCAGCGGGTGCGAGCGCGGGATCATCGCCGGGTGCACGCGGGCAGAGACCGACGTGCCCTCGGGGGTCTCCTCGAGCGCGCAGATGGCGAGCAGCTTGACCACGCAGCCCATCTCCCGGGCGGAGGCCACGTCGCTCGCAGTGACCTCGGCAATGCCCTCGCGGTAGACGTCCCCGGCGGTGACCCGGGTGTGGAACGCGAGGCTGGCCAGGATCGCTGCCTTGGCCGCGGCGTCGAAGCCCTCGACGTCGGCGGTCGGGTCGGCCTCGGCGTAGCCGAGGGACTGGGCCTCCTGGAGCGCCTCGGTGAAGCCGGCGCCGACTGTGTCCATCCGGTCGAGGATGAAGTTGGTGGTGCCGTTGACGATGCCGAGCACACGGGTGACCTTGTCACCGGCCAGGGACTCGCGCAGCGGGCGCAAGATCGGGATCGCGCCGGCGACCGCGGCCTCGTAGTACAGGTCGCGGCCGGACTCCTCGGCGACCTCGAACAGGGTGGCACCGTCCTCCGCGAGCAGCGCCTTGTTGGCCGTGACCACGGACGCGCCCGACCGCAGCGCGGCCAGGATCAGCGTGCGTGCCGGCTCGATGCCGCCGATGACCTCGACGACGACGTCGACATCCTCACGCCTGACCAGCGCTTCGGCGTCGGTGGTGAACAGGTCGGCGGGCAGGTCCGCGTCACGTTCGAGCCCGAGACGGCGTACGGCGATGCCGACCAGCTCGACCGGCGCGCCGACCCGAGCCGTCAGGTCCGATGCCTGCTCGGCGAGCAGGCGGGCCACCTGGGTGCCGACCACCCCGCAGCCCAGCAGGGCTACGCGGATCGGTCTCGCCTTGTCAGGCTCCTGGGCGCTCATCGGGCTCAGTCTTCCATTCCCGCCGCCGGGTCGGCGTCGAGTCTCAGCAGGTCATCGATGGTCTCGCGGTGCACCGCGACGACCGCGGACCCGTCCTTGACCACGATCACCGGCGGTCTGGGCGCGTGGTTGTAGTTGCTGGCCATCGAGCGGCAGTACGCACCGGTGCCCGGTACGGCAACCAGGTCACCGGGCACGACGTCACCGGGAAGGAACTCGTCCTTGACCACGATGTCACCGGCCTCGCAGTGCTTGCCGACGATCCGGGACAGCAGGACGGGCGCCTCGGAGTGGCGACTGGCGAGCGTTGCCGAGTAGTCGGCGTCGTACAAGGCCGTGCGGATGTGGTCGCTCATCCCGCCGTCGACCGAGACGTAGGTGCGCACGCTGGTCACTCCCGGGCCCGCGTCGAGCTCGACGGCCTTGACCGTGCCGACCTCGTAGACGGTGCACATCGCCGGTCCGACGATCGCACGGCCCGGCTCGATCGAGAGACGCGGGACCGCGAGGCCGCGCGCCTTGGCCTCGTCGGCCACGATCTTGGTCAACTCGATCGCCAGCTGCGCCGCATCCGACGGATCGTCTTGGGTCGTGTAGGCGATGCCGAAGCCTCCACCCAGATCCATCTCCGGCATCTCGATGCCGATCTCGTCGGAGATCTGGGCGTGCAGCGCGAGCACCCGCCGCGCGGCGACCTCGAAGCCGGCGGAGTCGAAGATCTGGGAGCCGATGTGGCTGTGCAGGCCGAGTAGCTCCAACCCGGGCACCCCGGCGATCTCACGGGCCGCCTCGAGCGCGTCGCCGCTGCTGATCGAGAACCCGAACTTCTGATCCTCGTGCGCGGTGGCGATGTATTCGTGGGTATGCGCCTCGACGCCGGCGGTCACCCGGATCAGCACCCGTGCGGTCCGGCCGAGTTCGCGAGTGATCGCGGCGAGCCGCTCGATCTCGTGGAATGAGTCGACGATGATCCGGCCGACCCCGAGCTCGACGGCCTCGGACAGCTCGCCACGCGTCTTGTTGTTGCCGTGGAAGCCGATCCGTTCCGGCGGGACCTGCGCACGGACGGCGACAGCCAGTTCCCCGCCGGAGCACACATCGAGGAACAGGCCCTCCTCGACGACCCAGCGCGCCACCGTCGTGCAGAGGAAGGCCTTGCCGGCGTAGTACACGTCCCAGTGCGCATCTTCTTGGCGACCGAACGCCGTCTTGAACGCCGCGGCCCGCGCCCGGAAATCGACCTCGTCCAGCACGTAGGCAGGCGACCCGTGCTGGCGAACCAGGTCGGTGACCAGAACTCCCCCGACTTCGAGGACCCCGTCGACCTTGCGCGCGGTACCCGACCAGAGCTGCGGCACGAGGGCGTTGACGTCTGCGGGCTCGCGCAGCCACGCCGGCCCGCGGGCCGAGACAGCCGCATGCGCCCAGCCGGCTTCGTGGGCTCTCACATCCGCTCCGGCGCTGAGACGCCGAGCAGGCCGAGACCGTTGGCCAGGACGACCCGGGTCGCGTCGACCAGCAGCAGCCGTGCGGCATGCAGGTCGCCCGGCTCCTCGTCGCCCATCGGCAGCACCCGGCAGCTGTCGTAGAACCGGTGGTACTTGCCGGCGAGCTCTTCGAGGTAGCGCGCGATCCTGTGCGGCTGCCGCAGGTCGGCGGCGCTCGCCACCACCCGCGGGAACTCCGCGAGGGCGCGCAGCAACTCGCCCTCCTTCTCGTGGGTGAGCAACTCCGGATGGGACGCGGCCACGACGCCGAGGTCCGCCGCGTTGCGCAGCAGGCTGGAGACCCGGGCGTGGGCGTACTGCACGGTGAAGACCGGGTTGTCGTTGGACTGCCGGGCCCACAGGTCGAGATCGAGGTCGATCATCGAGTCCGAGCTGTACCGGGCCAGGGCGTAGCGCGCTGCGTCGACACCGATCGCCTCGACCAGGTCGTCGATCGTCACTACCGTGCCCGCACGCTTGGACATCCGCAGGGGCTGGCCGTCGCGCAGGAGGTTGACCAGCTGCCCGATCAGGATCTCGAGGTTGACGTGCGGCGTGTCGCCGAAGGCGGCGCACATGGCCATCATCCGGCCGACGTAGCCGTGGTGGTCGGCGCCGAGCATGATGAAGCACCGGTCGAAGCCGCGACTCCGCTTGTCCAGGTAGTACGCCAGGTCGCCGGACAGGTAGGAACCCTGGCCGTCGGACTTGATGATCACCCGGTCCTTGTCGTCGCCGAACTGCTCGGTGCGCAGCCAGATCGCGCCGTCCTGCTCGTAGGTGTTGCCGAGCTCGGTCAGCCGGTCCACCGCACGCTGAACGGCCCCTGATGTGTGCAGGTCGTCCTCGTGGAAGAAGACGTCGAAGTCGACGCCGAAGTCGTGCAGGCTCTGCTTGATCTCGGCGAACATCAGGTCGACCCCGACGGCGCGGAAGACCTCCTGCGCCTCGGCGTCCGGCAGATCCAGGACATCGGGGCGCTGGACCATCACGTTCTTGGCGATCTCGTCGATGTAGTCGCCGCCGTACCCGTCCTCGGGCACCGGACGACCGTGTGCGGCCGCGAGCAGCGAGCCGGAGAACCGGTCGATCTGGCCACCGTGGTCGTTGAAGTAGTACTCCCGGGTGACCTGCGCACCGGCCAGGGTGAGGATCCGGCCGAGCGCATCACCGACGGCTGCCCAGCGCACCCCACCGATGTGGATCGGTCCGGTGGGGTTGGCCGAGACGAACTCAAGGTTGATCTTCTCGCCGGCGAACAGGTCCGACCCGCCGTACGCCGACCCGGCCGCCACGACGTCGGCCGCGACCTGGCCCTGGGCGTCTGCTGCGACCGTGATGTTCAGGAATCCCGGACCGGCGACGTCGACCTTGGCGATGCCGTCGGCCTTCGCAAGCTCCTCGGCGAGCAGCCCCGCGAGGTCGCGCGGGTTCAGGCCGGCCTTCTTGCCCAGCTGCAGGGCGACGTTCGTCGCGTAGTCCCCGTGCTCCTTGCTCCGCGGCCGCTCGATCACGACCGACGTCGGAACCCCATCAGGCAGGGTCAGGCGGCCCTGGTCGACCAGTGCGGTCAGGGCAGCGACGAAGGTGTCGGAGAGTTGCTCGGGATTCACCCGCCAAGCCTATCGGCGGGCCCGGGTTTCTTATCCACCAGTTTCGCCCGGTAGTGTTCGTCATCGCGCTGCAGCGTCCGAGGTCGGACGCATGCCTCCGTAGCTCAGGGGATAGAGCACTGGTTTCCGGTACCAGGTGTCGCAGGTTCGAATCCTGCCGGAGGCGCCACACGAACGCGACGGCGAACGAGGCTCTGCTCACTGCCGGTACCAGGTGTCGCAGGTTCGAATCCTGCCGGAGGCGCCACACGAACGCGACGGCGAACGAGGCTCTGCTCGTTGCCGGTACCAGGTGTCGCAGGTTCGAATCCTGCCGGAGGCGCCACACGACCAGGCCGTCGCGAGGCGGTCACGGCACGACGACCACCACGGGTGCGTCGTTGCGCGAGGTGATGCGATGGCTCAGCGAGCCGGCGAGACGATGCAGCACCTTCGTCGACCGGCCGACGACCACGAGGTGTGCGTGCACACTGCGCGCAACCTCAGTCAGCGCGCGGGTCGCGTCGCCGTGGCCCATCGCGAAGCTGAGGTCGACGCCGAGCTCCTCGGCGCGGCGGGCGGCCTCGTCCCGCAGATCCTCGGCGACGTCATGCCTGGCCTGCTCGGCTGCCGCGTAGTCATAGGGCACCCCGAACGAGACCATCGCCGCGGCGGGCGGAACGACGTAGACGGCGACAATCCTGCCGTCGACGCGCGTCGCCTCGCCGGCGGCCCAGGAGAACGCGTCCCAGCTGCTCGGTGAGCCGTCGAGACCGACGACGAGCACAGGTCTCGTGACCTCGTTGCGATCCAGGCCACGGACTCCGTGTCCTGCATCCGTGTCGTGCACCATTGCCATCACCTCCGATCACGATGTGCTGTTCAGAGCGTCGGATCAACTCTCGGTGACGAGATCAACCAGACGCAGCAGCGCCGGGAGCGCTGCCTGGAGCTCGGCTGCTTCCTTCCCGTCGAGCTTGTCGATCAGCTCGGCCAACGACTCCGCACCGGCCTTGCGGCGCGCTGACATCAGCTGTCGCCCGGTTCGCGTAATACCCACTAGGACCACCCGCGCATCACCCGGGTCCCGATGCCGCTCGGCCAGACCGAGCTGTTCGAGCTGGCTGACCAGTGAGGTCATCGATGGCTGGGTGATCTCCTCGGTCACGGCGAGGTCGGTCAATCTCCGCAGGCCGGTCTGCTCCAGCGTCGCCAGCGTCGACAACGCGGTCAGGCTGAGGGTCCGGGACCGCCGTCGAACGACGCCGGTGGCAAGCCCGTAGAGCGCCTCGCCCAGAGCCTCCTTGTCGGCTGCCATATCACGAAGCATAGGTATCTCTATATAGATGCGTCAATATATTTTCCGCGTGACGAGAGGAGCCTGACTCCCTGGGCAAGCTGGACGGCGTGTACGGCCCAGGGCCTGCCGAGGTCGTCGGCTTCTCGCAGGCCACCGGGGGCGGCGTTTCAGTCGGCAGCGACTGAACCCGCCTCCAGAGTCGTCGACTGGTCCGAACTCAGCGCGCGGTGCTGCGGCGCGTGGGTGCTGGGACTAACCTTGCCTTCGACATCACCCGTCGCACTGCATCGGAAGAGGCGAAGAACAGCCGTGCACGAGCCCACTGAAGGCAACCCCCTCGCAGCGTTCGGAGCCAACGAGTGGCTCGTGGACGAGATGTACGAGCAGTACCAGAAGGACCCCAGCACGGTGGATCCTGCCTGGTGGGACTTCTTCGCCACCTACAAGAACGGCGCTGCTCCGGCTCAGGCTCCCACCGCGGTCGCTCCTGCGCCGATCACCCCGGTCGCAACGCCCTCGCCCGCGCCGACCCCGGTCGCAACGCCCTCGCCCGCGCCGACCCCAGTCGCAACGCCCTCGGCCGCACCGACCCCGGCTGCCGCGACCGAACCGGTTCCCGCGCCGCACGCGACCCCGACCGCGCCGCCGGTGCCGAAGGAGCCGTCGGTTCCGACAGCACCCGCGGTCACCGACGAGCCGAGCTACACGGTCCTGCGCGGCATCGCCGCTGCGACCGCCAAGAACATGGACGTCTCGCTCGCGGTGCCGACTGCCACGAGCGTGCGCAACATCCCGGTCAAGCTGCTCTGGGACAACCGCATCGTCATCAACAACCACCTCAAGCGTGCCCGCGGCGGCAAGGTCTCGTTCACGCACCTCATCGGGTACGCGATCATCAAGGCGATCCGGACGCTGCCGGAGATGAACAACACGTTCGCCGAGATCGACGGCAAGCCCACCATGGTGACCCCACCGCACATCAACCTCGGTCTGGCCATCGACCAGCAGAAGCCCGACGGCACCCGGCAGCTGGTGGCCCCGTCGATCAAGGGCTGCGAGTCGATGGACTTCGCGCACTTCTGGACGGCGTACGAGGAGATCGTGCGCAAGGCCAAGGACAACAAGCTGACGATGGAGGACTACGCCGGTACGACGATCAGCCTCACCAACGTCGGCGGCCTGGGCACCAACAACTCGGTCCCCCGCCTGATGGCCGGACAGGCCGCGATCATCGGCGTCGGTTCGATGGACTACCCGCCCGAGGCCCAGGGAGCCTCCGAGGAGACGATCACCCGCAACGCCATCAGCCGCATCATGACGATGACGTCGACCTACGACCACCGGGTGATCCAGGGCGCCCAGTCCGGTGAGTTCCTGCGCCAGGTGCACCACCTGCTGCTGGGCGAGGACGGCTTCTACGACGATATCTTCCGCAGCCTGCGCATCCCCTACCAGCCGATCCACTGGGCCGTCGACGTCTCGCACAGCCATGACTCCGACGTGAGCAAACAGGCCCGCATCCTCGAGCTGATCCACGCCTACCGGGTGCGCGGCCACATGATGGCCGACACCGACCCGCTGGAGTACAAGCAGCGCAGCCACCCCGACCTCGAGATCGAGTCGCACGGACTGACCTTGTGGGACCTCGACCGCGAGTTCGCCCCCGGCGAGTTCGGGGGCGAACGACGGTTCATGAAGCTGCGCAACGTGCTGGGCATCCTGCGCGACTCGTACTGCCGCACGGTCGGCATCGAGTACATGCACATCCAGGACCCCGACCAGCGTCGCTGGATCCAGGAGCGGGTCGAGCAGCCGCACCAGAAGCCGCCGCGCGAGGAGCAGCTGCGGATCCTGCTCAAGCTCAACCAGGCCGAGGCCTTCGAGACGTTCCTGCAGACCAAGTTCGTCGGCCAGAAGCGCTTCAGCCTCGAGGGCGGCGAGACCACGATCCCGCTGGTCGACGAGATCTGCGAGGCCGCCGCCGAGGCGAAGCTCGACGAGGTCACCATCGGGATGGCCCACCGTGGTCGGCTCAACATGCTGGCGAACATCGTCGGCAAGTCCTACAACCAGATCTTCCGCGAGTTCGAGGGCAACATCGACCCGCGCACGGTCCAGGGGTCCGGGGACGTGAAGTATCACCTCGGCGCGGAAGGCGAGTTCCTTGCCGGCTCCGGCGCCAGGATCAAGGTGTCGATCGCCGCGAACCCCTCCCACCTGGAGACCGTCGACCCGATCCTGGAGGGCATCGCGCGGGCCAAGCAGGATGTGCTCAACCGCGGCGCCGAGTACCCGGTGCTGCCGGTGCTGCTGCACGGTGACGCCGCGTTCGCCGGCCAGGGCGTGGTCGCCGAGACCCTCAACCTGTCCCAGCTGCGCGGCTACCGCACCGGCGGCACGATCCACGTCGTGGTCAACAACCAGGTCGGCTTCACCACCTCGCCGGCCGCCTCGCGCTCCTCGTTGTACTGCACCGATGTCGCCCGGATGGTCCAGGCGCCGATCTTCCACGTCAACGGTGACGACCCGGAGGCGTGCATCCGAGTCGCTCGGCTCGCCTTCGAGTACCGCCAGACGTTCCGCAAGGACGTCGTGATCGACCTGGTCTGCTACCGGCGTCGTGGTCACAACGAGGGCGACGACCCGTCGTACACGCAGCCGCTGATGTACGACCTGATCGAGCAGAAGCGCTCGGTGCGCAAGCTCTACACCGAGTCGCTGATCGGCCGCGGCGACATCACCGTCGAAGAGGCCGAGCAGGTGCTGCAGAACTACCAGCAGCAGCTCGAGCGCGTCTTCACCGAGGTCCGCGAGGCCGACGCACGTCCGGACTCCTGGACCACCGTGCCGGACTACCCGGACAAGCTGGCCACCGGCGAAGCGCCGACCGCCATCAGCCCCGAGACCATGAAGCGGATCTCGGACGCCTACGTCTCCCCGCCCGAGGGATTCACGGTGCACCCCAAGGTGCTCCCGCAGCTGCAACGGCGGGCTGCCTCGATCAACGAGGGCCCGATCGACTGGGGCACCGGTGAGATCCTTGCCTTCGGCTCGCTCCTGATGGAAGGCCGCCCGGTTCGTCTGGCCGGCCAGGACTCGCGCCGCGGCACGTTCGTGCAGCGCTTCGCCACGATCATCGACCGCAAGAACGCCGACGAGTGGACCCCGCTGTCCAACCTCACCGAGGACCAGGCACCGTTCCACGTCTACGACTCGCTGCTGTTCGAGTACGCCGCGCTCGGCTTCGAGTACGGGTACTCGGTGGCCCGCCCGGACGCCCTGGTCCTCTGGGAGGCCCAGTTCGGCGACTTCGTCAACGGCGCGCAGATCGTGACCGACGAGTACATCACCGCCGGGCAGAACAAGTGGGGCCAGCAGTCGGGCGTCGTCCTGCTGCTCCCGCACGGCTACGAGGGCCAGGGCCCGGACCACTCCTCGGCCCGCATCGAGCGGTTCATGCAGATGGCAGCCGACGACGCCTTCGTCGTCGCCCAGCCGTCAACGCCCGCCAGCCATTTCCACCTGCTCCGCCGGCACGCGCTGGGTGAGGCGCACAAGCCGCTGATCGTCTTCACGCCGAAGTCGATGCTCAAGCGCAAGGAGGCCGCCTCCCAGCCCGATGCGTTCACCCAGGGCTCGTTCGCACCTGTGGCGGGCGACACGGTCGCCGACCCCGAGAGGGTCACCACGGTCCTGCTCTGCAGCGGCCGGATCACCTGGGACCTGATGGTCGAGCGGACCAAGCGCCAGGGCGACGACCCGACGACGGCGATCGTGCGGATCGAGCAGCTGTACCCGCTGCCGGTCGAGGAGCTGCGCGCCGAGCTGAGCAGGTTCCCGAACCTGCGCAGCGTGCGCTGGGTGCAGGACGAGCCGGCCAACATGGGCCCGGCTCCGCACTTCCGGCTGAACCTGTTCGGCCAGCTCGACCAGGAGGTCTCGCTGATCTCGCGAGCCGAGGCGTCCTCGCCGTCGGTCGGCCAGCACTCGAGGCACGTCGAGGAGCAGAAGTCGCTCATGGACCAGGCTTTCGCGTGATCCTCACCGTGGCTCGGCGAGCTCGACCACCGGTCGTCGAGCTTGCCGAGACGTGGTGATCTAAGGAGCAACGATGTACTTCACCGACCGCGGCATCGAGGAGCTGGAGAAGCGCCGCGGTGACGAGGATGTCACCCTGGCCTGGCTGGCCGACCAGCTGCGCGCCTATGTCGACCTGCACCCGGATGACGAGAACCCGATCGAGCGGTTCGCGACCTGGCTGGCCCGGGCCGACGACCCGGACGACGACTAGGCTGCGGCCATGACCGTGCAGTGGACGTCCTCACCGACCTCCGGTGACGTCACGTACCCCCAGGCGCCGTGGAACATGACCGGCCAGCTGTGGCTGTCCCTCTTCAAGGTGCGCGCCGGCGACCACCGCGACCGCGAGCCCGGCGTGTACGGCGTCGCGCTCGTGAAGTACGAGGAGCCGAGCCCGCTGACCTACGGCGAACTGCTCGTCGCCCGGCCGCTCACCAAGGCAGTCAACATCACCGACATCTGGGTCGACTCGATCCAGTCGGTGCACGGCGGTCGCGACCTGTGGGCGATCCCCAAGGACCTGTGCGACTTCACCCACGAGATCAGCACCAGCGGCCCGGTGACCAGGGCGTCATGGACCGCTGCGCTGGACGGCGTTCCGATCGTCTCGGCGCGGTTCACCGATGTCTCCCGCGCCATGCTCCGACTACCCTTCAAGGGCAACACCTGGCAGCAGCGCGCGGACGGCGAGGAAGTCACCGCCGCGCTCGTCGGATCGTCCAAGGCAGCGCCCTGCCGGGCGCACTGGGACTTCAACCCCGACGGCGCCCTGGGCTGGCTGGCCGGCAAGCGCTCGATCGCGTCGTTCCGTCAGGCCGACTTCCGCATGTCCTTCGGCTGAGGGTCAGAGGCTTTCGTCTGTCGCACCAGGAGCGTCCGCGGACGCGCGCTTGGTCGCCTCGCGGATCTCGAACAGGTCGCTCGCCAGGCCGCCGACCGTCTTGGCGATGTCGGTGACCGCACCGATCACGATGTTGGTGGCCGCTCCCACGGCGTGGGTGGTTGCCTCGACACCGTCCTGGATCGCGTCCTTGCGAATCTCCGACCTGCTGATGTGATCCTTCATGGCTCCAGTCTCGGTCCAGGACGGCATCGGGGCAACGTGAGGCGTCTCTCAGGCCGCCAGGGTCTCGTCAGAGGTGGCGACCGGAGCCGGCTGGGGCTTCGCCTTGCCGGTGGGGAGCGAGAGCCGGACGATCTTCTTCGCGACGGTCCACAACTGGTGGGTCAGGCCGCCGGTGTTGTACTCGATGCCGTACTTCTCGCACAGCGCCTGCACCTCCACCGAGAGCTCGGGGTAACGGCGCGCCGGGATGTCCGGGAACAGGTGGTGCTCGATCTGGTGGGACAGGTTGCCCGACATGATGTGGAACAGCTTGCCGCCGGTGATGTTCGCCGAACCGAGCAGCTGGCGGTAGTACCAGTGGCCGCGCGACTCGTTCTCGCACTCCTCCTCGGTGAACGTGGCGACGCCCGCGGGGAAGTGGCCGCAGAAGATGATGTTGAAGGTCCAGATGTTGCGGACCACGTTGGCCACGGCGTTGCCGGCCAGGGTGGAGAGGAAGAACGGGCCGGACAGCGCCGGGAACAGCACGTAGTCCTTGAGGGTCTGCTTGCCGACCTTCTTGAGGATGGGCTTGCCGACCTTCTTGGTCTCCTCCCAGGTGCGCTCGCCGGCCACGATCCGGTCCACTTCGAGGTCGTGCACCGCCACTCCCTCTTCGAACAGGAGCATCAGGAGCAGGGCGTAGACCGGGTTGCCGAGGTAGTACGGTCGCCACTTCTGGTCCTCGTCCATCCGCAGGATGCCGTAGCCGATGTCGCGGTCCTTGCCGAGGATGTTGGTGTACGTGTGGTGGATGTAGTTGTGCCCGTACTTCCAGTTCTCACCCGGGGCCATCGTGTCCCAGTCGTAGATCCGCGAGTTCAGCTTCGGGTCGCCCATCCAGTCGTACTGGCCGTGCATGACGTTGTGGCCGATCTCCATGTTCTCGAGGATCTTCGAGACGCTGAGCGCGGCGACGGCCAGCGGCCAGACGGGCGGCAGGTAGAACAGGGCGCGGCCGGCGATCTCGAACTGCTGCTGGCGCTTGACGATCATCCGGATGTAGTCGGCGTCCTCCTTGCCGAGCTTGCCGAGCACCCGCTGGCGCAGGTCGTCCAGCTCGTCGCCGAACGCGTCGAGCTGCTCGGAGGTCAGGTTCGGGTTCTTCGGGTCCGAGGCGCGCACGGTCGACTTCTTCTTGTTCCGGGGCTTGATGTCGGTGATGGTCATGCCGGTTCCTTTCAGAGGTCCACGGAGCAGTCGCCGACGGGCGAGCTCACGCAGATTCGGATTTCTTCATCGGGCAGGGAGGACTCCTCGCCCGTCAGGACGTTGCGGACTGTCCCGTCGGTCTTGGTCTTGACGCAGGAGAAGCAGATGCCCATCCGGCAGCCGAACTCCGGCGTGAGGCCCAGCGCCTCGGCCTGTTCGAGCAGCGTGGCTCCGGTGTTCTCAGCCGTCGCGCCGGCCTTGACGAACGAGACGGCGCCGGTGGCGGATCCCGTGCTCATCGTGGGCGGCTTGAAGAACTCCACCCGCAGGCGCGGGTTCTCCTCACCGAAGGCGTCCCTGACCAGCTCGATCAGGCCACCCGGCCCGCAGGCCCAGGTGTCGGTGTTCTTGAAGTCAGGCACCAGCCGGCGCAGCTCGAACTCGCTGAACATCGCGTCGCCGTAGCGCAGGTGCACGTCGACGTGGTTGTCACCGGCGGCGATCTCGGCGAGCTCGTCCGCGAAGATCTGGTCCGCCTCGCTGCGTGCGTAGTGGAGGAACGTGACCTTGCGGTTCGCGCGACCGTCGTACCCGTCGCGCAGCAAGGTGCGGATCTGGGCCATCACCGGGGTGATGCCGGAACCGCCGGAGATCATCACCAGGTGGTTGTTGGTCGGCGTGGCGGCACTCTCGTGGATCGTGAAATCGCCGTCGGCCTGGCTCAGGTGCAGCATCTGGCCCGGCCGGGCGTCGTTGACGAGGAAGCTGCTCACACTTTGCCCCCCGCTCGGACCCTCGTCGTTGGCCCGGATGGTGAGCGTGAACCGCTCGCCTGGCAGCGAAGCCGCCGAGGAGATCGAGAAGCACCGGGTCAGACGACGAGCCGAACCGGGCAGCTCGACGCCGACCTGGACGTACTGGCCGGCCCGGTGGCCGCGCCAGGTACTGGTCGGCTGCAACGTCAGGGTCGCGACCGGGGCAGAACCTTTGGCGTCCGGGTTCTCGCGGTGGATGTCGACGACGCGGGCTCGAACCTCGGTGGCGGCCCACATCGGGTTGAACATCTCCAGGTAGCGGTCCACACCGTGCGGTGCGGTCAACGCGGCAACGGCCTTCGAGCCGAGGAGCTTGGTAGTGAGCGTCATGAGTGGCCTCCTTTCAGTGAACGTGCGTACACTGAAACTATGACTTCGACAGCCAACCCGGGTCAAGCAGGCAGGGACGTGACGCCGAACACGGTGCACACACGTGCACTGATCTCTGTTCCTCCCATCCCGGATACCCTGAGCCCCGTGACGAGCCAGCCGACCCCTCCTGCCGTGGGGAGCCGCAGCGACAAGAAGGAGCGCACCCGCCGCGCGATCCTCGATGCCGCGCTCGGGCTGACCGAGGACACCGGTCTGGCGGGCCTTTCGCTCCGCCAGGTCGCCAAGGAGGTCGGCATCGTCCCGACGGCGTTCTACCGGCACTTCGACTCGATCGACCAGCTCGGACTGGCGCTGGTCGAGGAGTCCTTCAGCTCGTTGCGGGCCATGATCCGCGACGTCCGCCAGGGCAGTCCCTCGCTGGGGCAGATCGTCGATCGCTCGGTCGCCGTCCTGGTCGAGCACGTCCGGGCCGACCGTGCCCATTTCGGGTTCATCGCTCGTGAGCAGTCCGGCGGGTCGGCCGTCGTGCGCGACGCGGTACGCCGTCAGTTCGAGCTGTTCGAGCGGGAACTCGCGACCGACCTGGCCCGGCTGCCCATGGACCACTGGTCGAGCGCCGACCTGCAGATCCTGTCGAACCTGATCGTCGGCGCGATGATCACGACCTCGGAGTCGATCCTGCACGCCGAGGCCCGGGACCTGACCGAGATCAGGCACCGGGCCCGGAGCCAGCTGATGATGATGATCGTCGGCGCGCTCAACTGGAAGTCGCGCCAGCCGGACTGATCAGCTCGCCGTGAGCGCCTCGGCCTCGCCGAGGAGGTCGTCGACCTCGGACGCGGTGCCGTGCGGGCCGCCGGAGCCGGCGGGAAGCCGGCCTGGGAGCACCACCGCCAGCGCGAGCACGAGCACGGAGAGCGCGGCGCTCACGATGAACGCGTGCTGCATGCCGCCCACCAGGGCAGCAGCCTTGCTGGCCCCGTGATCGACCAGGAAGGTCTGGCGCGAGGACAGCACCGTGATCGAGATGGCCGTACCGACGGCACCCGCCACCTGCTGGAGCGCACCGAGCAGGGAACTCGCATGCGAGTACAGGTTCGGTGGAACGGCACCGAGGCCGAGGGTGAAGACCGGAGTGAAGACCGCGGCCAGGCTGACCATGAGGAGAACGTGCATCCCGAGAATCGCCCAGTACGGCGTCGAGAGGCCGACCTGGGTGAAGAGCGTCAGCGCGACCACGATGCCCGCCGAGCCGGGAATCACCAGCGGTCGGCCACCGTGGCGGTCGAACAGCTTGCCGACCTGCGGCCCGAGCAGGCCCATCGCGAGTCCGCCGGGCATCATCAGGAATCCGGTCTGCAGGGTCGTCAGGTGCCGCGCGTCCTGAAGGTAGAGCGGCAACAGGATCATCGTGCCCAGGAACCCCATGAAGGCCACTGCCATCAGCGACAGCGAGAGCGCGTAGGTCCGGTGGGTAAGCGTGCGCAGGTCCAGCAGCGGCGAACCGCTGCGCTGCAGCTTGAGCTGACGCAGCACGAAGAGGACGACCACGACCAGCCCGCCGACGATCAGGGCGGCAGGAGGGACCGGGGCGTTGTGATCGCCGATCAGGCTCAGGCCGTAGACGAGGCTGCCGAACCCGAGGGCGGAGACGACCACGCTGACGACGTCGATCGACCCGGC
This sequence comes from Marmoricola sp., assembly GCF_025965215.1. Classification (GTDB taxonomy): domain Bacteria; phylum Actinomycetota; class Actinomycetes; order Propionibacteriales; family Nocardioidaceae; genus Marmoricola. Next base: position 25,747 of record NZ_JAOPXI010000040.1, read on the forward strand.
CGTGGGCTCGCCGACGTTCTTGAGACGCGCCAGGCCGACCAGACCGATCAGCGCTGCCACGGGCAGCACCAGGCCGAACATCCAGCGCCAGGACAGGTACTCGAGGATCACCCCGGACACGGCCGGACCCATCGCCGGTGCCACTGACATCGCCAGCGTGACGTTGCCCATCACCCGGCCGCGGTCGTGCTCGGGGACGACCGACATCAGCGTCGTCATCAACAGTGGCATCATCACCGCGGTACCCGAGGCCTGGACGACCCGGCCGACGATGAGGACCCAGAACATCGAGGACGGCGCGAGCGCAGCGATCAGCGTGCCGGTGCAGAAAGTGGCCATGGCCAGTCCGAAGGCCTGCCGCGTGGTCACTCGCTGCAGGAACCAGCCCGTCACCGGAATGACGACTGCCATGGTGAGCATGAAGGCAGTGGTGAGCCACTGCGCTGAGCGCGCTGTGATGTGGAACTCGACGATCAGCCGCGGGATCGCGTTGATCATGATCGTCTCGTTGAGGATCACGATGAAGGTGGCGGCCACCAGCCACCGCAGGACGGCGATGTCCGCGGCCGAGGTCGGTGCCGGAGACGTGGTGTCGTGCGACATGGGCAGATCCTTCGCGAGTTCGGTCTCAGTCACCTGTACGACGATCGGGCGAGGGCGAATACGACACCGGCGACGTAACGAAAACCTAGAGGACCGCTCCGACATTCCTGAAATGCATTAACCCCGGCCAACCTGGGCTGGGCCACCTCTGGGTCAACGTGGGCGCAGCACCAGTTCCGGGATCGTCGCGTCGGCAGGCAGGTCGAGCACGTGCAGGATCGCGTCCGTGACCGTGCCGGGAAGGATCCAGCGGCTCGCGTCGTAGGTCCTGCCCTCCTGCTCGTGGACCTTCTCCTGCATCGGCGTTGCCGTCCGGCTGGGGAAGACCGTCGTCACCCGCACGCCATGCTCTGCCTCTTCGTCGCGCAACGCGTCGGCAAGTGCGCGCAGGCCGAACTTCGAGGCGGCGTACCCGGCCCAGTGCGCGTTCGCCACCAGGCCAGCCGAGGAGTTCACGAAGACAACGGTGCCGGCGGCCCGGCGCACGGCGGGCAGGAGAGCGGCGGTCAGGACGGCGGGAGCGGTCAGGTTCACGTCGAGCTGGCGCTGCCACGCCGGCAGGTCGAGATCGGCCACCCGGCCCAGCTCGACCGTCCCTGCGACGTGGCACAGCGAATCGAGTCGCGGTTCGTCGAGCGCGGCGGCCCAGCGCCGTACCGCCTCGGCGTCGGCCAGGTCCACCACGGCCCGGGTCAGCCGGATGACCCGGTCACCGCGCGCCTCCAGGCGGTCGGCCAGGTCGGCTCCGATCCCCGAGGCCGCACCGGTGATGACGTGCAGTGCCATGTCAGTGAGCCATCTCAGCGGGTCAGGACGATCTTGCCGAACACGTCGCCGCCCGCCATCGCGGCGAATCCGTCGCGGGCGTCGTCCATGGCGATCTCGGAGTCGATCAGCGGGCGCGCACCCGTGGCATCGAGCATGTTCATCAGGCTCGCGAGCTCGGTCGAGCTGCCCATCGTCGAACCGATCACCCGCAGCTGCAGGAAGAAGATGCGCGTCAGCTCGGCATCGTCCACGTTCGGTCCCGAGGTGGTTCCGGAGATCACGATCGCCCCGCCGGGACGCAAGGCCCGGATCGAGTGCGACCAGGTCGCCCTTCCGACGGTCTCCATCACGGCATCGACCTTGACCGGCAGACGTGCTCCGGCCTCGAAGACCTCGTGCGCGCCGATCTCGAGCGCGCGGGTCCGCTTGGCGTCGTCACGGCTGGTGGCCAGGACCTTGAGCCCGGCAGCGCGCGCCAGGATGATCAGCGCGGTCGCGACTCCCCCGCCGGCACCCTGGACCAGGACCGTGTCGCCGGCCTTCAGGCCGCCCTGGGTGAACAGCATCCGGTACGCCGTCAGCCAGGCGGTCGGCAGGCAGGCCGCCTCGGCGAAGGACAGCGACGCGGGCTTGGGGATCAGGTTGGCCCGCGGCACGATCACCGACTCGGCGAACGTGCCCTGGTGGCGCTCGGACAGGATCGAACGCTTCGGGTCCAGCGTCTCCTCCCCGGACCAGGACGGGTCGTTGACGATCGCGTGCACGACCACCTCGTTGCCGTCCTGGTCGTACCCGGCGGCATCACAGCCCAGGATCATCGGCAGCGCCTCCTCGCGCAGCCCGACCCCGCGCAGGGACCACAGGTCGTGGTGGTTCAGCGACGCCGCCTTGACGGTGACCTTCGCCCACCCCTCGGGCACGACCGGGTCAGGACGCTCTCCGAGGACCAGGCCGGACAGAGGATCGTCGGAGGAGAATTTCTCGGCGTAGATCGCGAACATGCCAGCAGGTTAGCGACGCGCGACGCCGTCGCGTCGGGCAGCCTCGGCAACGGCGCTCGCCACCGACGGCCCGACGCGCGGGTCGAAGGGCGACGGGATGATGTAGTCCTCGCGCAGATCGTCACCCACGATGGCGGCCAGCGACTGGGCCGCGGCCAGCTTCATGCCCTCGGTGATCGCGGTCGCACGCGCATCGAAGGCGCCTCGGAAGATGCCCGGGAACGCGAGCACGTTGTTGATCTGGTTCGGAAAGTCCGAGCGGCCGGTGGCGACGATGCGTGCGTACTTGTGCGCGATGTCCGGGTGCACCTCGGGGGTCGGGTTGGCCAGACCGAAGATGATCGGCTCGGCGGCCATCGATGCGACGACCTCCTCGGGCACGGTGCCACCGGACAGCCCGATGTAGCAGTCAGCGCCGTCCATCACGGCGGCGAGCGAACCCCAGCGACCGGTGGTGTCGGCGGTATCGGCGGCGAGCGCCCGTTTGCTCGGGTTCAGGTCACTGCGATCGCGGTGCAGCACACCAGCACGGTCGAGCACCGCGATGTCGCGGATGCCGGCGGCGAGCAGGATCCGGGTCACGGCGACACCGGCAGCACCGGCGCCCGAGACGACCACCCGGATCGTGTCGTGGTACTTGCCGGTCAGCTTGATCGCGTTCTCCAGCGCGGCGAGGACGACGACCGCGGTGCCGTGCTGGTCGTCGTGGAAGACCGGGATGTCGAGGAGCTGCTTGAGCCGTTCCTCGACCTCGAAGCAGCGCGGCGCCGAGATGTCCTCGAGGTTGATCCCGCCGAAGGACGGTGCGAGCCGGACGACCGTCTCGACGATCTCATCGACATCAGTGGTGTCCAGGCAGATCGGGATCGCGTCGATCCCGCCGAACTGCTTGAACAGCACCGCCTTGCCCTCCATCACGGGCATGGCAGCGCGGGGACCGATGTCGCCCAGTCCGAGGACAGCGGTGCCGTCGGTCACGACCGCGACCGTGTTGGCCGTCCAGGTGTAGTCGCCGTAC
>NZ_JAOPXI010000057.1 GCF_025965215.1 Marmoricola sp.
TCATCCGAAGCCGTCCGCAGGGCAGCTCTGCCAGCATGGATCCACGAGTACAACCACCACCGGCCCCACTCAGCAATCGGGAAAGCTGCACCCATCACCAGGTTGAACAACCTGGCTGAACATCACAGCTAGCTCGTGCTTGACCCATTCGGGCATCGGTACGGTCCGCGTCCTCGCGTACTTAGGTAGCGCAGGCGTTGGCATGCCAGCGACGATCCGGATCTGTTGCCTGACGTGTAGCTCGTCGCGCAGGAAATCCACGTCGTGTACACGAAGTCCGAAGCACTCGCCCTGTCGTAGCCCGCAGCCAGCACCGACTGCAACCAAGGCGCGATACCGAGCGGGCATCGCTTCGAGGACTTCGATTAGTTGCCCGACAGTCCAGGGCCGGATGCGGCGGTTCGGCACAGCCGGAACTCTGACTGCCCTTGACCTACACGGATTGTCGGACAGCAGGCCGTCCAATACCGCCGCCGACAGGACGGCGCTGAAGTTTGTCACGATGAGTCGCACGTAGCTCGGAGCCAGTGATTCCTGCAGTTCTCGAATCCAGCGCTGGATCCCAGCGGGCGTAATCCCCACGAGATGGGTCGTCCCCCAATGCGGGTAGACGTGCACGCGCATACGCGTCTCCATCGACGCTCTCGATGTCGGCGCGAGGACCTGCCGCTCCAGCCACGGCGCCGCATAGTCGGCGAACGCGATACGACCCGCCCGACGGTCGACGTAGTCCCCTCGAATCAACCGATTCGAAACCTCCACCATGAACCGATCGGCATCGACCTTCCGGTCGAAAGATCGGTTGCGCGACTCGCCCGATGGGTCTCGATAACGAACCTGCCAGCGCTTTCCGCGGCCATATCGGCTCGATCTGACCTTCTGCCCAGACTTGCGATCAGAGACGTGCCAGCGATCGTTGATAGATGCCATTTGAAACCCCTTACGCCAGTCCGGGGACACGGCATCGAGACGTCAGCCATGCCACGACCTCATCCGGGTCGTACCTGCAGTGACGACCGACGTGAAAGAACGGCGGTCCCGTTCCTTTGTGATTCAGCTTGTAGAGCGTGGCGCGCGGGATCGATAGGTACTCGGCAGTTTCTTCAAGAGTCCAGAGACGTGCGCGGAACCTCGACTCGCGAGACGCGCGCGGACTCACGCGATCCCCAACTCAAAGCGCTTCTGAAGCAGCCGGGCAACGAACGGCATACCGGTCTGTTGCTCATCGACGGTCAGAAGTCGCTCCACACGATGCAGAGTTTCATCGAGCGTGCTTGCACCAAGGTGGGCACCAGCAGATGCGAGGTATCCGCGCAGCGCCGGGAGGAGCCGACGCATCGAGCCATCGTGCTCACCGGCGTAGACCCGATCCAGGCCTACCGCGTCGCCGCGTAGCGTCGCGCGTTGCACTTGCAACCACTCTGGAGCGACTGGCCACCGTGATCGCGTTGTGTCCGCGGTCGGTGTCCGATAGGTCAACCATTCGTCAGTGAGGTACCCCCACAGACTCGGCAGCTCGCGAAGCACGTCCTCGGGCGAACTCAGACCAACCTGGCGGATCAACCCCCGCCCAACTTGGAACTCAACACGCAGAACGCGCTCACCTGGCCGATACGCTTCTCCCCATTTGGCGGGCCACCAGTCACTTCCCTTCGCACGACTTTCTACGGTCTTGTCGTAGATGCGCGCCGAGACTGCCGCAGAACTTCCCGCCCCGAATCTGAACCCGGTTAGGTCCGCCTGATCTTCGTATGTGACGAGCTGCTTACCTCGGCAGATGAAGTTTGCCCTGGCCTCAGCACCCAGATCCCACCCGTGGGAATCCATGAAGAGATCCACGCGGCTCGCCCGCCACGTGACCGCACCAACAACCATTTCGAAGACCTCACAGAACCACGCAAGCGCTTCTGTGACTCCGAGCCCATGCAGGAACGTCGCGCGAGGCTGGATGCGCAGCGCTGGCAACGAATTACTCGTCGTGACCCCAACGACTCCCCCTCGATGATCGAGACGGAATGCGTAGCGCCCGAGCCCTCCGCTGGCGACCACGAAGGTCTCGTCACCGAACTCGATAGGCACACCCTCGCCAAGTTCGCGGGCCTGGGCGCGCGCTGACGACAGATCCTCGACCAACGCGGCAGGCAGGACACACGCCCCGGACAGGTAGAACGAGTCCACGCCCGAGGCAAGCTCGGTGAGTTCTCGATCTAGTCGCATACCTGCGACTGTAGATCAGATCATATGCCTTGTCTACGAATTGCGACTAGACCTCTTTCGAATACGCCTTCAGGTATGCCTCAACATCGAGAGTTACTCCCTCCAGCGTGAACTCATCCGGATGCACGTGAAAGACCCGCCTGAACTTGGCGATCTTTCGAAAGATGCTCGCTCGGCTCATGCCGAGGTCCTGGAGCCCCTCGAATCCCCCATGAAGGTGCCAGACCACCCAGAAGCCCACTAGATCAACGATTTGCCCAGCAGCAATCTGAGTTACTGCGGGGCCTGCCACCTTCATGATGGCCGGACCTGTCACCTTGTTGACTGCGCCCACGTAGGCGAGCCACGCGGTCCGTGCGATCCCCTGCCCTTCGGACGTCGGCATTGGGTCAGATCGAAAATCACTCACAGTCTCAGACTAGCGACTATCTCAGGCTTCCAGCTGAATGCCGCGCCCTCCATGCGACGCGTAGGGCCTAGGGTCCTGTGGCATGGATCCTGAGAACGTTCGAACGATCGTGGCCGGAGTGGTGACAGCAGCAGTCGGCATCGTTCCCGCCGTGCTCCTGTACCTCCAGAACCAGCGCTCAGGCGAGCGTGAGGCGACGGAGCGATCCGAGCAACGCGCGTCGGAGGAGGTCCACCGGACCTATGCCGAGCAAGCGGCTCGCGACGAGTCGAAGGAGCGTAAATACGCGGCCAAACGCGAGCGGTACCTTCGGTACTCGCGCTCGGTCGAGGCAATCTCGGCGTCGATTCGCTTGAGGGGCTACGACTCTCGTTACGAACTTCCCGAGCCGCTTCGGGCCGAGACAGCCGCCGCTTACGAGGACGTGATGCTGACTCCGAGCCAGACAGTGCGAGCGGCGGCCGAGATTGTCCACTCCCAGCTTGACTCCCTTGTTCTGGAAGCCTGCGAATACGCGGCGGCCCCCGCACAAGTGCACATCGAGCGCGTCGAGGGTGCCCTCCAGGGGTACCGCCAAGCTTGTCGGAACAGCCTCAGGCCAACCAAGGACAACGACGCCTAGCGCACTCTCCCAGGGCGAATGCAGTTTGCGGGTGCTGTGTTACAGCAAACGCACCCGCTTCAGCTATGTCTTGAGACTCCCAACCTCGCCTAGTCCTCGGGCTGCTCCGAATCGAAATTGGACCGGTAACCAACAGCGGCCAACAGTCCACCGACTCCTTCCCGTACAGCAGGAGAAGGCGGGTCCTGAATTGAAAGGAGCGGTCGCACGTATCGATAGACAGTAGGCGAGAAGAAGTACACCGGGATCTCTTCGTCTTGCTCGGTGAGGCCCTTCAACGGACCGATGATCCCGCGACCGCGAAGTTGCCGCAACGCCTGATCCAACGGACCTGTACGTAAGTTCAGATACTGCTCACGCGTCAGATGCTTACCGACAGATGCCATCTGCCTGACCAGTTCGAGCGCCTCTGGTGAGAGGCTCGCCAGGTCATGCTGAAGGCGATCGACCCGGGAGCTAGGACGGACCGGCTCGGGCGCAGACGAACTCAATTGAGCCCGCATGGTCCGCTCCATTCGACGCACAGCACTGTCAAGCCTCCTGATTGCTTCTGCGTCGTTGGGCGTGCCAGATGGGGCAAGTTCAGCCCGTAGCTCAGCGGCAACGCCTGCTGCTATCGCCTGCACGGACTGATCGTCGGCGGCGTCCTGGGCCAGAGACCCCGGACTGGTGCCGTCAACACCAGGAAGCATTCGTTCCCAGGCGACCTTAATGAGATTGGTCGTATCCGCTGCGACTCCCTCGACGGTCGACTCGATCTTCTGCAGCGACTTGATCACTTGCTCGTTGATCGAGGTAGACCTCCGGTCAACGGCAAAGGTGAACGCCATTGCGACAAGTGCCAACACAATGCTGACGACACCGCCGATCAAGCCGACCCACAGCCCGACGAGCTCAAGGTTAGACATCGCAAGCGTGGTCATCTCATGCCTTCCCATTCGGGCCGTATCCAGCCACGCTGAGCGTAGTGCGTGGCGGCCGTCGGTCACGCGGGCCGGGCGTGTCCGCCCCTCCACACGCCGCTCCGCGCCGTGCGGAGCCTCTGCGGACCCCGAGATGCCCGACCGACCCGCTCAGAACGCGATGTACGCGAGACCAGCCGCACCGCACCCAACACAGACCCACGACTCAGACCCAGGCCGAACGAGCGAGTCATCCTGGTGGGGCCCGGCTCCGAACTTAATCGAGGACCCGCAATGCGGACACTCGAACTGACCGGTTCCTGAACGCTCAATTTCGGAGCGGAAGCCGAATTCGCTATCTGCCTCGGCGAGAAATCCAGAAACATCCCGTGGCCGGAGCTCCGCTGGCGGATCCGCCACCCATTGGACTGAGCCCAATCCCGCCAACTCGGCCTTCCACGCGGCGAGGACCGTTGCGCGGTGGTTCCGGCAGTATCCCCGAACGACCGTTCGAAGCGTCAGTCGCCCGTCATCTTGAAGCACTCCCCCAGCAAGTCCAACTATCCTGCTGACGCGCTGCGCACATACACAGCACGTCCACACCTCGACCTGTTGCCTCATCCCCAGCTGCCCTTCGGACTCTCCGAGCTGCGGGTCCCGTGCGCCCACCGTGCGCCAACCTGAGCGTTCGAACGTGAATGCGCAGGTCAGATACCGTGAGAGTCCAGACCACTGCTCTACTACGACATCTGAGTTCGCCTAAAGGTACGTGCGGCCCAAGCCACGCGGACCGTGACGAAACAACTCGACCTCGTCCTCGTCGATGACCGCACCGTGGTCGACACCAGCGACGTGTCCCTACGGGATTCACCGCCCCCGCGAACCGTTCGTGACGAGGTCAATCGCACGGGGCAGAGGACCGCTCATGCCAGGACAGCGTCCACCGTCTTCTTCAGCGCGCTCGGCTGGGCTGGCTTCCTGGGCGCCTTCTTCTTGGCAGCCAGCAGATCAGCACCCATCTCCTGCAGGGCTTTGCGACCGAGTCCGTCGCGAACCTTCGGGAACCACTCCTGCTCTTCCTCATCCATATGGTGTGTGACGTTCTCGATCAACACGGTCGTCTTCGCGTCAAAGCGTTCGTGGCTCGGCTTCATCGCAGCCAGTTCCATCACCAGTACATCTGCGACGTGGTGCTCCTCGTAGGACTCCAGGATCTCGTCCTCAAGTTCGGGAAGTAGCTCACGGACGCGCGGGTACATCACCTCGTTCTCAATGTACGTATGCACGGTCAGCAGTTCGATGACCTTCGAGACGATCTGGCCCTTGCGGGCCGCCGCATTCTCGCCAGCCTTCTCGAACTCGCGGAAGAGCTTGCGCATTTCCTGGTGGTCCTGCTTGAGAAGGACGATGGCGTCGGTAGACATGCTTGCTCCCGGACTCGAAGTGATTGACTCCGGCCACGTACCCACGAAACGCCTTTCTACTCGCAGAACAACCTCGGTTCGGCTCTCGGCCAGCCAGCCGGCCGAGCTCATCCCAGTAGGTGTGGAACAACATCGACCTCACCTACCTTTGTCAGTGTTGAGTTCGGTCAGCGGGCGGTAGATCTCCTGATCGGCGGCCCGATCACTCTCCAGACAAAGGAGCACTGGATGGAACCCTCGGAGCCGGACGCCCAGGCTTGGGCGGAGGTCGGGCGCGCTTCGTACGTCTCGTTCACCAGCTATCGCAAGAACGGAACGCCGGTCGCGACTCCCGTCTGGATCGCTCCCGACGGCGACGACCTCTACTTCTTCTCCGACACGGGCGCGTACAAGGTCAAGCGCGTCCGCAACAACCCTGCCGTGAGCCTCCAACCGTGCGACGTCCGCGGTCGCATCAAGGACGGCGCGCCGCTGGTCACCGGGCTCGCGGAAGTCCTCGACCACGCGGACACCCCGCGAGTACGCCGCATCGTCAACCGTAAGTACCGCGTCACGGGCACCATCGGTGGCTTCTTCAGCCGTCTCCGAGGCACGGAGGCGTCGATCGGGATCAGGATCCGGAAGGCTTAGACGACTACTGCGCCCCGCGAAATCCCTGCTGACGCCAGGCCTCGTAGGTCACCACGGCTGCAGAGTTGGCCAGGTTCAGCGACCTGCGGCCCTCGAGCATCGGGATCCGGATCCGATCGGTCACCCGGGGGTGGCTCAGGACCTCTTCGGAGAGGCCGGTCGGCTCCGGCCCGAAAAGCAGGACGTCGCCCTCGTGGAACTCGACGTCGGAGTACCAGCGGGTCGCGTGGGCGGTGAACGCGAAGACCCTGGACGACGCCAGTTCTCCGCTGGCGAGCGCCGTGTCCAGGTCCGGGTGCACCACGACCGACGCAAGGTCGTGGTAGTCCAGTCCCGCGCGCTTCAGCTTGGGCTCCGACAGGTCAAAACCGAGAGGTTGGACCAGGTGCAGTGAGCTCCCGGTGTTGGCCGCCAGCCGGATCGCGTTCCCGGTGTTGGGAGGGATCCGGGGCTCGAGGAACATCACATGGAACACGCCTCACGGTATCCCGCACCGGAGGGGGCACAGGTCAGATACCAACCCCGCTGAGCGTCTTGACCTCGTCGTCGCTGAGTTCGATGCCGGCAGCAGCCGTGTTGGACTCCAGGTGCGCGACCTTCGACGTACCCGGGATCGGCAGCATCACCGGTGAGAGGTGCAGCAGCCACGCCAGCGCGACCTGGGTCACGGTCGCGTCGTGTGCCTGGGCGATGTCGGCGAGCGGGCCGGCGTCGCCAGTGTGATCGGCGATCGGGCGCCACGGGATGAAGCCGATCCCGTTCGCCTCGCTGTAGGCGAGCAGGTCCTCGGCATTGCGGGTCCCGAGGCTGAACCGGTTCTGGACGGTAGCGATCGCAGTGATCTCCTGGGCCGCCTTCAGCTCCTCGACGGTGACCTCCGAGAGCCCGATGTGCCGGATCTTGCCTTCGTCGCGAAGGTCGCGGAGCTCACCGACCTGGTCCTCGAGCGGCACCGCTGGATCGATGCGGTGCAGCTGGAACAGGTCGATCGTCTCGAGGTTCAGGCGGCGCAGGCTCAGCTCGGCCTGTTGACGCAGGTACGCCGGCACGCCCACCGGGGCCCAGAGGCCCGGTCCCTGGCGGGTGAGACCGGCCTTGGTGGCGATCACCACGCCATCGGCGTACGGGTGCAGCGCCTCGGCCAGCAGCTCCTCGGCCACGGCCGGGCCGTAGGCGTCCGCAGTGTCGAAGAAGGTGATGCCGAGGTCGACCGCTCGACGCAGGACAGCGATCGCCTCGTCGTGGTCCTTCGGCGGGCCCCACACCCCGTCCCCGGTCAGCTGCATGGTGCCGTAGCCGAGACGAACGACGGGCAGATCGCCGCCGATGGAGAACGACCCGGACTGAGCGGCAAGGTTGTCAGAGATTGAAGACGTCATAGCGGGACAACACATCTACGATGACCGGGATTCCCATGCCTGCCTCCGACGACCGACCACGCCAGCTGTTGCTCGTCGTCGATGCGCCGTCGCTCCTGCACCGCAACCATCATGCCCGCGCTCACACCCGGATCAACGATCGATCAGGTCGACCCGCGTGGGCGCTGCACGGCATGCTGCGACAGATCCTCGAAGCGATCGAGGCGTTCGCCCCCGACGCGGTGATCTTCGGGCTGGACGACCGGACCGCATCGGTGCGCTCGGAGTACTACCCCGACTACAAGGCGGGCAGGGCTGAGAAGGACGCCGACCTGGTCGACCAGCTTGAGCGGGCCGGTGCTTTGCTCGATGCTCTCGGCCTCGCCACCCTCACTCCCCCGGGGCTCGAAGCCGACGACGTCAACGCCTCCGGTGCGACCTGGGCGCGAGCCAACGGCTGGAACTGCGTGATCATCACCTCCGACCGGGACGCGTTCGCGCACATCAGCGACCACACCCAGGTCCTGCGGCTGATCAGCGGGGGCATCAACGGATCACCGCTTCTCAACCCGAAGCGTCTTTTCGCGATGTACGGCGTTGCCGCCGAGCACTATCTCGAGTACGCCGCCCTGCGCGGGGACGCGAGCGACAACGTGCCCGGGGTCTCCGGCATCGGCGAGAAGACGGCAGCGGCACTGCTCGCCCAGACGGGTTCGATGAGGGTCGTCTGGGCAGACATCGACCACAACGCCGGTCAGGTCGTCGAAGCCACCATGGACGCGTGGGCTGCAGAGACAGGCGCGCGCCGCATCGGGGCCACCGTCGTACGGCGGCTCGCGGCTCCGGGCGCACGCGAGCGCTTCGACTTCAACGTGCGGATCATGTCGGGGCGTGATGACCTCGACCTCGGCCTCACCCCCGAGATCCCTGGATCCCCCGGGCTGCTGCCCCTGGACCCCGACCGGGTGAGCCGGGTCGTGGGCTTTCTGAACGTCGAAGCCACGACGTCGTTGGCGATCCGGGTCCTGAGCACGGACCCGGCATCAGCGACCAGCCCGGACGCCCGGTAAATTCGGCTGAATGTCCGACACCCGGCCCCGCCGCACCTTCGCCGTCATCAGCCACCCCGATGCCGGCAAGTCGACGCTGACCGAGGCCCTCGCGCTGCACGCCCGGGTGATCACCGAGGCCGGCGCGGTGCACGGCAAGGGAGACCGTCGCGCCACCGTCTCGGACTGGATGGCGATGGAGAAGGCCCGCGGCATCTCGATCACCTCAGCTGCGCTGCAGTTCGTCTACCGCGACCACGTGGTCAACCTGGTCGACACCCCCGGGCACAGCGACTTCTCCGAGGACACCTACCGGGTCCTGTCGGCCGTCGACTCGGCCGTGATGCTCGTGGATGCCGCAAAGGGCCTGGAACCCCAGACGCTCAAGCTCTTCCGGGTCTGCGCCCTGCGCGGCATCCCCGTGATCACCGTGATCAACAAGTGGGACCGTCCCGGCATGTCTGCGCTGGCCCTGATGGACGAGATCGAGCAGCAGATCAAGCTGCGGCCGACTCCGCTGACCTGGCCGGTCGGCGAGGCAGGCGACTTCCGAGGCGTTCTTGATCGTCGTACGGGCGAGTTCGTGAAGTACACCCGGACCGCGGGTGGCGCCACCCGGGCACCCGAACGCCGGATGGCGGCCACGGAGGTCGAGGAGGCCGACGCGGCGGTCTGGGCCGATGCCACCGACGAGCATGAGCTGCTCGCCCTCGACGACGCCGACCACGACCAGGAGCGCTTCCTCGCGGGTGAGACGACACCGGTCATGTTCGCCTCGGCACTTCAGAACTTCGGCGTGGCCCAGCTGCTCGACCTGCTCCTCGAGCTTGCGCCCGGACCCAGCGCGACGGCGGGAACCGACGGCTCGGTGCGCCAGGTCGAGGACGACTTCAGTGCCTTCGTCTACAAGGTGCAGTCCGGCATGAACAGCTCGCACCGCGACCGGCTGGCCTACGCGCGAGTGGTGTCCGGAACCTTCGAACGCGGAATGATCGTCACGCACGCGTCCACCGGTCGGCCGTTCGCCACGAAGTTCGCCCAGTCCATGTTCGGCCGCGAGACCACCTCGGTCGAGCAAGCCTCGCCGGGCGACATCATCGGGCTGGTGAACGCCCAGGCGCTCCGCGTGGGAGACACCATCTACGAGGGCGACCGGATCGACTACCCTCCGGTACCGACCTTCGCGCCCGAGCACTTCGTGAGCGCGACTGCCGGCGACATCAGCCGCTACAAGCAGTTCCGCAAGGGTATCGAGCAGCTCGACCAGGAGGGCGTCGTCCAGGTCCTGCGGTCCGACCTGCGCGGTGACCAGAGTCCGGTCCTGGCCGCGGTCGGGCCCCTGCAGTTCGAGGTGGTCGAGGAACGGATGAGGAACGAGTTCAACTCGCCGATCCGGCTGTCCAGGCTCGACTACTCGGTGGCCCGTCGTACCGACGCTTCCGGCGCGCAGGTCCTGAGCGGCGTCCGTGGCGCGGAGGTGCTGCAGCGTACGGACGGCACCTACCTGGCACTGTTCGTCGACAAGTGGCGGGCGAACAACGCTGGTCGCGAGAACCCAGAGGTGCTTCTCGAGGAGCTGCCTGCCGGCGGCAGCTGAGCTCCGAGGGTGGCCCGTGCCTGCCAGCCGGTTCCTACCCCGGGAGGACGCCTGCGTTGCACCCGGACGGCAAGATGGGGTGATGACGAACCGGACGACGCCCAGGCCCGGCCGCAACGTGCTCAAGCAGCAGGTGCGCTGGGGACTCGACCACGCACTCCCCCGGGCGGTGATGTCGTACGCCGCACGCAAGGGTGACCTGCCCGGCCGCCTGATCATCGAGTCCGGCATCGCCGAGACCGCGGACCTGGTGCCGCTCTTCGATGCCGCGCGTGCGTCCGGTCCGATCGACCAGGGCAGCTTCTCGTTCACCACCGCGACCCAGTCGACCGTCAAGGAGATCCTGACCAGTCCGGACTTCCGCACCGGGATCGTCCGAGCCGGCGGACCGCTGACCGGGCTAAGGGCCTGGGCCAACGTCGACATGCTCGGCCCGCTAGCCCCACCCTCACTCCTGGTGACCGAACCGCCGGACCACACCCGCTATCGCAAGCTCGTGACGCGGGTCTTCACGGTGCGGGCGGTCGAACAGCTGCGCGGCCGTACTGAACAGATCGCGAACGAGCTCCTCGACCAGCTCGACCCCTCAGCACCGGTAGATCTCGTCGAGGCCTACTGCGCACGCCTTCCGCTCACCGTCATCACCGAGATCCTCGGGGTGGAACCTGTGGACCAGGACCGCGTCCTAGCGTTCGGGACGGCGGCTGCTCCGAGCCTGGACCTCGGTCTCTCGTGGCGATCCTTCAAGGCGGTCGAGGCTGCGCTGAACGACTTCGATTCCTGGCTGACCCGCCACCTCGAGCACCTGCGCGCCCACCCCGGCGACAACCTGATGAGCAAGCTGGTCGCAGCGACCGAGGAAGGCGTCGGGCTGACCGACGCCGAGCTCAAGGCAACCGCGGGCCTCGTGCTCGCGGCGGGGTTCGAGACCACGGTCAACCTGCTCGGCAACGCGATCGCCCTGTTCGACAAGCATCCCGACCAGCTGGCCCGACTCCGCGTGACCCCCGACCTGTGGCCGAACGCGGTCGAGGAGGTCCTACGGATCGATCCGCCGGTACTGCTCACCGGACGGATGGCGCTGCGCGACACGATCGTCGGCGGTATCCACGTCCCCGAAGGTGCCCTCGTCTCGACGCTGCTGGCCGGAGCGAACCGGGACCCGGAGATCTTCACCGACCCGAACACCTTCGACGTCGCGCGGCCCAACGCGGCCGAGCACATGGCGTTCTCTGCCGGACGCCACTACTGCCTCGGTGCCTCGCTGGCCCGGATGGAAGGTGAGGTCGGGCTGCGGGTGCTCTACGACCGCTTCCCGGACCTTGCCCTGTCACCGGGCGCCCAGCGACGGCCCACGCGCATCCTGCGCGGGTACGACGCGTTGCCGGCACGCCTGACACCGGCTGGATAGCGAACGGCTACCCGGTACTCGGGCACCGAGGACGGTCAGGTCACCGCCGCCAGCAGGGTCTGGGAAGCCGTGAGCCCTGCACGAGCTCCGCTGGTGGGTCGCCCCCGGCTCCCCCATCGCGGCGTCACGATGTAGGTCCGCCCCGCGATCACCAGGGCTACCGCGCGGGCGCCAGGAATCGGGATCGGCCTGGCAGTCGTGGCACTCACGCGCGCGGAATCGATCAGGTCGCCCTTGGTACCGAGCAGGGTGATCGAGCCATTGCGCCGGATGATCACCCATCCGTGCCGGGTCAGCGGACGGACGCCGCGAGTGATCTGGCATTCGTCGAAGACCACATCGGTCCGAAAGTTGTCTCCCACGGACTACCGGGCCGCGTCACCCGTGCGGATCGGGCGCAGGTGGTACCCGATCGGCGGAAACACGGGCTCGACCGAGAACCGCAAGCGGCACTCCGGCCCCGACTCGATGGCCGCCTCGTAACGCGCCGCCGCCGCGGCTGCATCGCGGGACGGATACGGTCCGGAGTACGACGAAGCCCCTGAGGCAGTGTCGACGCACGCGACGAGGTGGGGCAGCGCCGCCTCCCGATCGCGGTCTTCCCGCTCGGCCAGCGCGGCCAGCGCTGCCATTACTTCGACACGTTCGCGCCCGCCCATGCCTCCGCCTGCCTTTCGCCGTGGTCATCGGGTTGACGGATCGGTTCACCGATGGATTACGACCCGGTCGCCACAGGCGAGGGAACCCTGACACCGACCGTTGCCGAGCCTTGCGAATCCGCCGCGTAGATCCGGCCACTCATCGGTCGTCGGGGGTCGGCGACCGACACGTCGAACGAGAACACAGGACTGCTGCCTCCCAGGCACTGCTCCGCGACGGTGCCTGGCGCGGTCGGCAGGGCTCGACATGTCCACGCGCTGCCAGTCCTCAATCGGAAGCTGCTGGCATTGGAGATCCGGGCGATGATCCTGACCTGCCGGGTCGTGCGGTTGAGGACGGTCGTGATGCGGGACTCCGCGGTCTGCGACGTTCGCACCGTGACCACGTCGGGTCCAACGAGCGTGAGCAGCGGCAGGAGACGCGGCAGCGCCGGCGGCCGGGCCGAGGGGAAGACCGAGGGGAGGACGGGGCGAGCCGTCGGGGCCGTTGGGCCGGGTATCAGCGACGGCCCGTGGGTCGGATGCGGAGGGGGCTGCAACGACGGCACGGACAGGGTCGGAGCCGGAGCAACCGGAGCAGTCCTCGCGGCGGACGGGCGTTCGGACGCGGTGTAGTGCACCCAGGACGCGACCGCAGTCGTCGCCACGGCGACCCCGATCACTGCCGCTGTCGCTTTCACCAGCACACCGTGCAGCGCGGACTGCACCACCCCCGTGCCGGCGTGGGCGCCGGGTACCAGTCCCAGCAGCGCGACCGGGACCAGGAGCGCGCCCAGGTTGCTGTTGATCCTCTCGAGATCGACGACCGCGCCAGGGCAGAACTCGCAGACAGCGAGGTGCGCTTCGAGCTCCGCGGTCCGCGCCGGCGTGAGCTCGTTGCGGACGTAGCGCGGTATCTGGGGAGCGAATTTCACGCACGCCGGGTCGGTCGACACCGCGAGGTGCTCGGCGAGGTAGGCCTGCCGGAACCCCTCCCGCGCGCGCCAGCTCAACACGCCCACCGCGTTGGCCTTCACGCCGAACCGGGCGGCGACGGTCTCCAGCGATTCGTCGAGCACCTCGGTGTACCAGAGGACCTCCCGCCACCGTTCTGGCAGGGACGCGAATGCTCGGTTGACCACCGTCGACTCGGCCTGGTCGGCCGCGTGGTCCCGAACGAATTCGTTTCCGGCGCCGTAGGTGGAGACGTCATCGACCAGCTCTTCACGACGGTGGCGCCGCAGGTCGTCGATCATCACGTTGCGGATCGAGGTCAGGAGGTAGGAATTGAAGTTCGAGTCCGGACCTCGGCCGTCGTCGAGCAGTGCCATGATCTTGATGAACGCTTCGTTGACCAGGTCGCCCGCACGGGCGGGGTCACCGGTCAACGTGGTCGCGAACCGGAGTCCCGAGGCGTTGTAGCGCTCGTACAGCACGGCGTACGCATCGCGATCACCGGTACGACTGCGCGCGATGAGTTCCTGGTCGGATTCCTCAGGCATCGTTCTCCCCCGGCGGGTGCAGCCTGGCCAGGGATGCGTCCGGGCGGCGGCCTCCCGCTTCGAGAGCGTCCAGGGCGCTCAGTGCGGCGACCTCCGTCGCGTAGGGTCCCGTGTGCGACAACCGCCCGGACCTGCCATCGGCATGGACGACGATGTAGGGCAGATCCCAGTCCTGCCGGAGCAGGGAGTCGCGGACGCGCCGTACCTCGGAGTCCGGGATGACCCTCACCACGTCCCGCGCCCGGTCGGCGGGCGAGCTGCTTTCGCACTCCGGTGCGGCTGCCCCAGCCGCACCGTAGGTGCGCCCAGGACCACACCGAGGGCGACGTCGGCCCTGGTGATCCGGTACGGCGCAGAAGGCTCGCACCTCATCGACCGGCCGGGCTCCAGGGGGCGCGCAGGACAGGTCACGGTGGTCCCGCTCCGGGTCAACGAGCCGTCATCGACCGTGACGCCGGTCAGCGCCACGTCGCCAGTGTTGACGACCACGAACTCGTAGAGGATCTCGTCGTTGGCGTCGAGGTAGCCGTTGCGGTTGACGTCGACTGTCCTGCTGACGCGCTGGTCGAACCTGAGAGACGGATGCGTCGCGACCGGGGTCACCGTAACGTCCGCGTGCGCGTCGTTGTTGGTCGCGGTCGTGCTGGTGTCGGTGCCCCGAGCCGGAACAACGAGCGGGTTCGTCTCTGCGGCGTCACCAGGCGCCGGGCTCACCCAGGCCTCGGTGCGCAGCAATCCCGACGTGTCAGCATCGACCATGGCGACGACCTCGATCGGCGCGCCGTCAGTACCGGCCACCAGACCCGGGCCAGCGACGCAGGTGATCTCGGCTGCGGCATGCCTGGGCGACCCGATCCCGGGCGAGAACTCTCCACAGTCGTACCCGGTCCCGCCCGCCGAGCGCAGGGTCATCCCCTGGGGCACCGCTTCTGTGACCGACCAGCCCGCGGCGGCGTCGCCCGGACCGTCGTTGCGCGGGACGAGGGCGAAGGCGACCGCGTGTCCCGGATGCACCGGACCAACGGTGAGCAACGTCGTGGTCAGGCTGAGATCGATCATCGGTGTCGCCGAATCCTCGGCCCCGGCCGGGGTGGCCACACCGAGTCCGTAGCCCGCACCCGCAGCGATCGCCATCGCGCCGAGCAGCACCCTGGCGAGGTCCGCGGTCCGGGAAGATGGCGGTTGGAGGACCACCTTCCCGGACCGGGAGTTCTGGCGCATCACGCGATCCTGAGGAGTGCGAACGTGACGACGATCAGACCGACCGCGGCGACGGCGACCCCGACACGCATGCTGCGCGCACCCAGGTCGACCGGACCGCGGTGCCTGGGGATGACCTTGGGCACCGGCTGCTCGGTGCGTAGTAAGCGGACCACGCCACACTGACGAAACTGAGGTCAACTCGATTACGCGCCGAATCAGCCAGGCGCCTCCAACGGCAGCGAACGCAGGCTGGTGAAGTGACGAGCCTCACCTGTGACCGGGTCGCTGAAGTCCACCTCGCTGGCCAGGAGTTGCAGAGGTCGGGCGAAGTCATCGACCGCGACGTCCAGGACATCGGGGTACAGCGGGTCGTTCACGATCGGGATGCCCAGACCGGCGAGGTGCACCCGGAGCTGATGGGTCCGGCCGGTCCGCGGCGAGAGCCGGTAGACAGCCAGGTCCTGGGACCTCGACTCGACCTCGATGAGCGTTTCGGCATTGACCGCGGCACCCGGCACCCTCTCGGCCCGGTGCACACCGCGTTCCTTGCGCAGGTGGTCCCGCACCGTGATCGGGAAGCTCAGGTCAGGTCGCCACGGTGCGAGCGCACGATAGGTCTTGCGCACCTCGCCACGTTCGAAGAGTGACTGGTAGGCACCGCGCCAGCGACGCTCGGTGGCCAGCATGAGTACGCCGGACGTGACCCGGTCCAGCCGGTGCAAGGGCGAGAGCTCAGGCAGCCCGAGGTCCTGACGCAGCCGGACCACCACACTCTGCGTGACGTGCCGGCCGCGTGGAATCGTGGCGAGGAACGGCGGCTTGTCCACGACGACCAGACGATCGTCGTGGAACAGGATCGGAATCCCCCCGGGGACGACCGGCTCGTTGCGGCGGTCGCGGTGGAACCAGACGAACGTATGCGGCGTGTAGGGGTCGCCCTCGACCACGGGCGACAGGTCGTCGTACACGAAGCGCCCGGCGGACAGCATCGCGGCGACATCGACGTGCTCGGGGAGTCGGTGCCGCAGCCAGGCGCCCATCGTCGGCCAGGGCCGGAGATCGAGACGATCACGATCCGGCGTCCGGAGCCACGCGGCGCCCAGGCCGTGGCGCGGCGGCAACGGCGAACGCGGGGGCACGGACTTGATCGTATGGCCATGTCCGACGTGTCGGGTTTCGAAACCTTTCGAGGCAAAGATCCTCTTGACAGCCGCCGTACTTTTTTTCCAGAGGACTGCGACGCCCCCTTGTCCCGCTGGCCTCGTCCGTTTGTCGGGAATCGGATTGCTGCCTGCAGGGCAGCGAGGGGTGCGCCATGTTCACAACGTCTCTCCGTCGCGGCGCGATCGCCATCGCCGCATCCAGCGCCTTGGCCGTGGTGACGCTCGCCGCTCCGGCGCAGGCCACCATGAACGACCAGGGATCGGCAGCGTCGATCATCGTGGCCGGTCCGTCCGGCGCCGGCCTGGCTGCCGCGTTCGCAGGATCGCCGACCTCGTTGCTCCAGGGCCTGCTCTGCCCGATCGTGACAGCCCTGAGCAACACCACGACCAACATCCCGGTCGTCGGGCCGGTGGTGAACCAGCTGCCGAACGTCGTCTGCGCCCTCAGTGTGCTCGGGTACGTCTACAAGACCACCTACCTGCCACCGACCGGGCCACCGATCGTGCGCTACACCAAGGCACTTGCCGGCGTTCCGACCCTGCTCGACGTGGACGGCAACGGGTTCACCGACTTCCTCGGAACGCTGACCCTCAGCCTGAGCCTGAACGGCATCACCCTCAACGTCACGCGGACCGGGTTCCCGGTGACAGGGCGGGTCAGCATCGAGGTGATTGCGATCGACCCGGCGTCAGCGAACACCTACGTCGGCTTCGGCGAGGACGGCACGGCAGTCGGTACGGCGCAGAACTGGTCCACCACCGTGAGCGTGCTCGGATTCTCGGGAAGCGCGGCAGACATCGGACTGAGCCTGAAGACCAGCCAGCCGCAGAGTTCCCTGGCCGCCATCGGGGAGATGTTCTCAGGCCCGAACGCCGATGCCCCCGACCACGTCTACCGCGGAAATGCGTCCTTCGCCCCTGTACCCGCCGCCTTCACGACCGAGATCCGGGCATCGCAGGTGCGCCAGGAAGCGATCGTCACGAGTCCCCCGACGACGCTCACGGCCAAGGTCGACGTGCTCTCGCCAGGACGTGTCCAGAACATCGGCCTGACCGCCAACCAGCTGCCCTCGAGCATCGACGTCGTCCACACGAGCAGCGGTGCGAGCGACACGACGACCTACGACGCCTCCGGCTCGATCGCCCAGCTCGACGGCACCTATCGCGACACCGTCAGCGGCAACATCGCCACAGACGCTGCCCTGGATGCCTGGGGAGTGCCTGCGCACATCCGGTTCGACCAGACCGGTGCGACCACGAGCGTCGGCGCGACCAGTGGACAGTTCGACCGGGTCCAAGCCCGGTTCGCCCAGGGAACGACCGCCGACGCGCTCGACCCCGCAACGACTCCGTTCGCTCGGTATCACCGCAGCTCGAGCACGGCGTTCACCGCCGGAGTGCAGCTCTCGAACCTGAAGTCGGTGTCGATCAACCAGTCCGCGCCGTACGGAGGTGAACTTGTCTTCGGGACCGCGCCGGCGCTCTTCCCGTTCACCGCCCAGGACGACACCAGCGGCCTGCACCTCGACGGCTCCCTGTCGAACCTGCCGGCCGACACGACGGTCGGCGTCGACCTCGACAACGGTCTGCTCACCTTCAACGGCCACGGCACCGGGATCGACGAGATCAAGGTCCACGCGACCCGTCCGACTCCCTTCTTCGCACGGGCCACCCGACTCGACGCGACCCTGGACAACCTGCCTGCCTCCGAGACCGTCAACGTGGCACAGTCCAACGGCGGCGTCACCGCCAGTGCCAGCGCTCCCCTGGGCGCCCTGAGCCTGCTGGCCAGCGACGGAAGCGACGCCCCCACCATCTCCGGGTCGGCGGCGTCGTACGAGGACACCTCGAGCCTGTACCGGGCGTTCGTCCGGATCAGCGGCCTCGAGGGACTGAGCTTCCAGGCCAACCCGGTGATCGCCTCGATGCAGACCGCGACTCCGCAGGTGCTCACCGTCCACGGCAACCTGAGCGGCCTGACGTTCGACGGCACGATCGACAAACTGCCGGCGAACCTGACGTTCTCGATGAAGCCCGGAGTCGGCGGGTCGAACGTCGTCGACTACGACAGCCACGGCTCGGTCATCGACAAGATCACTGCCAACGGAACGGGGCTGCCGGCACCCACCGGGATGCCCAACTTCGAGGCGGAGATCGACCAGCTGCCGAGCCACCTGACGGTGACGTTGCCGGCGACCACCGGCAACGTCGTCTTCGACGCTCACGGCGACCACATCGGCCGGGTCTACGCGCAGGCGTGGGGTGGCACCAAGGCCAGCCTCGCGGCCAGCCAGCAGACGGTGGAGTACGTCGAGGGGCAGCACATCGCGGCGAACCTGTTGCAGGTCGGCAGCGCCACGGTCAGCACGACTGCCTCGCCGTTCCACCTCCAGTACGACATCGGTTCCTCGCCGCTTGACTTCGCGTATGTGGCGGCTGATGCCAAGTTCCTGAGGGGGACGATCTCCAACCCCACGCCCGCAACGGTCGATTTCGACACGTCGAACAAGACCAGCGTGCACTACCGCGCGACCACCAACACGCAGATCAACTCGATCACCCTGAAGACCGATCTGGCCGGCGGCTACATCGACGCCGATCTGCAGAACATCGCGCCGGACGTCCAGGTCTGCTTCTCGAGCACGAACAAGGCCTGCAAGCCCGGCTTCGTCCCCGCGAACACCTTGACCACCACCGGAGGCGACACCTACAACATGCCGCCGGCGCTCTTCGACTTCTCGCTGACGCCGACGGACCTCAGCGGTGTCCAGTGGCCCAACCGGTTCAGGTTGGACGGCACCTACTGCTTCAACGAGTCGGACCCGGCTACGTGTCTCAACGGGTCCAACCACAAGCAGCGGATCACCATCGACGACCTCGAGTTCGGCAAGGTGGCCGTGGGCGCCGGCTACCAGGGCGACGGCTGCACCGCCTGTACGGCGGGCCGGGCGTACGCCTACTTCGACACGGACAACACGCTGATCAGCGGGGACGTGAAGTACTTCAACGAGGGTGACAGCGACGCGTTCGTGCACTACCACACCGACAGCAACAGCAGCGGGATCGAGGCGCAGAACAAGCTGTTGTTCGTGCAGTACTGCATCGTGTGCCTGAACGAGACCAACCTCACCACGGTGAGTGGCGGCTCGTTCTCCTGCGTCGCGGATCCACACCTGGACATCGCCATCCCGGTCTTCGACAACATCGATGTCCTGAGCGGCAGTTTCATCCACTTCTGTTGACCCGGCGGTCTCGGGTCTCACCGGAAGATCAGGTGCCGCTCCAGCGCGGCGCGCGCCCGGCCGTCGCCGCGGCGTACGCCTCGGCGGCATCGCCGGTGACCAGCAGAGCATCGAGGGCATCCGCTGCGAGGTGACCGGAGCCCGCCAGGTCTGCCATCAACGCCAGCGTGCGGCTGATCGCAGCCGGGGAGCAAACGAGGATGTCAGCCGCCAGTCGGCGGGCAGCCCCCAGCGCCTCCCCGGTCGCGACGACCTCGTTGACCAGCCCCCAGCGCTCTGCGTCTGCGGCCCGGATCGGCTGGCCGGTGAGCACCATCCGGTTGGCCACGGCCGCCGGCACGCGGGCCGGCAACCGCACCAGGCCTCCGTCGGCTGCGATGATCCCGGACCGGGGCTGCGGCAGGCCCAGCAGGGCTTGCTCCTCGGCGACGACGAGGTGGCAGGCGAGCACAGCTTCGAACGCCGTACCGAGGACGTCACCGGTGACGGCGGCGATCACGGGCTTGGTCAGGGCACGGGCCGTCAGCCCGGCCTTCCCGCTGGGCGGGAAGACATGAGCAAGCTCGAACGCGGGAAGCGTGACCGGATCCGACCAGAGTCCTGCGGCGCCGGAGAGGATGGCCACCCGCAGCACCGGGTCGGCCTCGAACGCGTCGAAGACGGAGGCGAGCTCGAAGTGCGCCGCGTCGGGCAGTGGCTGCCGGCCGTCGCTGCCTGTCACGGTGACCTCGAGGACGCCGTCCAGGACCGCGACCTGGACGAAGTCGTACCGCGTCCGCAGGCCCGGCGCAGGGAGCGGAGCCAGGGCGTCCATGCGCTGCTGGGTGAGGGTGACGCGATTACCCTCGGGCAACGCCCTCACGAACACGGCGGCGCCAGGGCCGTTCTCGCCCAGCACGAGGGCACGGACCTCGTCGTCCTCGGTGAAGTCGTTGGCGACGAACCGCGCACCGGTCGCTGTCCGTCCGATGATGACCGCACGGGGTGCCACGCCCTCGAAGTTGACGGTCCAGGTCTCGATCGTCGCCGGCCCGGACGGAGCAAGCGCGACCGGGACGTCAGGTACGGCGTCGAGTTCCGCCTGCAGCGCCGCGTCGTGTCCGCGTTGCCACGGTGCAGCCTGAGACGAATAGATGCCGACCGAATACTTGCTGAGCATCCCTCCGTTGGCACCCACCAGCACGCGGGCACCCGGATCGCGACGGCACCGGTCGGCGGCCTCGACGATCGCGTGCAGGGAGTACCCGTTGCCGGGTCCACCGAAGAACGGCAACCCTCCGGTGAGGGTCAGCCCGCGCGGGTCGTCGGGAGCCAACCCCAGCTCCTCGGCAACGATGCTGACCGCGATCGGGAAGCAGCTGTAGAGGTCGAAGGCCGTGACCGCGTCCAGGTCCAGTCCGGCCATGGCCAGGGCCGCGTTGACCGCAGCGATCGCCGGTGCCGAACGACTCAGCTCGGGGCGGCGTAGGAGCTCGCGGTCGCGCAGGTCGCTGTGCCCGGTGAGATACACCCACTGCGAGCGCGGGATGCCCAACTCGGCCGCGACCTCGTCGGAGGTGATCACCACGGCGGCGGACTGGTTCACCTTCTCGCGTGCCACGACGGCCTTGGGATACGGATCGACGATGAGGCGGTTCGATTCGGTGACGCCGGTCAGGTCGCCAGTGCTGGCTCGATCTCGCACAACTGCGTGCGGATTGGCGGCGGCGACAGCGGTGAACGGGGCGAACCAGCGGCCGATGTCGGCCATCTGGTCGGCACGGCTCATCCCGAGCCGGGCACGGCGGGCGTTCTCGAACAGGGCGTACTGGGTCGGCGCGTCGGTGAGTTGGTGCGCCACCTGGGCGCTGGCCAGGATGCCCGTCAACCCGACGCCGCGGTCCTCGTCGGTGGCGCCGGTGGTCTCGGTCAGGTCGGGCCGGTCGGGCCGGGCGGCCAGGGCGAGCACCGTGGAGATCGCCTCGGCGGCGACCACCATCGCGATGCGTGCCGAACCATCGGCCACGGCGCCCGCGAGCTCGGTGACGAGCTGCTGCGGGCTCTGGCCCCCGGCGACGGCGTAGATGCAGCGAGCCGGGTCCGCACCGAGACGGTGGGCCAGCGCGCGCGGGAAGTTGTCAGGGCCGCCCAGGACCGTGGGGAATCCAGGCACCGATGCGTCGAACTGCCGCGTGCAGGCCAGCACATCGACCCGATCGGCAGGGACCCCGGCGTCGGCCAGCGCCAGGGTGGCAGCACGCTGCGCCATGGCGACCGGTACGAGCCCCTCATAGCCCGGATCGCCCAGCTGCTCGGAGTGTTGCGCGATACCTACGAGCACGGGCGTTGGCATGCGCGCGAGACTACAGGCGCGCCCGGGTGCATCCGTGGTACCCCTGTGCGGTGACCAACCGTGTGCAGGACCTCCTCGGTATCCGGATCCCGATCGTCCAGGCGCCGATGACCTTCATCGCCAACGCCGCTCTCGCCGTGGCGGTCTCGGAGGCGGGCGGGATGGGTGTCATCGAGACGCTCTCGCCCCAGGGGCGCGACGACCTAGCCCGGGTCCGGGACCTGACCAGTGCGCCGGTGGGCGCCAACCTGATGATCCAGGGCTGGAAGAAGGATCCCTCGATCGTCGAGGTGATCGCCGAGGCAGGCATCACCTACGTCGCCACGTCTGCGGGCGACCCCGCGCTGTTCACCGACCGTCTCCACGACGCCGGCATGACCGTGTTCCACGTGGTCGGCTCCTTGCGGGCGGCGCAGAAGGCCGTCGACGCGGGCGTCGACGGCCTGGTCGTCGAAGGCGTCGAAGGCGGTGGCTTCAAGGGAGCACTCGGTGCCTCGACCATGGTGCTGCTTCCGCTGATCGCCGGACAGATCGATCTCCCGATCATCGCGGCCGGCGGGATCTGCGACGCGACCTCGATGGCAGCTGCGTTCGTCCTCGGCGCAGAGGGAGTCCAGATGGGCACCCGGATGCTGGCGACCACCGAGGCCGTCGTCCACCAGCACTTCAAGGACGCGATCACGGCGGCAGACGACTCCGGCACAGTGCTGCTCAGCGTGCCCGGCAACCCGACGATGCGGGTTCTGCGCAACCAGCTCACCGAGACGGTGGACGCCGCGGCCGGTGTCAATCTCCTGGAGCGGATCACCGACCTCTACTTCGGCGGCGAGATGGACGCCAGCGTCGCCAACACCGGGCAGGTGTCGGCCCGGATCGACGAGGTCCTGCCCGTGGCGGACGTGATCGCCGGGATGTGGGCGGGCTGCATGGCCGCGCTCGACGACGGGCGTTCGCGACTCGGGTGACGACGCCGGTCGAGCTGGTTCAGGTCGTCGCCATCACCTTCGCGATGACTTGCCCCAGGCGCGGTCCGGCGTCCTCCTGGAGGAAGTGTCCGGCTCCGCTGATCGTCACGTGCTCCTGCCCCTGCGCGCCGGGCACCCGCTCGCGGAACACCGTCTCCCAGCCGCGGGTCGCCGGATCGCCGTCGGAGTAGGCCGTGACGAACGGGCGATCGAAAGCCTCGAGCGCGCGCATCGTCCGCCGGCCGATCCGCGCCCCGACGTCGTTGCGGGTCAAGGGCAGCAGCGCGGTCATCTGCCGCAGGCCGGCCGTGCAGGACGCATCCGGGAACGGCGCGTCGTACGCCGCGAGCACCGCGGGCGAGAGCGGACCGGTCGTGGCTGCCCCGACGAAATCGCTGGCCCGCAGCTCGGGAGCACGCTGGGTGTAGAGCAGGTAATCCACGAACGCCTCCTCAAGGACCACCCGCGACTCTCCGTCGCCGTGCAGCGCCCAGGTGAGGCGATCGGCCAGCGCCGGATCGGCGGTGTGCAGGATCGTGTTCGCCGCGACGACCCGAGCGAATCGGTCCGGGTCGGCCGCCAGGACGCTGAAGCCGATCGGCCCTCCCCAGTCCTGGGCGACCAAGGTGATCTCGCGAAGATCGAGTCCTACGACCAGGCTTCGCATCCATTCGATGTGGCGGCCGAAGGTGTAGTCGGTCGGGTTGGTCGGCTTGTCGGAGCGGCCGAAGCCGATGTTGTCGGGTGCGATCACCCGGATTCCGTGGTCGACCAGGACCGGCACCACCGTGCGGTACAGGTAGGACCATGTCGGCTGGCCGTGCAGCAGCAGGGCCACCGGGCCGTCGGCCGGACCTTCGTCGAGGTAGTGCATCCGCACGGGCCCGGTCCCCTCCGCCTCGACCTCGACGTAGTGCGGATCGAATCCGTACTCAGGCAGGGCGACGAAGCAGGCGTCCGGAGTCCGCACCACGGAAAGGGTCGCCCGCGACATTGTGGCAAGGAGTGACCCAGGGTCCTAGGCGACCAGGGCGTCGAGACCGTAGCCTCGGCGTCGTGAGCGACGGATCACGATGAGCACGTCCCGCGAGTCCTGGCTCTCCGGTGGAGCACGGGTACGCCCGGGTGGCGTCGCGCACGAGATCTTCGTCCGGACCGACGGGCCTCCCGCAGGAGCGCCGGTGACCCTGCTGCACGGGTTCCCGACGTCGTCGCACGACTGGGCACCCGTCCTCGGATTCCTCACCGACGCCGGTTTCCGGGTCACCATGCTCGACTTCCTCGGCTTCGGCGACAGCGACAAGCCACACCCCCACGACTACCGCCTCGTCGACCAGGCCGACATCGTCGAGGCGGTCTGGAGCGATGCCGGAATCACCCGCACGGCGTTGGTTGCCCACGACTACGGCGTCTCGGTCGCCCAGGAGCTCCTGGCCCGCAACCCCGCGCGGATCTCCTCGATGACCTGGCTGAACGGTGGACTGTTTCCCGACCTTCATCGCCCGACGCGGGGTCAGAAGCTCCTGCACGGACGTCTTGGCCCGCTCGCGGCGCGCGCGATGAACGAATCGCGTTTCCGTACGTCGTTGCGCGAAGTGCTGGGCCGCGAGGTCAGCGACACCGAGGTCCACGAGATGTGGCTCGCATTGACAGCCCGCGACGGCATCAGGGTGGCACCACGGCTGCTGCGCTACATCGACGAACGCCGCGTCCATGCGGGGCGCTGGCTCGCGTCCGTGCGTGATTTCGGCGGGCCGCAGCACTTCATCTGGGGGCCGACCGACCCGGTGAGCGGAGCGCACGTGCTGCCGAGGATCCGCGAGGTGGTGCCCGGTGCCGCGGTGACTGTCCTGGACGGTCCGGATCCGGTCGGGCACTATCCGCAGGTGGAGGCACCCGAACTCGTCGGCCCGCTGCTGGTCGACGCGCTCACCTCGCCCTGACCGAAGATCTCGGTCGAACCGTCACTGCGGACGAGGAGGCCGGTCCGTCCGGGTCGGCCAGCCAACCAGGCCGGGGCCTGCGAGCCGAGGACGAAGGCGGTCGTGGCGTCGATGTCGGCCCATGTCAGGTCCGGCCCGATCACGGTCGCCGAGGCCAGGTCGGTCGGCACCTGCGCCGTCCGCGGATCGATGATGTGGGCACCGCGACGGGCCAGGCCGGAGGTTGCCACGGCTCCGTCCCTGATCGTCACGACGGCGAGGATCTGGCTCGGGTCGATCGGGTTCTCAATGCCGATGGGCCATCCGGGTGAGTCCGGCATCCGGGTGCGGCAGACCATGTCGCCGCCGGCGGACAGGCAGACGTCGGTCTGCTCGAGCGCGTCGAAGGCACGAGC
>NZ_JAOPXI010000126.1 GCF_025965215.1 Marmoricola sp.
ACGACGGAGATCGCCGACGCCGTCACCTGGCTGGCGTCGGACGCGGCAGGCTACGTGACCGGGGCCGTGATCCCGGTCGACGGCGGACTCGGAATGGGGCACTGATGACAGGCATTCTCGACGGCAAGAAGATCCTCGTTGCAGGCGTGACGATGGACTCCTCGATCGGCTTCTCGGTCGCCCGGGTCGCCCAGGAACAGGGCGCGACGGTGCTGATCTCCAACTTCGGCCGCGCGCTCGGCATCACCCGGCGCATCGCCGGACGGCTGCCGGCCGAGGCGCCGGTCCTCGAGCTCGACGTGACCGATGACGATCACCTCGCGCGGTTGCCCGAGCTGATCGGCGAGCACGTCGACAGCATCGACGGCGTGGTGCACTCGATCGCCTACGGCAACCCGGAGACCCTGCTGGGCGGCAAGTTCCTCAGCGGCCCGTGGCCCGACGTGGCCCAGGCGGTCCAGGTGTCGGCGTACTCGCTCGCCTCGCTGACCAACGCCTGCCTGCCCCTGATGTCCTCGGGAGGCTCCGTGGTCGGTCTGACGTTCGACGCGACCGTGGCCTGGCCGGCGTACGACTGGATGGGGGTCGCGAAGGCCGGCCTGGAGTCCTGCTCGCGCTACCTGGCCCGCGACCTCGGACCGCGGGGGGTCCGGGTCAACCTGGTCAGCGCCGGACCGCTGCGCACGCTGGCTGCCAAGGCGATCCCGGGCTTCGACGAGCTCGAGGCGAATTGGGACTCACGCTCACCGCTCGGCTGGGACAACACCGATCAGGAGCCGACCGCCCGGGCTGTCGTCGCGCTGCTCTCCGACTTCTTCCCGGCGACGACCGGCGAGATCATCCACGTCGACGGCGGCTACCACGCGATGGGGGCCTGACCGGTAGCGTGCCGGGGTGATCGAACTCCGCTCGCACCGTGGCCGGCTCACGCTGGCAACCGTGATCATCGGATCCGGGATCGCGATGCTCGACGGCACCGTCGTCAACATTGCCGCGCGCACGATCGGTGACGACCTGCACGCCGGCCTGGCCGACATCCAGTGGGTGCTCAACGGGTACCTGCTGGCGCTGGCCTCGTTGATCCTGGTCGGCAGCTCCCTGGGCGATCGGCACGGCCGCAAGCGCATCTATCTGGTGGGCGTCGCCGGCTTCGGTGTGTTCAGCGTGCTGTGTGCCTTCGCCCAGTCCCCGCTCCAGCTGATCGCCTGCCGGGTACTCCAAGGCGTCGCCGCCGCGTTGCTCGTACCGGGTGGCCTGGCGCTGATCCAGTCCAGCTTCCGCCCTGAGGACCGTCCGGCGGCGATCGGCCGCTGGGCCGGTTTCGCCGGTGTCACAACGGCCATCGGGCCCTTCGTCGGGGGCTTCCTCGTCGAGCACGGAGGCTGGCGGTGGATCTTCGCGATCAACGTCCCGCTGTGCATCGCCGTGCTGGTGCTGGGTCGTTTCGTCCCCGAATCGCGTGACGAGGAGGAGGTCGCACCGTTCGACGTCCCTGGCGCGATCGTGGGCACATCGACCCTCGGCCTGCTCACCTTCCTGCTGACGTCCTGGCGCAGCCTGTCGACTCCGGTGATCGTGCTGGCGTCCGTCGTGACCCTCGCCGGCATGGTCGCGTTCGTCCTGCTCGAACGACGACCCGGAGCGATGGCCCCCGCCGAGCTGTTCGTGTCGCGGGTGTTTACGGCGGCGAACCTGATGACCTTCCTCGTGTACGGCGCGCTCGGCACTGTGCTCTTCCTCCTCGTCCTTCAGCTCCAGGTCACCGGCGGCTACTCGGCGCTCGGCGCAGGACTCTCGACCTTGCCGCTCACCGTCGTGATGCTGCTGTTCTCCTCGAGAGCCGCGACGATCGCGGCGCGTACCGGCCCGCGGATCCCGATGAGTGTGGGGCCCCTGGTCTGCGCCGCCGGAGTCGTGCTGCTTGCGTTCGTCGGCCGGCACGCGTCGTACGGGTTGCACGTGTTCCCGGGCATGCTGCTGTTCGCCGTCGGCCTGACGATGCTGGTCTCGCCGCTGACCACGGCGGTGCTGGCTGCGGCGCCCGATCGGCACGCAGGAGTGGCGAGCGGGATCAACAACGCCGTGGCCCGGGCAGGCTCGTTGCTCGCCGTGGCTGCGCTGCCTGCGGTCGTGGGGCTGAGTGGCGACGACTACCGCAACCCGGTCGCGCTGACCCACGGCTTCAAGTCCGGACAGCTGCTCTGTGCCGCGCTGCTCACCGCCGGTGGGATCGTCGCCTGGTACGGACTCGCGGAGGTATCTGAATGACCCGGTTGATCGTGATGCGGCACTCGAAGGCGGAGCAGTTCGCGGCCAGCGACCACGACCGCGTGCTGGCGGCGCGCGGTGAGCGTGATGCGCTCGCTGCCGGTCGCTGGGCCGTCGCCGAGGGCTACCTGCCGGACCATGTCGTGGTCTCCTCGGCAGCCCGGACCCGCGGGACCTGGGACGGCTTCGCCGCCGGCAGTGGCCTGGATGTCGTACCGACCTTCGACCGGGCGCTGTACTCGGCAGGTACCGACGGCGCCCTGGAGATCATCCGGACGGCTCCGGCCGAGGCCGGGACCGTGATGGTGGTCGGACACAACCCGACGATGGCCTACCTGGTGCACCTGCTCGACGACGGCACCGCGGATCCCGAGGTCTTCGCGCGGGTCAGCGAGGGCTTCCCGACCTCGGCGATCTGCGTGCTCGACGTCACGGGTGGCTGGGCCGACCTCGACATCGCCGGAGCCCGGATCCACGCGTTCCACGTTCCACGCGGCTGAGCCGGCTCAGGTGAGCGGGGGAGCCGGGGTGATGATCCCCGCGGCGGCGTCGGCGGCCTCGATCTCCTCGCGACTGATGCCGAGCAGGTACATCACTGTGTCCAGGTAGGGCACGTTGACCGACGTGTCGGCGGCCTCGCGGACCAGCGGCTTGGCATTGAACGCGATGCCGAGGCCGGCGGCGCTGAGCATGTCCAGGTCGTTGGCCCCGTCGCCGATGGCGATCGTCGCCGCCTCGGTGATCCCGACCTCGGCGGCGAACCGTCGCAGCGCGCGGGCCTTGCCGGCACGGTCGACCACCTCACCGAGCACCCTGCCGGTGAGCCTGCCGTCCAGGATCTCGAGCTCGTTGGCGGCGGCGTAGTCGATCCCGAGTTCGGCGGCCAGCCGGTCGGTGATCTGGGAGAAGCCGCCGGAGACGATGGCGAACCGGTAGCCGAGGCGCTTGAGGGTCCGGATGGTGGTGCGGGCTCCCGGGGCCAGGACCAGGTCCTCGTAGACCCGGTCGAGGGCGGAGGCGTCGAGGCCGGCGAGGAGCGCGACCCGGGCGGTCAGGCTCTCGGTGAAGTCCAGGTCGCCGCGCATCGCGGCGTCCGTCACCCGGGCCACCTCGTCCTCGCAGCCGGCGTGGGCGGCGAGCATCTCGATCACCTCGCCCTGGATCAGGGTGGAGTCGACGTCCATCACGATCAGGCGCATCCCGCGGCGCAGCAGGTCGGCGGACTGGACCGCGACGTCGACGCCCTGGTGGGCGGCCTCGGTCGCCAGGATCGCGCGCAGCTTCTCCGGGTCGGTACCAGAGACGTGCAGGTTGATCGCAGTGACCGGGTAGCGGGCCATCCGCTCGATCCGGTCGATGTTCGCTCCGACGTCGGCGATCCGGCCGGCGATCGCCGCCACGGCGGCCGAGCGCAACGGCGTACCGAGGACGGTGACGTGGCTGCGTCCTTCCGGTCGAGGCCGGTTGTCGCCGGCACCACGTTCGAGCTCGACGGTCATCTCAAGCTCGTGGGCGACCTTCTCGATCGCATCACGCAGGGGCTTCCAGTCGCGTGGCGCGCTGACCAGCAGGCCGAGGATCAGCCGCCCCCGCAGGACGATCTGCTCGATGTCGATGACCTCGACGCTGAAGCGGGCGAGCATGGTGAACACGCTCGAGGTGACCCCCGGACGGTCCTTGCCCGTGAGGGTGATCAGCAGGGTCTTGGGCAGCTCGTCGGCGCCGTACGGGTCGCTCATGTCGGTCCGAGGCTAGCGGAGCAGGCGGCCACGATCGCGCGACGGGCCGCCCGGTCGAGCTCGCCGAGACAACCGCGGCGCGCCTGGATCTCGTACGCCGTGACGGCACCGCTGTCGTCGAGCAGCGCGAGCTCGACGATCTCGGCACAGAGCACCGCTCGTTCCAGGACGTCGACGCTCTCCGCCGAGGTACCCGGCGGAAGGGCCAGGCCCGGCCGATGGCGGAGGTTGAGGAGCAGGTCGGGGATCTCCGGCTGCCAGCTCGCCACGTCGAGACGGGCCAGCTCGGCGGTCACCTCCAGGAGCACCTGGCGCAGGGTTCGCGCGGCCTCGGCCGGATCGAGGACCGGAGCGGCATCGGCCGGCTGGACCCGCCACAGCACCGTCCGGGCATCAGTGGTCGGGACCAGGCCCCAGGACTGCGTCGGCGCAAGGAGGACGACGGCTTCACCCGCGTCCAGGGCGTCGGCGTTGAACGCCGGCGGGCCCTTGAGGCCGAGCGGGTCGCCGGGGACGGGCAGCGCGAGGAGGAGCTGCCAGGTGCCCAGGGCCGCGACCTTGCCCGGCAGCAGGTCGAGCGCGAAGGGAGCTCCGTCGGTGCCGGGCCAGCCGACCACGAGGTGCTGCGGGTCGTCGTGGCGCACCGCGGTCGCGAAGTCGTCAGGACCCAGGAGACCGCGCAGACAGGCGCCGAGCCACAGGGCCAGCGACGCACTCCGGGGCAGGGAACTGGGTGGGACCGGCACGGGCACGAGGGTAGTCACGCTAGGTTTGCCCCACCATGAACTCCGTTCTCGAACTGGTCGACGTCACCGTCCGCCGGGGGCAGGCCGTCCTGCTGGACCGCATCAGCTGGAGGGTGGACGAAGGCGACCGCTGGGTGATCCTGGGCGCGAACGGCGCCGGCAAGACCACGCTGGTCCAGCTCTGCTCGGCACAGATCCACCCGACCGAGGGGCGCGCCGGCATCCTCGGCGAGGTACTCGGCGAGGTCGACGTCTTCGAGCTGCGTCCCCGGATCGGGTACACCAGTGCCGCGATCGCCGAGCGGATCCCGCGACACGAGCTCGTCCGCGACGTCGTCGTGTCCGCGTCGTACGGGGTGATCGGGCGGTGGCGCGAGGCCTATGAGGAGCTCGACCACGAACGGGCCCGGGAGCTGCTGGTCGAGGTCGGTGCGGGCCGGTTGCTCGACCGGACGTTCGGCACGCTGAGCGAGGGCGAGCGCAAGCGCGTCCAGATCGCGCGCGCATTGATGACCGATCCCGAGGTGCTGATCCTCGATGAGCCGGCGGCCGGGCTCGACCTCGGCGGGCGCGAGGACCTGGTCTCGACGATGAGCGTGCTGGCGACCGACTCGCTGTCTCCGGCGATCGTGCTGGTCTCCCACCACGTGGAGGAAGTGCCTCCCGGATTCACCCACGTCCTGATGCTCCGGGCCGGACAGGTGGTCACGGCCGGACCGCTCGGCTCGGTCATGACGGCCGAGAACCTGTCGACCACGTTCGGGATGTCGCTGCAGCTCGGCTTCGAGGACGGGCGGTACTCCGCGCGCCGCCGCACGCGTCACCGCTAGGGTCTGATCATGAACCTGGGTTTGCTGTGGTTGGGTATCGCGGTGGCTCTCGGTGCCCTGGAGATGCTGAGCACCGGCCTGGTCCTGGCCATGCTCGCCGGCGGCGCGCTCGTCTCGATGATCGCCGCGTTCATGGGTGCCTCGGTCTCGTTCCAGATCGTCATCGGACTGGCGGTAGCGGTCGCCCTGCTCGCATTGGTGCGTCCGCCGATGATCCGTCGCCTGCACGCCGGGCCGACGCTGATGACCGGCGCCCAGGCGCTGATCGGCAAACGGGCCCTCGTGCTCGAACCGTTGAGCCACGCCGTGCCGGGCCGGGTGCGGATCGGCGGGGACGTCTGGACGGCGCAACCGTTCGACGAGGACGACCAGATCGAGGCCGGCGTCCAGGTTGACGTGGTGTCCATCAAGGGCGCCACCGCGTACGTGCTCCGCATCCAACAGAAGGAATCCTGATGACCACGTTCCTGATCGTGTTCTTCGCCGTCCTCGCGCTGTTCGTGATCCTCGTGCTCGCCCGGACGATCCGGATCGTGCCGCAGGCACGCGCAGGGATCGTCGAACGGTTCGGCAAGTACAAGGCCACGCTCCAGCCGGGGCTGAACGTCGTGACGCCGTTCATCGACCGGGTGCGGTACGTGATCGACATGCGCGAGCAGGTGGTCAGCTTCCCGCCGGCGCCGGTGATCACCGAGGACAACCTCGTCGTCGCGATCGACACCGTCATCTACTTCCAGGTGACCGATCCGGTGGCAGCCACGTACGAGATCGCGAACTACATCGCGGCGATCGAGCAGCTCACGATGACCACGCTCCGCAACGTCGTAGGTGGCATGACCCTCGAGCAGTCGCTGACCTCCCGCGAAGAGATCAACCGGGGACTGTCCGTGGTCCTCGACGAGGCGACCGGCCGCTGGGGCGTCCGTGTCGGACGGGTGGAGATCAAGAGCATCGACCCGCCGCCGTCCATCAAGGACGCGATGGAGAAGCAGATGCGTGCGGATCGTGACAAGCGCGCGATCATCCTGACTGCGGAGGGTCAGCGGCAGTCCGCGATCCTCACGGCCGAGGGCAACAAGCAGTCCGCGATCCTGAACGCCGAGGGTTCCCGGGAAGCACTCATCCTGCAGGCCCAGGGTGAGCGCGAATCCGCGATCCTGCGCGCCCAGGGCGAGGGGCAGGCCATCCTGACGGTCTTCCAGTCCATCCACGACGGCCAGCCCGACCAGGCTCTGCTGGCCTACCAGTACCTGCAGATGCTGCCGCGGATCGCCGAGGGAGACGCCAACAAGGTGTGGGTGATCCCGTCCGAGATCACCAAGGCGCTCGAAGGCCTGGGTTCCTCGATCCACGAGGTGGCCGGCATCCCGCAGCACGCCGAGGGCGGGCGTGCCCGGGTGGACATGGGATCGGCCGAGCGGATCGAGGTGGGTGGCAGTGGCGCGCTGGCCAGTGCCCACGAGAGCGTCGAGGCTGCCCTGAAGGAAGCCCAGGAGTCGGCTGCCGGTGATCCGCCGGTGGTCGATCCTCCGGCTTCGCAGCCGCCTGGCCAGGAGCCTCCCGCTCAGTGAGCTTCGTCGAGTGCGCTGTGATCCTGCTCGCCGGGGTCGCGGCCGGGACGATCAACACCGTGGTGGGGTCGGGAACGCTGATCACGTTCCCGACCCTGCTGGCGTTCGGCGTACCCCCGGTGACGGCCAACGTCTCGAACACGCTCGGCCTCGTGCCGGGTTCGCTGTCCGGAGCCTGGGGATACCGCGCCGAACTCGCGGGCCAGCGATCGCGCATCATCAGGTTCGGGGTCGCCTCGGCGCTCGGCGCGGTGATCGGCGCACTGCTCCTGCTCGTCCTGCCGTCCTCGGCGTTCCGGGCGATCGTCCCGGTGCTCATCCTCGTGGGCGTGACCTTGGTCCTGCTGGGCCCACGGCTGACGGCGCGGCTGGAGGCACGGGCAGGCGATCGAGATCGTCCCTCGCACGGGTCCGGGTGGGTCGCGCCAGCAGTGAGTGCCGCGGGGGTGTACGGCGGCTACTTCGGTGCGGCCCAGGGCGTGATCGTGCTAGGGATCTTCGGTGTCGGCCTCGACGACACGCTCCAGCGGCAGAACGCCCTGAAGAACGTCGTCGTGCCGTGTGCGAACGCCACCGCCGCGGTCGTGTTCGCCTTCTCAGGGCGGATCGACTGGCTCATCGTGCTGCTGCTCGCGGTCGGTGCGACCATCGGCGGACAGATCGGGTCCACGGTCGGGCGGAAACTGCCTGCGCCGTTGCTTCGCGGCGTGATCGTCCTGGTCGGGGTCGTCGCGCTGGTGTCGTTCTTCGTCTGACGCGCGGTCGTCGATTTCGGCACGCTCTCTCCCAGGAGCAATGCCGAGACGCGGTGACCTAGTCGGTGAAGGTGAACGCACGGAATCTTGCGACCAGTCCGGCGTCCACCGTGCTCGGGATCACCGCCTCGTCCGGCACCCGCCGGTAGAGCCACAGGAGTACGGAACCTGGGTCGCCGGGTGGCGCGACGACAGCGGTGCTGCGGTCCAGGGTGCCGGGGAGGACACCGTCAGCGACAGCGAAGGCGGTCCCCGGCAGGTTGAAGGTCGCACCGAGCGGTGCGGCATCAGACACCGGCCAGCGCGGGTTCCCGATCGAGTGGGTCAGGAACTCCTCGATCGCGTCCGTCGCCATCACGTGGTCCATCGCCCAGTCCTGGCCGTGGGACGCGTTGACCGCGTCCCAGTGATGTACCGCGGCCTCCTGCACCTGGTGACGGGTGATGAACCAGACGTTCTGATCTCGGCCCCACGTCCAGCAGGGCGCCTGCTGATCGGCGCGGCGCAGCGTGTCGGCGAGTACCTCGACACCGGAGAGCAGGGTCGGGATCAGCTCCGCCTCGGCGGGGCGTTTCGGGCGGACCAGGTCATCGGGCTCGGTGAGCGGGAGCCTGGTGGCGATCTCGTTCCAGAACCAGTGCACCGACGAGAGGTGCCACACCAGGTCGCCCATCGACCAGTCCGGGCAGTGCTCGATGCGTGCTGTGAGGTTGTCGTCGGCTGCCGCCGCCAGTCCACGGGTGTGGGAGGTGATCGCCGCGACGCAGTCGTTGACCGAGATCGTCATCCCTCAGCCCTTCGAGGTGAGTCCGATCGCTCCGGCGATCATCGCACCGATCGCGGGTGCCACCAGGCCGAAGCCGGTGCGCTGGTCCACCGCGCCGGACCTCATCGCGTCGAACCCGGCGAAGGCGTCCGCTCCGTCGATGGCGATGCCCAGCGCGACCAGGTTGCGGCGCGCGGACCCCCGCGACGCCAGGGTGATCGCACCGATCGCGATCTCGCGCGAGGCGAACATGCGGGTCATGTACGGCAGCTGCGGGTTGTTGGGCCCGTCGAGCCGGAACAGCGTGGTGGCCAGCGAGGGGGAGGTGAGGGCGCCGACGCCGATGGCGATGCGTCCGAGAGCGAGTCCGGTGACAGGGTTCATGACCCTGACGTTAGCCATCGACGTACGCGGAAAGAAAGACCGCCACCTCGTCGAAGACGAGTTTCCGGATCGGAGCGCGCGACAGTGTCACGTCGTGCATCGCTCCTTCGATCTGCGCCAGCGTCACGTGGCGTCCGAGCAGGGGGGCTCGGCGCCGGATCTGTTCGACGTCCAGCACGATGTCGGTGCTGAAGACCGCCGGGTCACTGATCGAGGTAGGACGCGAGGTCCGTGTCGAGGACAGCACCAGCACCGGTGCCGGTACGTCGAGACCCGCGGCGATCCGCGCGTGCCCCTCCTTGATGGCATGGACCCAGCCCGCGTAGACCGGCCACGAGTGCAGGGGCTTCCAGGCCAGGTTGAAGTCCCACTCGCCCTCGTGGTCCCGGTGGATCGAACGGCCGTAGATGCCACTGACCTTGCGTGGGATCTCGAGCTGCGGCCGACGTGATCCGATCTGGCCGATCACCGGCATCGCGACCCGCCGCAGGATCGGGTCGCCCTGCATGTCGAGCCACGGCGCGTTCAGCACCATCCCGGCGATCCTCAGGCGACGGTCCGAGGCCCAGATCGGCACGGTCAGCCCGCCGGTGGAGTGCGCCGAGAGCACGATGTGGTCGTAGTTGGCACTGATCGCCTCGTAGGCCTGGTCGAGCTCCTCGTGGTAGGCCGACAGGTCCGAGGTGAAGTTCGGGGTCTGGTGCGGGCGGATCGAGCGACCGTACTTGCGCAGGTCCAGGGCGTAGAAGTCGTACCCGCGGTCGCACCAGAAGTCCGCCGCGGTGGTCTGGAAGAAGTAGTCCGCGAAGCCGTGGACGTGCAGGACCGCCTTGCCGGTGGACGGCCCGTCGGCCGGTCGGTGCACCAGAGTGGCGACCACCTCACCCTCGGCGTCAGGGCGCAGCTTCAGGGTGCGTGCGACGTACGGCGGCCCGAGGACGTCCCACCCTGTCCCGGTCTCCGGGACGCCCTCAGTGCTGGTAGGTGCCATGGACGATCGCGCGACCGAGGGTCTTGAAGGCGAGGTTGAAGCTGACCACCGCCGCACTCGCGTCCGCGTCGACGCCCAGCGCCGGCTCCCGGACTGCATGCACCACGAAGTAGTACCGGTGCACCTGGTCGCCGGCAGGGGGAGCCGCACCCATGAACGCGTGCGAGCCTGCATCGTTGCGGCACATGAACGCGTTGCCCGGGAGTGCGCCGCCCTCGACGCCGATGCCGGCCTCGAGCGAGCGCACGTCACCCGGTACGTCGACCAGGACCCAGTGCCAGAACCCGGAGGGGGTCGGTGCATCCGGATCGAAACAGGTGATGGTGAAGCTCTGGGTCCCCTCGGGGACGTCGGTCCAGGCGAGTTGGGGAGAGGAGTTGCCGAACTCCGCGACCTGGGCGTCTGCCAGGGGCTCGCCGGCGGTGACGTCGTCGCTGGTCACCGTGAAGGACGGGACCGGCGGAAGCAGCGTGTACGGATCGGGATGTACCGGGCGCTCGATGCTCATGGACCAGACCCTAGTCCGATGGGTGAACCCACGTCAGCACCCCACGTCCCCGTTGCGCAGAATGGTCGCGTGACCGAATTCCCGACCTATCCGTCCGGACTCAGGCTCGCGGGACGCAAAGTGGTCGTGGTCGGTGGCGGACAGGTCGCTCAGCGCCGGATTCCCGGCCTGATCGCGGCCGGCGCCCTTGTCGACGTGGTCTCCCCGGAGGTGACGCCGGCCATCGAGGGCCTGGTCGGCTCGGGCGAGATCACCTGGTTCGACCGGGACTTCGTCGAAACGGATCTGCAGGGCGCCTGGTACGTCATCGCGGCGACCGCCGACCACGACGTGAACCGACGGGTGACCGAGGTCGCCGAATCCCTGCACACCTTCTGCGTCCAGTCCGACGACGCCCTCGCCAGCAGCGCCTGGACCCCGGCGGTCGGGCGGCACGGCGAGGTCACGATCGCCGTCCTCGGTGACCGCCGCGAGTACCGGGACTCGCGGCGCACCGCAGCCGTGCGGGACCGGATCCTCGAGGGACTCCAGAACGGCGAGCTCGACACGGCGGTCGTCGAGCGGTCGGCGGGGGTCGTGCTGATCGGAGGCGGACCAGGCGATCCTAGTCTGATCACCGTCGCCGGACGCAAGGCACTGATGGAGGCTGACGTCGTCGTCGCGGACCGGCTGGCGCCTCGCGAGCTCCTCGGCGACCTGAGCCCGGACGTGGAGCTGATCGACGTCGCCAAGCTCCCGCGCGGGCGATCCGCGCAGCAGGAGGAGATCAACCGGATCATTGTCGAACGGGCGCTGGCGGGGAAGCGGGTCGCCCGCTACAAGGGTGGTGACAACTTCGTCTTCGGCCGCGGGTACGAGGAGATCGAGGCCTGCCGTGCGGCTGGTGTGCCGGTGACAGTCATCCCGGGGCTCAGCAGCCCGATCGCCGTGCCCGCGATCGCCGGTATCCCGGTCACGCACCGAGGGGTCACACACGAGTTCACGGTCATCTCGGGCCACCTGCCGCCCGGTCATCCCGAGTCGCTGGTGGCCTGGGACGCGGTTGCCCGGATGCGGGGGACCATCGTGCTGATGATGGCGGTCGAGAACGCGCCGGCTATCGCCGCCGCGTTGCTTGAGCACGGTCGCGACCCCGCCGTACCGGTCGCGGTGGTGTGCGACGGCACGATGCCGACCGAGCGCATCGTGCTCTCGCGGCTCGGGACGCTTTCAGCGGACCTGGTCGCCTCGGCGGTCACGGCCCCGGCGATCATCGTGATCGGCGAGGTCGTCCGGGTGGCGCACCCGGGCGCCTTCGATGACTGAGGTCGTCACCATCACGTCGGCCGACGATCCACGTCTGGCCGACTACCGCGACCTGCGAGACGTGCAGCTGCGGGAGAACCTGGAGGCAGAGCACGGGCTGTTCCTGGCCGAGGGCGAGAAGGTCGTACGCCGCGCGATCGAGGCGGGCTTCACCGCGCGGTCCTTCCTGATGGCACCGCGCTGGCTCGACGGCCTGGCCGACGTACTGGAGCGCAGCGACGCACCGGTCTACGTGCTGCCCGAGGCGATGGCCGAGGAGGTGACCGGGTTCCATGTGCACCGCGGTGCGCTGGCGTCGCTGCACCGCCGGCCACTCGCCGCGCTTGAGGACGTCCTGGCCGACGCCCGCTCGGTGCTTGTCCTAGAAGACCTGATCGACCACACCAATGTCGGTGCCGTGTTCAGGTCGGGGGCGGCTCTCGGCTTCGATGCCGTGCTGCTCTCGCCGCGCTGCGCGGACCCGCTGTACCGCAGGGCGATCAAGGTCGGCATGGGCGCGATCTTCACCATGCCGTGGACCCGGGTCGAGGACTGGCACTCCGGCCTGACCGACCTCGCCGCGCGAGGTTTCACCACGGTCGCGCTCACGCTCGCGCCGGATGCGGTTCCGATCGAGCAGGCTGTCGCCGGCGTGGACCGGCTCGCACTCGTCCTCGGCTCCGAGGGCCACGGGTTGTCCCAGCGCTGGGAGACCTCGGCCCAGCGGCGCGCGATCATCCCGATGGCGGCCGGGATCGACTCGCTCAACGTGGCGGCCGCCTCCGCAGTCGCTTGTTACGTCGCCAGCCACCGGTGAGTGGTCACTTATGGTCCGACGAATGGGGACTTGTGGTCCTTCGAGCCGGGAGTTCGGGTGACAGGCAGGGTCCGTGACTGCCGGTACGCCGAAAAGTGACTCCCGTTTCGACGAACCAGAACTGACCACTCAGCAAGCCGTAAGTGACTATTCGGCGGTGGGGGTGACGGGCCAGCTCGGGGGATAGTCGGCGGCCTGGGACTCCATCTGCTTGGTCAGCTTCTTGCGCAGCCGGGTCGAGAGCCGGTCTCCGAAGACCATTCCGCTCGTGTGGTCGGTCTCGTGCTGGAGGCACCGGGCAAGCAGGCCGGTGCCGCTGTACTCGACCGGTTCACCGTGCAGGTCCTGGCCGGTGACGCGCGCGACATCGGGACGTGCGCAGGAAACATAGGCACCCGGATACGACAGACAGCCCTCGTCGCCGTCGTCGAGGCTGCGATCGCGGCCCTCGGGGACGTGGAGCACCGGGTTGCAGACGACTCCCTGGTGCTCGGTGCCGTCCTCGTCGGGGCAGTCGAAGACGAAGACGGCCAGGTCCTCACCGATCTGGCAGGCGGCCAGGCCGACCCCCTCGGCGGCGTACATCGTGGCGACCATGTCGGCTGCGAGGGCGGCGAGCGTGGCGTCGAAGGTCGTGACCGGACGGGCCGGCCGGTGCATCACGGCCTCGCCCCACCGGGTGATCGGACGAACGGTTCCACCAGTCGGGAGCCCGGGAGCGGATTCAGCGGCAGGAGCGGACGACATGCGGGAAAGACTAGAGCGTGCGAACTCGTGACCTGCGCCACGTCAGATCCTGTAGCGATATGTGTAACTCGGAGTTACAGTTGCCACATGGCATTCGATCCTGTGAAGAGCATGCTGGGAGCCGGCGGCAAGTACGGCCTGGCTGACAACGAGAAGCGTGACCCGATCGGCCTTGCGGTCGCCGCGCTGAACAAGTTCGCGCAGAGCGAGCTGATCGATCGTCTGGGCATCCGCAAGTCGAGCGAGCAGACGGTCTACCGGGTGACCAGCGCGGGCTTCAAGGCCGCGGGCGCCGCTGGCCGCACGTTCGCCCGCGTCGGTGGCCAGGGGGGAGGCAAACGTGTTCCCCCCGTCCAGGGCGACGGGCTCTTCGACCTGACACCGACCGAGGACGAGCAGATGCTCGTCGACGTCGTCACGGAGTTCGCCCACGAGGTCGTCCGTCCGGCCGCTGCGGAGGCCAACGAGACGTGCGCGGCCCCCGAGGAGCTGCTGAAGGCCTCGCTGGAGATCGGCCTCCCGATCCTGGGTGTGGCCGACGAGCTGGGTGGTATCGCCACCGAGCGCTCCGCTGTCGCCGGCGTCCTGGTCCACGAAGCGTTGAGCCATGGAGACCTCGGCCTGGCAGTGGCTTCACTGGCCTCCGGGGCCGTCGCGACCGCGCTCTCCCTGTACGGCACCGATGAGCAGCAATCCACCTACCTGCCGGCGTTCACCGGTGAGGAGGTGCCGGCTGCGGCACTCGTCCTGGCCGAGCCGACCGCGCTGTTCGACCCGCTCGCCCCGGCCACGACCGCCACGAAGACGGGCTCCGGCTTCGTCCTGAACGGGCTCAAGTCGGCCGTCGTCCGTGGCGCCGAGGCAGAGCTGTTCCTCGTCGGCGCCGCGCTCGAGGGCAAGCCACAGCTGTTCCTGGTCGAATCGAAGACCGATGGGGTCAGCGTCGTCGCGGATCCGTCCATGGGCGTTCGTGCTGCCGGCCTCGCACGGCTGGTGCTCAAGGACGTCGAGGTCACGGACCTGGCTCTGTTCGGCGATGCCGCGACCTACCGCGAGGTCGTGCAGAACTCGCGTCTGGCCTGGTGCGCGCTCGCGGTCGGGACCAGTCAGGCCGTGCTCGACTACGTGACGCCGTACGTGAAGCAGCGCGAAGCCTTCGGTGAACCGATCGCGCACCGCCAGTCGGTCGCGTTCATGGTCGCCAACATCGCGATCGAGCTCCAGAGCATGCGGCTGGTCACCTACAAGGCAGCCGGCCGGGTGGCGCAGGGCAAGGACGCGTCGCGCGAGATCGCGCTGGCGCGCAGGCTGTGTGCCGAGCGCGGCATGGGCATCGGCAACGACGGCGTCCAGCTGCTCGGCGGCCACGGCTTCGTCAAGGAACACCCGTTGGAGCGGTGGTACCGCTACCTGAGAGCGATCGGCCTGATGGAAGGGGCGGTGCTGGTATGACCATCAATCTCGAGACTCCGAAGATGATCCGCCCGCTCATCGACCAGGACCACCAGTTCGCGATGAACATGCTCCGGCCGATATCCCTCAAGTAGGACGCTGCCGAGCACGAGTATCCCAAGGAACTCGACATGCTCGCGGCGATGATCGACGGTCTGGCCGACTCAGGTGCCTCCGAGGGC
>NZ_JAOPXI010000128.1 GCF_025965215.1 Marmoricola sp.
GAGGTCGCGTACTTCGAGTGCCTCCACGAGCTCAAGCTGATCGTCGACCTGATGTACGAGGGCGGCATCGCCAAGCAGCGCTGGTCGGTCTCCGACACGGCGGAGTACGGCGACTACGTCTCCGGCCCGCGGGTGATCACGCCGCAGGTGAAGGAGAACATGCAGGCTGTTCTCGCCGACATCCAGAACGGCGCGTTCGCCAAGCGCTTCATCGACGACCAGGACGCCGGCGCTCCCGAGTTCAAGGCGCTGCGCGCGAAGGGCGAGGTGCATCCGATCGAGGAGACCGGGCGTGAGCTGCGCAAGCTGATGGCCTGGGTCAAGAGCCACGACTCCGACTACGTCGAGGGCACCGCCACCCGCTGATCGATTCGGGTTTCGACGGGCTCATCCTGCTGGGTGAGCCTGTCGAAACCCTTCCGCGTTTCTAGAACACGTTCTAGGCTCGCTCCATGGACCTCGAAGCGATCGAAGCAATCCGCCAGCTCAAGTACCGCTACTTCCGGACCCTGGACCTGAAGATGTGGGACGAGTTCGGCGACTGCCTGGCCGACGACATCACCGCCCGGTACGGCACCCAGGCGATGGACAAGCCCTTGCACTACGACAACCGCAAGGACGTCGTGGACTTCATGTCGGCGAACCTCGGCCCCGGCATCGTCACGATCCATATCGCCAGCCATCCGGAGATCAGCGTCGAGGGTGACACCGCGACGGGCTCCTGGGGCTTCGAGGACACCGTGATCGTGCCGGACTTCACGATGATCATCCGCGGTGGCGGGTACTACGTCGACGCGTACCGGAAGGACCCGGACGGGAAGTGGCGGATCGCCGCGACCAAGTACGAGCGCATCTACGAGGCGATGACCTCACTCGAGGACACCCCCAGCTTCAAGCTGATCGCCAACCGCTGGGACCCCGACCTCGCGCACTGAGGCCGGGGTTCCGCGTCGGCTCGCTACTTCACCTCGGATCTGCTCAGGGTGAACAGGCCGATCGCCAGCGGGATCATCAGCCAGATCAGGCCCGCCACGGCGAGGTGGGCCCAGTCGCTGCCGCCCATGCCGCTGTCGTAGAGGCGCGTCGAGGCGTCATGGAAGTCGACCCAGCCCTGCGCGTGCCGGAACCAGGCCTGGAACGCCGCGAGCGCTCCGAAGGCCGCGGGCAGGACGAGCGCGTAGACGAAGTAGGCCACGATCGCCCCGGAGCTGCTCCGGATCAGCACCCCGAGCATGAATCCCATCAGCATGCCGAGCCCGTCGGCGAGGAAGATCGTCAGCGCGTTGCCGATACTGATGTCCCAGACGGTGCGGTGCCCGGTGATCGCGCTGCCGATGACGTTGCCGAGCGCGCCGACCGAGAACGCGATGGCGATCGAGGCGAGGCCGACCAGCATCGTCGCGGCCAGTTTCGCGGCGATCACCCGGCCGCGGTGCGGCACCATCGTGAAGGTGGTGAGT
Organism: Marmoricola sp.; assembly: GCF_025965215.1. GTDB lineage: Bacteria > Actinomycetota > Actinomycetes > Propionibacteriales > Nocardioidaceae > Marmoricola. The sequence continues at coordinate 1,461 of NZ_JAOPXI010000128.1, forward strand.
CCGGTGCGTTGGCTCCACTCGCTGGTGACCGCGAGGATCCCGGTCATCGGCAGGATGATCGACAGCGGGGCCCCGATCGCCGCTGCGAAGGCGCCGTAGCTCAGGTGCGGGTCCGCGAACGCGGTGATGATCGTCGCGATCACCGAGACGATCGCGCCGCCGACGAGCAACCAGAAGCCGGACCGGGTGTCGAACATCTTCTGCAGCTCGACGCCGATGATCCGCCTGGTCGGGATCTGCTCGGTCGAACGCAGACTGCGCGCCGGTGCGGCGGAGGTGCGTTCCATCGTGGTGGTCATGCTGCTGCTCCTTCGGATGAGATCGGGTCGCGCTGGGGCTCGGCGGTCAGTTCGAGGAACATCTCCTCGAGCCCGGCACCGTCGGCCGCGCGGAGCTCGGTCAGCGCGATGCGCGCTTCGAGCGCGATCAGGCCGACCTGCTCCGGGTCGGCGTCGGTCCGGACCGCCCCTTCGCTGGTGACCGAGCTCGAGATGCCGGCGGCGCTCAGGGCCCTCGCCAACCCGGCAGCGTCACGGGTGCGGATGAAGGTGCCGGCCGCTGCGAGCAGGTCTTCCTTGGTGCCGCTCGCAACGATCCGGCCGTTGCCGATCACGACCAGATCGTCGGCGACGACCTCGATCTCGTGCAGCAGGTGCGAGGAGAGCAGGACGGTGCCGCCCTGGTCGGCGTACTCGCGAAGCAGGTCGCGCATCCACCGGATGCCGGCCGGGTCGAGACCGTTGGCGGGCTCGTCGAGGATGAGCACGGCCGGATCGCCGATCAGCGCGGCAGCGATCCCGAGTCGCTGCCGCATGCCGAGCGAGTAGTTCTTCACCCGACGCTCGGCCTCGGAGTCGCTCAGGCTGACCCGGTGCAGCATCTCCTCCACCCGTATCCGGGGCAAGCCTATGGTGCGGGCGGCGAGGGCGAGGATCTCGCGCCCGGTGCGACCTGCGTGCTGGGCGGACGCGTCCAGCAGGACGCCGACGTCCAGACCGGGGTTCGGAAGCTCCGCGAACGGGCGCCCGTCGATGAGTGCCGTCCCGGAGGTCGGCGGAGTCAGTCCGACCATGATCCTCATGGTGGTGGACTTGCCGGCGCCGTTGGGGCCGAGGAAGCCGGTCACACGACCGGCTCGCGCGGTGAACGTGACGTCATCGACGGCTTCGAATCCGCCGTACGTCTTGGACAGGTTCTCGATGGAGATCATGTCCTGATCCTCGCCGTGCAGGGCGACCCGGCGCATCAGGGGGAACACCGGTCATCCCCCTGATATCCGCGCCCGGGTCTCAGGGTCGGGCAAGGTGGAACAGAACGCCTGCCGCCTCGGTTCTGGTGAGGTGCACATCGAGATCTGGAGTGACGTCGTCTGTCCGTGGTGCTATATCGGAAAGCGGCGTCTGGAGACAGCCCTGGCCACGTTCGGGAACAGGCCGGGGGAGCGACCGGTGGAGATCGTGTGGCGCTCGTTCCAGCTCGATCCCTCGGCCCCGGCAGTCCCCGTCGAGTCCGTCGCGGAGTCGCTGGGTCGCAAGTACGGCGGCGGGCCCGAGGCCGGCAAGGCGATGATCGACCGCGTCGAGGCGGTCGCTGCCACCGAAGGCCTGCTCTTCCAGCACCACGCGTCGTTGCGGGCGAACACGGTTGACGCTCACCGGCTGCTGCACCTCGCACTCGAGAGCGGGGGTGCCGACCTCCAGGGGCGCCTCAAGGAGGCGTTGCTCTCGGCCTACTTCGTCGAGACCGAGAACGTGGCCGACCACGCCACGCTGGCCCGGATCGCGACCACCGCCGGGTTGGATGCCGGGCGGGTGGCCGACGTCCTGGCCGGCAACGAGTACGCCGACGCGGTCGAGGCCGACATCGCCGAGGCGGCTGGCCTGGGCGCCACCGGGGTCCCGTTCTACGTGGTCGATCGCAGGTACGGGATCTCCGGAGCCCAGTCCGCGGACGTGTTCACCGACGTCCTCGAACGGGCCTGGGCGGACTCGCACCCGGCACTGGATCTGGTCAGCGGCCCAGAAGGTACGGCGGACGGGGACGCGTGCGGCCCGGACGGTTGCGCGATCTGACCCGAGGGTTTTGCATGATCATGCAGCATCATGCATACTTCTCGGGTGTCCAAGGTCCTCACCAGTCTGCCCGTCGGCGAGCGCGTCGGAATCGCCTTCTCCGGAGGTCTCGACACCTCGGTCGCTGTCGCCTGGATGCGCGCGAAGGGTGCGATCCCGTGCACCTACACCGCTGACATCGGCCAGTACGACGAACCCGACATCGACTCCGTGCCCGGTCGCGCGAAGCAGTACGGAGCCGAGATCGCGCGTGCGGTCGACATCAAGCCGCAGCTGGTCGAAGAGGGTCTGGCCGCACTCGCGTGCGGTGCCTTCCACATTCGCTCGGGCGCCAAGGCCTACTTCAACACCACCCCGCTGGGCCGGGCCGTCACCGGCACCATGCTCGTGCGCACCATGCACTCCGACGGCGTCAACATCTGGGGCGACGGGTCGACGTACAAGGGCAACGACATCGAGCGGTTCTACCGCTACGGCTTGATGGCCAACCCGGAGCTGCGGATCTACAAGCCGTGGCTGGATGCGGACTTCGTCAGCGAGCTCGGCGGCCGCAACGAGATGAGCCGGTGGCTCGTCGAGCGCGACCTGCCCTACCGCGACTCCGTCGAGAAGGCGTACTCGACGGACGCCAACATCTGGGGGGCCACCCACGAGGCCAAGACCCTGGAGCACCTCGACGTCTCGCTGGAGACCGTGGAGCCGATCATGGGCGTGAAGTTCTGGGATCCCTCGGTCTTGATCGACACCGAGGACGTAGCGATCACGTTCGAGGCCGGTCGTCCGGTCGAGATCAACGGCACCCGATTCGGTGACTCCGTCGCGCTGGTCCTCGAGGCCAACGCGATCGGTGGCCGGCACGGGCTCGGCATGTCCGACCAGATCGAGAACCGGATCATCGAGGCCAAGTCCCGCGGGATCTACGAGGCGCCCGGGATGGCGCTGCTGTTCGCGGCGTACGAGCGGCTGCTGAACGCGATCCACAACGAGGACACCCTCGCCAACTACCACCTCGAGGGCCGCAAGCTGGGTCGGCTGCTCTACGAAGGACGCTGGCTGGATCCGCAGGCGCTGATGCTGCGCGAATCGATCCAGCGCTGGATCGCCTCCCTGGTCACCGGCACCGTCACCCTGCGACTGCGGCGCGGCGACGACTACACCATCCTGGCGACCGAGGGCCCGCACTTCTCCTACCACCCGGACAAGCTCTCGATGGAGCGGGTCGACAACGCCGCGTTCGGCCCGACCGACCGGATCGGGCAGCTGACGATGCGCAACCTCGACATCGCCGACAGTCGCGCCAAGCTGGAGCTCTACGCAGGGCAGCCATTGGACCAGGGCACCGTCCTGGTCGAGAACGGCACCCTGTTCGGCGAGCTGCCGTCGGGAGGGTTCGACCAGATCGCCGTCGTTGCCGAGGTCGACGCTGACGCCGAGGCCGCACTGGACGACGCCGCGATGGAATCCGGCACCGACTGAGACTCGGCTGCGGCTCCGGCGTCCACAGGGCTGACCCGCGATCTGTGGAGAACCGGACGGATCTGTGGACAACCAGACCGGTTCTGTGGAGGACACGCCGAGCAGCGAGAATTCCCCGAAATAACTGGCGAAACCCTCTTGCGCCGGCAGCCGTGGCGGACGTAGAAATCTCTCACGCGATCCCTTCGGGGAGGACGTGATCGGACCAAAGTTCGGATCTGGTGGTGGGGCGACCCGCCGCAGTTGGCACGGTGACAGCCGGTGGATCCGCAGGGAGGTTCGGTCGATCGGAAGAGTCACCGTGATCCGGTCATAGAAGGGCCCAGCAACTCATACTTGCTGGGCCCTTCGTCCATTGTGCGCTCAGCGATACCCGCTATGGCCTCGCGTGGGAGCAGCCACGCTCCACAGCACCCCCTAGTCAACCCGCCGCCACATGCCTACGCTCGGGACCGTGCGTATCTGTCTCGTGGCCCTGGCGCTGGCCCTCGTTGCCGGGTGCGGGTCCACTGGCGAGTCGGCGAAACAGATTGCCGCGGACAAGGCGGCCGAACAGGCGCGCGCTGCCACCGCGCATGCTGCGGCCGTGAAGGGCGCGCAGACCAAGGCGTACCAGATTTGCGTGGCGCAACTGAGCGGTCTGCCCGACCAGGCTCAGGCGATGGAGTCGCGAGTCTCGGTTGGTCTCACGTTCGAGCAGTACTCGGGCGTGATTGGAACCGCGAAGATTGCGTACGACAAGATGGAGCGCGTCGTGGCGCAGAAGCCGCAGCCGATGACACTGCCCTGTCTCAAGGTGGGGGCCAAGTACGAGGCCGGTTTTGCGAGGTACGTGACTGCGTTCAACCTGTGGAACACGTGCATCGGTGAGTACAACTGCAGCATTAGCTCTGGTCCCACCGCGAGCAAGATGCAAGCGGCCTGGACTCGTGGGGCGGCGCTGTTCGACCAGGGGCAGAATCTGCTTGCGAAGTTGAACCCGGCCGGCTGAACGCAAGCCCCCTGGTCAGCGCCCTAGTCGTTCGTCTCGCGCCCTCATCCATCGTTGGCGCGCGCTATGTCGAAGGTATCCGGCAATCGCCGGTAGGTGTGGGACAAGCGGTGGGAGCAGCCGCTCGACCTTGATATGGCCCGCTGTGGCCTTCGTATCCGCTCAAATGAGCGTAAATACCCGTAGAAATCCGTCCCTGAGCCTAGAGTTCGGCAACTCATACTTGCTGGGCCCTTCGTCCATGTCACGGGCCTGGGCCGGTGACACGGACGGCGCGCGGTCACTTGATCGGTTGCAGGTCCCAGTCCATCTTCCAGGTGCCGTCGATCTTCGCGAGCTTCACGTCCCGGTCAAACGGTTGTGGGCCGTTGCCGTTGAAGATCGTCCCCTGCAGGCGCACGGTGGCGCCGTTGCCGTGCCGGTTGATCGCTGTCGCGTGCAAGCCCGTGAGCTTGACCGCGCGGTCCGACAGGAGGAGGGCGCGGCACGCAGCGAGCGACTGAGCTGGATCGCCGGTCACACCAGCGCTGAGCGTCTGGCAGACACCCGGGCGACCAGCTTCGGTTGCCACGATCAGCCGGACGCCGGTGGTCGCCGCAAGCTCCACCGAGCTGTTCTGACCGTGCTCGATGAGGGCTCGGATGCCGAGCGCCGCCAACGCGATCAGTGCGAGTACCGCGATCCCGACCACTGCCCCGACCCACGGACGGCCGACCTTGGTCACGGTCGGCGTCGACACCGAAAGTCCGGTGATGGCGCCTTCCACGGGGGTGTCGCAGGCGAGGCAGTAGGTGCCGGTCGCGGGAAGAGAGGCTCCGCAGTTGGTGCATTGAATTTGATCCACAGACGAACCCTGCCAGCCCGGACCGCCGAGAGCCCAATCGTTCAGCAAAATCTCAGTCGCTCCGCACGGACTTCTTGACTGCGAGTAGCCGGCTGCCGCTGATGTGCGCGCCCTCGACCCAGGACAAGACGGGCACGGCCGGCCGGGCGGGGTCGGGTACAGTTTTCGGCGGGCACAGTGTCGTGCACGATGGCTGCCGCCGATCCCCGCGATCCGAGTCGGCGTCGCCTCGCTCCAGCCGACTCACACACACTGAGGAATCCACGTGGCCAAGCCCGTCGTACTCATCGCTGAAGAGCTCAGCCCCGCCACGGTCGAGGCTCTCGGCCCGGACTTCGAGATCCGGCACTGCAACGGTGCCGATCGAGCCGAGCTGCTGACCGCGATCGTCGATGTCGACGCCGTGCTCGTCCGCTCCGCGACCCAGATAGACGCCGAGGCACTGGCGACGGCCACGAAGCTGAAGATCGTGGCGCGTGCCGGGGTCGGCCTGGACAACGTCGACGTCAAGGCCGCGACCCAGAGCGGTGTCATGGTGGTCAACGCCCCGACCTCCAACATCGTGAGTGCGGCGGAGCTGGCCGTCGCCCTGATGCTGGCCGCGGCCCGCCACGTGAGCCCCGCCCACGCCGCGCTGCGCAACGGCGAGTGGAAGCGCTCGAAGTACACCGGCATCGAGCTCTACGAGAAGACGGTCGGCATCGTGGGCCTCGGCCGGATCGGTGTGCTGGTGGCCCAGCGGCTCTCGGCGTTCGGCATGAACGTGATCGCCTACGACCCGTACGTGCAGGCTGGTCGGGCCGCCCAGATGGGCGTACGGATGGTCTCCCTCGAGGAGCTCCTCGCCGAGGCCGACTTCATGAGCGTGCACCTGCCGAAGACGCCGGAGACCGTGGGGCTGATCGGTGTCGACCAGCTCGCGGCCGCCAAGTCGAGCCTGGTCCTGGTCAACGCGGCACGTGGAGGCATCGTGGACGAGGCCGCGCTCTACGACGCCCTCAAGACCGGCCAGATCGCTGCTGCCGGCCTCGACGTCTTCGCGAAGGAGCCGTGCACCGACTCGCCGCTCTTCGAGCTCGAGAACGTCGTCGCGACGCCGCACCTGGGCGCTTCGACCGACGAGGCGCAGGAGAAGGCCGGCATCGCCGTGGCCAGGTCGGTCCGCCTCGCCCTCGGGGGCGAGCTCGTCCCGGATGCGGTCAACGTGCAGGGCGGTGTGATTGCCGAGGACGTGCGTCCCGGCATCCCGTTGACCGAGAAGCTCGGTCGGATCTTCACCTCGCTCGCGGGCGAGGTCGCCCAGTCGCTCGACGTGGAGGTCCGGGGCGAGATCACCGAGTTCGACGTCAAGGTGCTTGAGCTGGCGGCGCTCAAGGGCGTTTTCGCCGACATCGTCGAAGACCAGGTCTCCTACGTGAACGCGCCCCTTCTGGCGGCTGAGCGCGGGACAGCCGTTCGGCTGCTCACCGACTCCGAGAGTCCCGACCACCGCAACCTGATCACCATCCGGGGCACGCTCGCCGACGGGTCGCAGTTCTCCGTCTCGGGGACCCTGGTCGGCATCAACCAGCGCGAGCGACTGGTCGAGGTCAACGGATTCCTAGTCGATCTGGAGCCGACCGAGCACCTCGCGTTCTTCCGCTACGAGGACCGTCCGGGGATGGTGGGCACGGTCGGTCAGATCCTCGGTGACGCCGGCGTGAACATCGCCGGGATGCAGGTGGCCCGTGACGCCAAGGGCGGCAAGGCCCTGGTCGCCCTGTCGGTCGACTCAGTGATCCCGGCCGAGGTCCTCGAGCAGATCCGGTCGGCGATCGACGCCGAGACGGTCCGCGGCGTCGACCTGTCCGTCTAGTCCGCGCCGGCCAGCCGGATCGGGCGCTCCACCCCGGAACGTCCGGGTCCCGCGTGCATTGGCCGAATCGCTGTACGCCGTCGGCGGGATTGCACTAGTTTGCGCCTCAGCCAACGGATGTGTTCCGACTGCACCCGGAGCACGTCCGCCTGTTGAGTGGGGAGTCCTATGTCCGTCCGCGCGCGACTCAGAATCTTCTCGGGCCTGGTCCTAGCAGCACTGCTGGCTGCCGGCCTGGGTCCGGTCCACGCCCAGACCGGTACGTCGGGGGTCACCGGGTCGCGTGCCGCGTCGTCCGCGCGTCTGGCGGCGAGTGTGGTGTACCAGCGATCCGCGAACGCCGGTGCGTGGGCCGGCCGGCGGGCGGGAGCGAACGCCGGGGCCAGGGCCGGACGAGCAGCGGGAGCAGCCGTCGGCGGCGCCGTTGGTGCCCAGGAAGGTGCGATCGCCGGCCGAAGGGTCGGGGCGGCCGTGGGCGCGAAGGCCGGACGCAAGGCGGGCTCCACCAGGCGCGATCGCGGGGCGGCGGCCCGGGCCGGTGCTCGCGCCGGTGCCCGGGCCGGGGCAGTGGCTGGTGCCCGCGCCGGTCGCCTTGCCGGAACACCGAGCTGTGGCGCCACCGTCTACTACAAGGCCGACGGCTCGGCGTGGAAGTGCACCTTCGCCGACAACTTCGACGGGACGCACCTGGACCCGACGAAGTGGCGGGTGATGACCAGCGCCCAGTTCGACTTCGGGAACCGTCCCGACTGCTTCCTGGACCGGCCCGCGAACGTCTCCGTCGGAGGCGGGGCGCTCTCTCTCGTGTCTCGACGGGAGGCGTCGCCGTTCACCTGTCACGTGGGGAACAAGACCTCCACCACCCGCTACTCGGCCGGCATGGTCAGCACGTACCAGAAGTGGTCCCAGACCTACGGACGCTACGAGTTCAGGGCGAAGTTCCCGTACACCACCCAGAACGGTGTCCAGACGTCCCTGTGGCTCTGGCCAGCGAACTCATCCGGAACCTTGTGGCCCTTGACCGGCGAGATCGATGTCGCAGAGTGGTACAGCCAGTGGTACGACCGGGTGATCCCGTATCTGCACTACTTCAACTTCCTGGACTCCCAGACGACGAGCAACACGTGCCTCGTGTCCGCGGTCGGGAGCTGGCACACCTACGTCCTGGAGTGGACGCCGGCCGGCATCACCATCACCTATGACGGCCGGACCTGCATTGCCAGCACCAGCGCGAGCGGCTCGCCGTTCAACACCCCGTTCCTGGTCGCGATGTTCCAGGGCTTCGGCATGGACGGCAACGCCCCGACCGTGTCGACACCGGCGATCTCGCGAGCTCAGTTCGACTGGGTCAGGGTGTGGTCCTGATCCAGACAATTCGAACTGATCAGACAAAACTGGAATTGCTGGTCAAGGCACCCAATTTATCTTAGGGTGTCGGCTAGTCAACGGGATCGGACCGGTTGCACCCGGTTTACGACCCTCGGAGTGGGGAGAACAGTCATGCGCGCTCGAACGCGGGAACGCGTCAAACGATCAGTCGGCATGGTCGCACTGGCACTGGCGGCATCCCTGCTGTCGCTGCCAGCGGCGCAGGCCGTCACCAGCTCGGCCGACTGCGGTGGCACCGTGATCAAGAAGGCGAATGGGACGCAGTGGGTCTGCACGTTCGGTGACGACTTCAACGGCACCAGCCTGGATGCGACCAAGTGGTCGCCGCTGCTCACCTCGGAGAGCGCGTTCGGCCAGGGGAGCGCCTGTTACGTCAACGACCCCAGCACCATCAGCGTTGGTGGTGGTGTCCTCAGCCTGACGGCGCAGCGGACCGCCAGGCCGTTCTCCTGCGCGTCGCCCTCGGGCGCGTTCGCGACCAGCTACACCGGCGCGACGGTCAGTACCTACCTCAAGTTCTCCCAGGCCTACGGGCGTTTCGAGATCCGCGCGAAATTTCCTGGTGACAACGTTCCAGGGACCCAGTCGTCGTTGTGGATGTGGCCCGCCAAGCCGAGCTACCAGGCGTGGCCCTGGGGCGGCGAGATCGACATCGCCGAGTGGTACAGCCAGTACGCCGACCGGGTGATCCCGTACCTTCACTACGGCAACTCGGGCTGGGACAGCGGCGCCACGAACAACAACTGCCTGGTGTCCGACGTGAGTGCATGGCACACCTACGCGATGGAGTGGACCCCTTCGCTGATCACGATCAGCTACGACGGCCAGCTGTGCACCCAGTCCTACCTGTGGCCCTACCTCGGGGCACCGTTCAACCAGCCCTTCATGATCGCCCTGAGCCAGCTCATCGGTTCCGGCTCGAACGCGCCGACGGCAGCGAGCGTCCTGCCGGCGACGACCCAGATCGACTACGTGCGGGTCTGGTCCTAGGCTCCGGGCACGGGTGGTCCGATCACACCTAGGCCACCAACGTCGGCGCGCTCGGGCGCAGGCCGGCGGGGTCGGCCAGGGTCTCGTTCCAGGCCAGCGCAAGGCGTTCGATCGCGTCGACGAGCACATGCGCCGGCTGGGTGTAGGGGATCCGCAGGAAGCGATCGAGGCCGCCCTCGGGGGCGAAGCTCGGACCGGGGGCGATGAGGACGTCGTGCCCGGCCGCCCGGGGGACGAGGTCCGAGGACATCGGATGAGGCAGCTCGCACCACAGGTTGAGGCCGCCGGTGGGCCTGCGCACGGCCCAGTCCGGCAGGTGCCGGGCGAGTGCGGCCAGGCCGGCATCGCGAGAGGCCCGCAGCTGGCTGCGTCGGTGCTCGAGCAGTCCGACGTCGTTGCGCAGGAGCTCGGTCGCGACGAGCTGTTCGAGCAGGGGAGCGCCGAGGTCGAGGCTCAGCCGGGACCGGAACATGTCGTCGACCCGCGACGCCGGCGTGCGCACCCACCCGACCCGCAGGCCGCCCCAGAACGGCTTGCTCAGCGAGCCCACGCTGATCGCGTGCGGATGGTGCAGCGCGAACGGCGCCGGCATCTGCTGACCGTCGAGCGCGAGGTCGACGATGCTCTCGTCGATGATCGGGGTGGTGCCGACGCGGGTGAACGCGGCGGCCACCCGGATCCGGCTCTCGTCGGAGAGCAGGTGACCGGTCGGGTTGTGGAAATCGGGGATCAGGTACGCCGTCTCCGGGCGAACCTGGGCGATCGCGCTGACCAGCTCCCCGGCATCCGGGTCGTCGCGTCCCACCGGGCTGCTGAGCAGCCGGCCGCCGCAGTGCTTCAGGGTGGCGATCGCGTTGGGGTAGGTCGGGCTTTCCACCAGCGTCCGGGAGCCGCGCCGGACCAGGGCCCGGGCGACGATCGCGACGCCGGACTGGGCTCCGGCGACCACCATGATCTGCTCCGGCGAGGTCGCCAACCCGCGGGCGGCGTACTTGTCGGCGATGGCCTCGCGCAGCACCTGCAGGCCCGAGGGGTAGTACCCGGTGCTCGCCAGGTAGCCGGGCAGCTCTGCGACGGCGCGCTCGTAGGCGCCGAGGATGCCCGGTCCCGGAACGGGTGCCGCGCAGGTGAGGTCGATCTTGCCCTCCGGGAGGTCGCCCGGGGGCAGCAGGTGGTCGCCGCGCAGGCCGCGCGAGGCCGGGAGGCTCGCGACGCTGCCCGAGCCCTGGCGGGAGAGAAGGAAGCCGTGGTCGCGGAGCTCGGCGTACGCGCGGGTGACGGTGGTGCGGCTGACGCCGAGGGCATCGGTGAGCTCGCGCTCGCTCGGCAACCGGACGCCGACGGGGAGCCGGCCGTCGGTGATCAGGACCCGCAGCCCTTCGGCGAGTCCCTTGTAGGCCGGTTCGCGGTCGAAGTCGCCGATCAGTGCTGCCACGCGCGAGGCTGCGATCACCCTGGGGTCCATGCAGACCAGTGAATCACGATTGGCTATGTAGAACCAGACCAATTCAGTTCACACTGGTGTCATGTCCGCATTCAGCAACTCCCGCATGGGAACCCCTCCCCTGGGTCGCCCGACCCGCCGACACCCTGCGCTCGAACATCTGGTGCGTCGTGTCCTCCGTCGCCAGCCGTGAGCTCGCCCGCCTCGGGCCGATCGAACAGGTACGCGCCGGACGGGTGCCGCGCCGTCTGACGCAGCTCCTCATCGGTCTGCTCCTGTACGGCGTCACCCTGGCCATGTTGATCCGCAGCGCCCTCGGCAACGCGCCGTGGGACGTGCTGCACCAGGGCCTTGCCCGGCACCTGCCGCTGACGATCGGCCAGGCCGTGATCGTGGTGAGCTTGCTGGTGCTCCTGTTGTGGATCCCGCTGCGCGAGCTGCCCGGACTGGGCACGATCGCGAACTCATTCCTGGTCGGGATCGCCGCCGACATCACGCTCGGCCTGCTGCACCGCCCTGATGCCCTCGAGGCACGGATCGGGCTCCTGGTCGCCGGCGTCCTGCTCAACGCCGTGGCCACCGCGCTCTACATCGGCTCGCAGTTCGGGCCGGGACCGCGCGACGGCCTGATGACCGGGCTGCACCGGCGTACGGGCGTCTCGATCCGCCTCGTGCGCACCGGGCTCGAGCTGACTGCGGTCCTCGTGGGGTTCCTCCTCGGCGGCACGGTCGGCGTCGGGACGCTGGTCTACACCCTCGCGATCGGGCCGCTGGTCCAGGCGATGCTGCCCCGGGCCATCGTCGAGCTGGGGCCGACCCGCTAGTTCCGGGTCGCGATCAGCGCACAGGCGTCCGGAGCCACCATCACCTCGACCGCTGTGAAGCGGGGGTCGGTGAGCCAGTCCTGGCGCAGCACGTCGACCCGCCCCTGAGTGATCGGCGGCCACATCTCGCACGGTGTGAAGTCGTCCATCACCACGATGCCGCCGGGTTCGACGAGGTCGGCGACCGAGTCGACCGACGCGTCCTCGGGGGAGGACGGGTCGAGGAACAGCAGCGAGTACGGACCCTTGTTGCGCAGGGTCGACCAGTCGGCGGCGAGCACCTCGACCTGGGAGTCGTCGACGAAGATGTCCTGGGCCGCGACCGCGAGCTTCTCGTCCAGCTCGGCCGACAGGATCATCGAGCCGGGCCGGGCCCCCGAGCGAAGCCACGCCGTACCGACGCCGCAGCCGGTGCCGAACTCGGCCATGGTGCCGTTCCTGGTGGCGGCGAGCGCCGCGAGCAGGCGTCCGGTCTCGTTGCGGCAGAACGACACGTACCCGGCACGCCTGGAGACGTCGAACGCGCGCGCGACGATCGGCGGGACCTCGGGGGGAGCGCTCATGGCCTGCGGCTGCGCTGTCGTGGTCGCTCGCTTGGCTCGCTCATGGTTCGAGTGTGGCAAACGAAGCGCCCATGACCACGATTCGAACCGCAGTCTCGGATCGTGGGACGTCGGTGCCAAAACGGGTGCGCAGCCGGTGAGCACGTCTTAGCCTGGTCTGACCATGCGGACGTTCCTCGTAGTAATTCGCCGCCGTGGCGGGGCCTAAGTCGTAGGCCACCTCGCCGCGGAGTTCGGCGTACCCCCGCCACAGGGCCTACGAATCTCTCCGCGAGCGAACTTCTTGAATCGCCCCGCGGAGGGCCGATCGACACTCCGTAGGCGAATCGAAGGAATGACCATGTACGAGATGTATCCCGAATGGGGCCCGGCCCGGCACGACCCTGAGAGCCCGACGTCGAACCAGGCCGTCCAGGCCGCGCTTGACCTGCGAGACAACGGCGGTCCGCGTCCGGACGACAACTAACATCACCGGCATGCCTTCTGCAGACACTCTGGGGAACACCCGGTCGTTCAAGCTTGCCGTCATCCCGGGAGACGGGATCGGCACCGAAGTCACTGCCGAGGCGCTCAAGGTCCTCGAGCAGGTGACGCCACCCAGCGTGAAGTTCGAACCGACGCGGTACGACCTGGGCGCGGAGAGCTACCTGGCGACCGGGGAGGTCCTGCCCGACTCCGTGCTCGAGGAGATCCGCCACCACGACGTGATCCTGCTCGGCGCGGTCGGCGGCAAGCCGAACGACCCGAACCTGCCTCCCGGAATCCTCGAGCGTGGGCTGCTGCTGCGCCTGCGCTTCGAGCTCGACCACTACGTGAACCTGCGCCCCTCGCGCATCTTCCCGGGGTCGGTCTCACCGCTCGCGCACCCAGGGGACGTCGACTTCGTCGTCGTACGAGAGGGCACCGAGGGTCCCTACACCGGCAACGGCGGCGCCCTGCGCGTCGGCACGCCGCACGAGGTCGCCACCGAGGTCTCGGTGAACACCGCCTTTGGGGTCGAGCGGGTGGTACGGGACGCCTTCGCGCGTGCCCAGCGCCGTCCTCGCAAGAAGCTGACGCTGGTCCACAAGACCAACGTGCTGGTCCACGCGGGGTCGGTGTGGTGGCGTCTGTTCCAGTCCGTCGCAGCCGAGTACCCGGACGTGACGTGCGACTACATGCACATCGACGCGGCGATGATCTTCATGACCACCGATCCGGCGCGCTTCGACGTGATCGTCACCGACAACCTCTTCGGCGACATCATCACCGACCTGGCGGCAGCCGTGACCGGCGGCATCGGCCTGGCGGCCAGCGGCAACATCAACCCCGACCGCACCGCACCGTCCATGTTCGAGCCGGTGCACGGCTCGGCTCCCGACATCGCCGGGCAGCAGAAGGCCGACCCGACCGCAGCGATCCTGTCGGTCTCGCTCATGCTCGACCACCTCGGACTCGGCGACGCCGCGCAGACGGTGGAGGATGCCGTGATCGCCGACCTCGCCGAGCGCGAGCCCGCTGCCGCGCTGAGCACGCCCGAGATCGGCGACCGCATCGCGGCGCGAGTAGCCGGCTGAGCTGCACCGAGGTCCCCTGACCCAGGGGTGCAGCTCAGGACTCGGCCCGAATCGGGCCGGTGAGCGGCTGTTAACCCTTCGACTCAGAGAGATAACGTGCAGTCATGACCTTGGACATTTCGATCGTCGGATCGGCCCACCCGCGAACTGCCGCCGAGGTTGCCGAGATCCTGGCCGATCCTGGCTTCGGGACGTACTTCACCGACCACATGCTCACCGTGGAGTGGACGCCGGAGAAGGGCTGGCACGACGCCCGGATCACGGCGTACGGGCCGTTGACGCTGGACCCGGCCACCGCAGTCCTGCACTACGCGCAGGAGACGTTCGAGGGCATGAAGGCCTACCGTCACGCCGACGGGTCCGTGTGGACCTTCCGGCCCGGTGAGAACGCGGCCAGGATGAAGCGGTCCTCGCACCGGCTCGCCCTGCCAGTCCTGGAGCCGGACGACTTCGTGCAGGCCGTGGACGCGTTGGTCGAGGTCGACCAGCGCTGGGTGCCCGAGGCCGGTTCGGAGAAGAGCCTCTACCTGCGCCCGTTCATGATCGCGACCGAGGCGTTCCTCGGCGTACGGCCCTCTCAGCACGTCACCTTCATGGTGATCGCCTCGCCGGCAGGTGCGTACTTCAAGGGCGGCGTCAAACCGCTGACCCTCTGGCTCACCGAGGAGTACACCCGTGCGGGCCGCGGTGGCATGGGTGCGGCGAAGACCGGTGGCAACTACGCCAGCTCGCTGGTCGCGCAGCAGGAGGCCATCGGCCAGGGCTGCGACCAGGTCGTCTTCCTCGATGCCGCCGAGGGACGGTACGTCGAGGAGCTCGGCGGGATGAACATGTACTTCGTCTACGCAGACGGCCACATCGTCACCCCGGAGACCGGCACCATCCTCGAGGGCATCACCCGCTCGGCGATCATCGAGCTGGCGCACAAGGCCGGCCACGACGTCGAGGAGCGCAAGATCTCGATCGACGAGTGGCGCGACGGGGTCGCGTCAGCGGAGATCACCGAGGTCTTCGCCTGTGGCACTGCCGCTGTCGTCACCCCGGTCGGCACCCTGAAGTGGGCCGGTGGCGAGGTCCAGGGGTCGACCGAGGCCGGTGCCCTCACCCGGGAGCTGCGTCAGTCCCTGGTCGACATCCAGTACGGCCGGACCGACGACGAGTTCGGCTGGATGCACCGGGTCGTCTGAGGCTCAGCGTCGTCTGAGGCTCAGTGCCACACGGCCGCGACGTCGTCGGCGAGCAGGACGCCCTGGCGCAACCCGGTACGGGCGGACTCCTGCCTGCGTGCCGGATCCAGCGCGTTGGTGCCCATGTCCTCGACCGCGGTCGGATCCGGACTGATCGCCAGGGTGCGCGTCGCACCGGTGCGTTCGAGCTGCCGGGAGATCTCGTGCTCGGGCGACAGTGCGACGGTCATCGGCGCCAGCACGACGACTGCGTCGGCACCTTGGGCAAGGTCGGCGTTCGCCCCCGACCGAGCGCCCCCGTCGATGTAGTTCGTGCCGTTGATCGACACCGGTGGCCAGACCAGCGGTACGGCGCAGCTGGCCGCGACGGCATCGAGCAGGGCGACGTCCGAGGTCCGGTCGAAGACCACGAACTCACCCCGGTCCACGTCGATCGCCGTGATGCGCAGGTCCCGGTCGGGCCAGTCAGGATCCCCGATCCGCGAGCGGATCACGTCCCTGCGTGCGTCGGAGGACTCGGGATGCGCCGTCAGTGCCGCTGCGCCCACCCGCTTCCACGTGGAGGACTGGTCACCGGAGCGCGCCAGCATCACGCCGAGCTTGATCAGGGTCGTGGGGCTCAGCTCGGCGGCCAGCTCGCCGGCGGCGGGGAGGAGCTGGTCGGCGTAGGCGGTCTCGAGGGACCCGGTCGTGAGCCGGGTTCCGACGACCGACCCTGCGGACGTACCGATGATGGTGTCCGCGGCGCCCAAATCGATGCCGGCACGGCGCAAGCCCTCCAGGACGCCGAGCTCCCAGGCCACGCCCGTGACGCCACCTCCACCGAGGACGAGTGTGCGTGTCATTGAGTGGCCTCCAGGGACGGCGGACGGGTCGGTGTGGCACACTCGGAACGTGCACGCAGCAACCATCATTATCGTCTAGCGCGTCGGCCACGTTTGAACCCCTGGCCCGCCGCGCCAACCTCTCGTCCTAACGGGAGGTTTTTTCTTTGCCCACCCCGGCACCGACGAACGGTGCCAGCAGACTTGACGGCTGGACCCCCGGCCGCCCACAGACTCGAAGGATTTGCCCCGATGACCAGCCGAGACGCGTTCCACGTCTACGACACCACGCTTCGCGACGGTGCCCAGCAGGAGGGACTCAACCTCTCCGTGGCGGACAAACTCGCGATCGCACGTCACATCGACGGGCTCGGGGTCGGCTTCATCGAGGGCGGATGGCCGGGTGCCAACCCGAAGGACACCGAGTTCTTCGCCAAGGCGCGCGAGGAACTGACCCTGCAGAACGCCCAGCTGGCGGCGTTCGGTGCCACCCGCCGGGCGGGCGGGAACGCTGCCGACGACCCCCTGATCGCAGCCCTGCGGGACTCCGGCGCGAGCGTGGTCACCCTGGTGGCCAAGTCCCACGACCGGCACGTCGAGCTCGCGTTGCGCACCACGCTGGCGGAGAACCTGGCGATGGTGCGCGACACGGTCGAGCACCTGACGGCCGAGGGTCAACGGGTCTTCCTCGACGCCGAGCACTTCTTCAACGGCTACCGCGCCAACCGCGACTACGCCCTCGAGGTCCTGCGGACCGCCTTCGAGGCCGGGGCAGAAGTGGCGGCGCTGTGCGACACCAACGGCGGGATGCTGCCGAACTGGGTCAGCGACGTGGTGCACGACGTCGTCTCCAGCACGGGCGGGCGGATCGGCATCCACGCGCACAACGACACCGGCTGCGCGGTCGCGAACAGCCTCGCCGCTGTCGACGCCGGAGCCACGCATGTCCAGGGCTGCATCAACGGGTACGGCGAGCGCACCGGCAACGCCGACCTGATCAACGTCGTGGCGAACCTGGAGCTGAAGCTGGACCACCAGGTCCTGCCGGCCGGGCTCCTGCGCGAAGCCACCCGGATCGCGCACGCGGTCGCCGAGGTCACCAACGTGCCGCCGTCCTCTCGCCAGCCGTACGTCGGTGTCTCGGCCTTCGCGCACAAGGCCGGCCTGCACGCCAGTGCGATCAAGGTTGACCCGAATCTCTACCAGCACATGGACCCCGAGGGCATCGGCAACGACATGAGGCTGCTGGTCTCCGACATGGCGGGTCGCGCCTCGATCGAGCTCAAGGGTCGCGAGCTCGGGTTCGAGCTCGATACCGACGTCATCGTCGCCGTGACCGCTCGGGTCAAGGAGATGGAACAGCGCGGCTACACCTTCGATGCGGCCGATGCGTCTTTCGAGCTGCTGCTGGCCGAGGCGGTGGCCGGTGTGCGGCCCTCCTACTTCGAGGTCGACTCCTGGCGGGTGGTCACCGACTCCTCGCCCGGTGCCGAGGCGGGATCCGAGGCGACGGTCAAGCTCACGGCAGGCGGTGAGCTGCTGGAGATGACCGGCGCGGGCAACGGACCGGTCAACGCACTCGACCACGCGTTGCGTCAGGCGATCGAGCGGCTCTACCCGGAGGTCGTGCGGTTCGAGCTCATCGACTACAAGGTCCGGATCGTCGACCAGGGACACGGCACCGATGCGATCACGCGCGTCCTGATCGAGACCTCGGACGGCGAGTCCTCATGGGTGACGGTCGGGGTCGGCCACAACGTCATCGAGGCTTCGTGGGAGGCCCTCCTCGACGGGCTGACCTTCGGCTTGCGCCGTCACCAGGCCTGATTTCGAGACGGTCGCTGCGCGACCTCCTCAATCACCCAAGGGTCCGAGGATCCTGGTCACGAGGTCTTCCCAGCCGGCGAGGACCCGCTCGACATCCATGTGCTCGACGTCGACCTGCTGACGCAGGATCGGTACCTCGAGGGGCGCGAGCAGCGCCGTGGCGAGGAGGGCGATGTCACCCTGCACTCCGAGCTCGTCGAGCAGGTAGCGCACGTGGGTGGCAGTGAACGAGTAGGCCGCATAGCTGCGGGTGGTGTCTGCGCCGGAGGCGGCGACCAGGAGGTCGGCGCGTTCGAGGTTCGAGGTCAGCCGTGACCGGCCGAAGGCGAGCAGGCGCTCACGCGGGGGAGCGCCCGGACCCAGCGGTGGCGGTCCGCTGATCACGGCCCCCTGCCACGCTGCTTCCGACTCGTCGAGGAGCCGGGCCATCAGGCCGGCGCGATTGCCGAACCTGCGGAAGACCGTGCCCTTGCCGACCCCGGCCGCCTCTGCGACCGCATCCATCGTCACCGCCTCGGCCCCGCAGCGGCTCACCAGCTGCTGGGCGGCGACGATGAGTGCGTCGCGGTTGCGGGCCGCGTCGCTGCGCTCGCGCCCCGGTTGCCCGAGGATCGGCAGCAGGTCGCGCTCGGTCATCTGGCCACTCTAGGACGGGCGTCTGCAGGTTCCGAAGAAATTCGCCGACCTCCGGGAATGAAAGCGGACTGCGGTCCGTTTAGACGGGTGTAGCAGTTCACCCACACCTCCAGGAGTACGTCATGACCCGAGTAGCCGTTCTCGTCGGCAGCCTTCGCGCCGACAGCGTCAACCGCCAGGTGGCCGAGTCGCTGCGCAGCCAGGCGCCAGACGGAGTCGAGATCCAGATCGTCGAGGGACTCGGCGAGGTCCCGTTCTACAACGAGGACATCGACGGTCCGGCCGCACCGGCCGCAGCCACCTCGATCCGCGAGCAGGTCAGCGCCGCTGACCGGGTGCTCGTCGTCACCCCTGAGTACAACGCCACGATGCCTGCCGTGCTGAACAACGCCATCGACTGGCTCTCCCGCCCGTACGGTGCCGGTGCGATCGCCGGCAAGCCGTTGGGTGTCATCGGCGTCACCCCGACTCCGTACGGCGGCAAGTGGGCTCACGAGCACACCGCGCTGTCGGCGAAGATCGCCGGTGCCGTGGTCGTCGAGGACGTCACCGTGTCGCAGTCCTCGATCGACGTCGACGTCCTCAGTGACCCCGAGGTGCAGGCTCGTCTGCGCAGCGCCCTGGAGACGCTGGTCGACTACGAGCCGGTGGAATCTGCCGCCTGACCCCCGGTGGTTGAGGACGGCGCTCCGCGTCGGTCTCGAAACCAGGCGGACCTAGCGCGCTAGGTTCGGCTGGTGAGCGAACTCCACGACCTGACCGCCCTCGAGCAGGGCGCGGCCATCGCGGCAGGGGTGACGTCCGCCGCCGAACTCGTCGAGCACTACCTCGAACGCGCCGAGCGACTCACCTCGCTCGGCGCGTTCGTCACACTCACGGGCGACCTCGCCCGGGCGCAGGCCCTGGCGGTCGCAGGGGGTGGTCCGTTGTCCGGGGTACCGACGGCGATCAAGGACCTGAACGTGACCGCCGGGGTGCGGACCACGTTCGGGTCGGCCCTGTTCGCCGAGTACGTGCCCGAGGTCAGCGACGAGCTGGTGCTACGGATCGAGGCAGCCGGGCTGATCAGCCTCGGCAAGACCAACACCCCCGAGTTCGGGTCGCCGTGCTACACCGAGTCCGACGTCGCCGGGGCTGCGGTGACCCCGTGGGACACCACCCGGATGGCCGGCGGCTCCAGCGGCGGGGCCGCGGCGGCCGTCGCCGGCGGACTGGTCGCGCTGGCCCAGGGCTCGGACGGCGGCGGCTCGATCAGGATCCCGGCGAGCTGTTGCGGCATCGTCGGCCTCAAGCCGACCCGCGGCCGGATCTCCGGGGCTCCGATGTACGGCGAGATCACCGGGCTGGCCACGGCCGGACCGGTGGCGCGCACCGTTCGTGACGCCGCGGCGTTCCTGGACGTGATGGCAGGTCGCGCGGTCGGCGACCCGTTCTGGGCACCCGAAGCCGACGCCTCGTTCCTCTCGACCTGCGACAAGTCTCCCGGCCGTCTGCGGGTCGCCCGGTTCGCGGTGCCGGTGATCGCTGAGGCGCAGGTCGATCCCGCGTGCCTGGCGGCTTGGGACGAGGCGAGCAGACTGCTCGAGACACTCGGGCACGAGGTGATCGACATCGACCCGCCGATGCCGCGCGATGCCGTGCTGGTCTTCGAGACCTGCTGGGGCGTGCTGACCGGCCTGTCGACCGTCAACCTCGACGAGGCCGCCCGCGGACAGCTGCGCCCGCTTACCCGGTGGCTCGGTGGGCTCGGCGAGGAGGTGGGTGGGCCGGCGTTCGGGCTCGCGCTCGGCGAACTGCGCCGGATCGCGGCGAGGACACTGGCCACCCTGGCGCCGTACGACGTGATCCTGACCCCGACCCTGGCCCAGCCGCCGCTGCCGGTCGGCGCGCTGCGCAACGACGCCGACCCGTCGGCAGACTTCGAGGCGCAGAAGCGGTTCACGCCGTGGACCTCGATGTGGAACGTGACCGGGAGCCCGGCGATCTCGCTGCCGCTCGGCCAGACGCCGTCCGGACTTCCCGTCGGGGTGATGTTCGCGGCCGCGCCCGGACGTGAGGACCTGGTGCTGTCGCTTGCTGCTCAGGTCGAGGAGGCCGCGCCCTGGATCGACCGGCACCCGCCCTGCTGGTAGCCCGACCTCGCGAGCTCAGTCGGTTCAGATCGCGAGCAGGCGCACGCATTCCTCGATGAGGCGCTGCCGCAGCGGCGCACCTCGTTCGGCGAAGTCGCGCTGTGCGGCGACATAGGTGGCCTTGCCGTCGGGCGTTTCGATCGCGACTGGTTCGAAGCCGAGCGCCGCGAAGTCGTAGGGCGATGCCCGCATGTCGAGTTCCCGGATCTCCCACGCCAGCGCGAAGCAGTCCGCGACGAGCTCGCTCGGGATCAGCGGCGTGAGCCGGAAGGCGTGCTTGTAGAGGTCCATGCCCGCGTGCAGGCAGCCCGGTTGCTCGAAGGCGACGCGATCGTCATGCCCGGGCTGAAGCGTGTTCAGCGGGCGGGCCGGGGGAGTGAAGAAGCGGAAGGCGTCGAAGTGTGAGCACCCGATCCGGTGTTCCTCGACCACCGTGTCCGTGCCGCTTGCGCCAAGGCGCAGCGGATAGTCGTGCCGGACCTCGTTCCCGGGTTCGGCGCTGCGGTAGGCCATCGCCCATTCGTGCAGCCCGAAGCAGCCCAGGGTCGGGGGTCGGGAGGCGGTGGCGGTCAGCAGGGCGTGCAGGGAGTCGATGAGGGGGAGGTGGGTGGCGAGGTAGTCGGAGGCGACGGTCGCCGAACCTTGGTAACCCTTGAGGGTGGCGTACTCGGGCGCATCCAGGAGAGCCACCCCGTACC
>NZ_JAOPXI010000058.1 GCF_025965215.1 Marmoricola sp.
TGCCTGGTTGACGACCATCGTGGAGATGAAGGAGCGCAACGCCTCACGGGTCGGGTTGGCGCTGAAGTCCATCAGTCGCTGGACGCCCTCGGTCGGGTCGGCGTGGAACAGGTTGAGCGAGAGACCGCCGGGACCCATCAGCACGAGCCGGCCGACCCGGTCGGGGTAGCTCAGCGCGAAGCGGGTCGCCGTACCGCCCCCGAGACTGTTGCCCAGCAGGTGGACGCGCTCGATCTGGAGCTCGTCGAGGAACTTGACCAGGTAGTCGGCCGAGTGCCGGAAGTAGTTCGCCTTCACCTCCGGCTTGTCCGAACCGCCGAAACCGGGCTGGTCGACCAGCAGGGTGCGGAAGCTGGCCGCGAACCGCGGGAGTGCCGACCCGAAGTTGCTCCAGGCCGAGGCGCCCGGGCCGCCGCCGTGCAGCAGGACGAACGGCAGGCCACCACCGACCGGTTCCCCGGTTGTCGAGCTTGTCGAGACCCCGGCCTCGTAGTAGTTCAGGGTGATGTCGCCGGCCTTCGCCGACTTCCGGGTTGCTTCCTTGGAGTAGTCAGGCATCGACTCAGTACATCCCGGGATCGACCTTGTGACCGAACTCGTGGGCGCCGTACATCTGCAGAGCGCGCTCGGGGTCGTTGGCAGCGTGCACCCGTCCGGCGTGGGCGTCGCGCCAGGCGCGCTGGAGGTAGGTGCCCTGGGCCAGCGCGCGGCCACCGGAGGCCTCGAACAGCGCATCGATGGCGTCGATCGCCCGCTGGGTGCCGAGGACCTGGTCACGACGGACCTTGAGCCGCAGGCCGAGCGGGATCTCCTCGCCCTTCTCGACCAGCGCCATCTCGTCACGGATGTTGTTCATCGCCAGCGCCCAGGCGGCATCGATGTCGCTGGAGGCACGCGCGATCCGGACTGCGGCGAACGGGTCCAAGGACGCCTTCTCCCCCAGGTACGCCGCCCGTACCCGCTTCTGCTGCATGTCGACGTGCTCGGCGTACGCGCCATAGGCCATGCCGATGATCGGGGTGCAGATCGTGGTCGTGAACACCGAGTGGAACGGCAGCTTGTACAGGTTGGAGGTGTTGACCGCCTGGCCCGGACCCTTGCACTGGCCGGTCTCGCCCATCGAGAGGGTGAACGCCTCGGGGACGAAGACGTCGTCCACGACGATGTCGTTCGAGCCGGTGCCCGAGAGACCGACCATGTGCCAGACGTCGATGATCTGGTAGTCGCTGCGCGGGATCATGAAGGTGCGGAAGTCGACCACGTTGCCGTCGTCGTTGAACACCAGGCCGCCCACCAGCACCCACTGGCAGTGGTCGCAGCCCGAGGAGAAGCTCCACTTGCCCGAGAGCTTGAAGCCACCGTCGGTCAGGGTCGCCTTGCCGGTCGGGGCGTAGGAGGAGCTCAGCCGGGCGTTCGGGTCGGTGCCCCAGACCGCCTGCTGCGCCTCGTCGGCGAACAGACCGACCTGCCACGGGTGCACGCCGACGACGCTGGAGACCCAGCCGGTCGACCCGCAGGCCCCCGCGATCTCCTTGATCCCGGTGTAGAAGTCGATCGGGCTGGACTCGAAGCCGCCGTACCGCTTCGGCTGCAACAGCTTGAAGAAGCCGGTCTCAGCGATCTCCTTGATCGAGGCCTCGGGGATCACCCGCAGGCGCTCGGTCTCGTCCGCACGCTCGCGCAGCGTGGGCAACAGGTCGCGTACGCCGTCCAGAACTGCCTGGCTCATTGACTTCTCCTGCTTCGTCGGGGTGCAACTGAAATCAATACTAGAACACGTTCTACCTGTTCGTCCACGCCCACCGCCGAGTAGTCAGGTGTCGTCCCGCGAGTAGTCAGTTCTCGTGCCCCGAGTAGTCACCAAGCGCGTGCTCAAGCGTCACTTCTGCGAGCCGCATGACGCGCGCACGACAACTGCGCACTCAGGACACAACAAGTGACTATTCGGGCGGATGCAGGTGACTATTCGGGCGGATGCAGGTGACTATTCGGGCGGGTGCAGGTGACTATTCGGCGTCCTGGGCGGCCTTGAGCAGCAACGCGATGTCGATGAGCTGGTCCTCCTGGCCGCCGATCAGCTTGCGCTTGCCGGCCTCGGCGAGGATCCGTGCCCCGGAGACGCCGTAGCGCTCGGCTGCGTTGCCGGCGTGCTTGAGGAAGGAGCTGTAGACGCCCGCGTAGCCCATCATCATCGTCATCCGGTCCAGGCGGCACTCCTCCGGCATCGCCGGACGGACCACGTCCTCGGAGGCGTCGATGATCTTGAGGAAGTCCACGCCGGTCTTCCAGCCGAGCTTGTCGCAGATCCCGACGAAGGCGTCCAGCGGCGTGTTGCCGGCACCAGCACCGAAGCGACGTACCGAGCCATCGATCTGGGTGGCGCCTGCCCGCACCGCCATCACGGTGTTGCCCGCACCCAGGTCGAGGTTCTCGTGACCGTGGAACCCGACGGTCGCTTCGTGACCGATCTCGGCGACGACGGCAGCGACCCGGTCCGAGACGCCTTCGAGGATCAGGGCACCCGCCGAGTCGACGACGTAGACGCACTGGCAGCCCGAGTCGACCATGATCCGGGCCTGCTTGGCGAGCACCTCGGGCGGCTGGGTGTGGCTCATCATCAGGAAGCCGACCGTCTCGAGGCCCCGTTCGCGGGCGAGCCGGAAGTGCTGCTCGGCGGTGTCCGCCTCGGTGCAGTGGGTCGCGATCCGGCAGATCGAGCCGCCGTTGCCCTGAGCAGCCAGGATGTCGTCCTTGACGCCCACGCCCGGCAGCATCAAGAAGGCGATCTTGGCCTGCTTCGCGGTCTCCGCCGCGATCTTGATGAGCTCCTGCTCCGGAGTCTTCGAGAACCCGTAGTTGAAGCTCGACCCGCCGAGTCCGTCGCCGTGGGTGACTTCGAGGACCGGGACGCCGGCTTCGTCGAGGGCCGCGATGATCGAGCGCACCTCCTCGCCGGTGAACTGGTGGCGCTTGTGGTGCGAACCGTCGCGCAGGCAGGTGTCGGTGAGCCGGATGTCGAGGTCGGACGTCGGGTCGGTGTCGCGCCAGGTGCGGGTCAGCACGTTGAGCTCGGGCGCTCCGGAAATGGTCATCTCAGTTACCTCCGAGGATCGCGCGGGCCATACCTTCGCCGGCGCGGGTCGCGGCGGCGGTCATGATGTCGAGGTTCCCCGAGTACGGCGGCAGGAAGTCGCCGGCGCCCTCGACCTCGATGAAGACGCTGACCTTGGTCGCGCCGCGGGTCGCGTCGCTGGGGTCGTCGAACTGCGGTTCCTGGAGCAACCGGTAGCCCGGGACGTAGTCCTGGACGGCCTTCACCATGGCGTGCACCGACGCGGTGATCGCGTCCCGATCGACGTCGGCACCGACGGCGCAGAAGATCGTGTCGCGCATGATCATCGGCGGCTCGGCAGGGTTCAGGATGATGATCGCCTTGCCCTGCGCGGCGCCGCCGATCGTCTCCACACCGGCTGCTGTCGTCCGGGTGAACTCGTCGATGTTCTGCCGGGTGCCGGGACCGGCACTCAGCGAAGCCACCGACGCGACGATCTCGGCGTAGGAGACCGGGGTGGCCCGGGAGACCGCCGCGACCATCGGGATGGTCGCCTGTCCCCCGCAGGTGATCATGTTGACGTTGCCCGCGCCGGCGTGCTCGTCGCCGTTGACTGCCGGGATGACCGCCGGTCCGACCGCAGCCGGGGTGAGGTCCACGGCCCGGATGCCGGCTTCGGCGTACCGGGGCGCGTACTCGCGGTGGATGTAGGCACTGGTGGCCTCGAAGATGAGGTCCGGAAGCTCGTCCTGCTTGAGCAGCCAGTCGACACCTTCGGCGCTGGCCACCAGGCCCTTGTCCCGGGCCCGGGACAAGCCGGGCGAGTCCGGGTCGACGCCGATCATCCACCGCGCTTCGATCACGTCCGATCGCAGCAGCTTGTACATCAGGTCGGTGCCGATGTTGCCCGGCCCGACGATGGCCGCTGTGAGTTTCCTGCTCATGTGT
The DNA here is from genome assembly GCF_025965215.1 of Marmoricola sp. Lineage (GTDB taxonomy): Bacteria > Actinomycetota > Actinomycetes > Propionibacteriales > Nocardioidaceae > Marmoricola. The sequence continues at coordinate 4,001 of NZ_JAOPXI010000058.1, forward strand.
CCTACTCCCCGAACTTCACGCTGAGCGGTTCGAATCCGCTGATGGTCGCCACGACATGGTCTCCCGCGGCGAATGGTACGAACGGGCCCAGGGCCCCGGACAGGATCAGGTGGCCCGCACGCAGCGGGTCGCCGAAGCGGTGGGCCTGGACCGCGAGCCAGCGCAGAGCCTCGAGCGGGTCGCCCAGGCAGGCGGCGCCATTGCCGGAGGATCGCACATCGGCGTTGATGCTCAGCGTCATCTCGACGTCAACCGGTTCGACCTCCGAGAGCGGCTTGGCATCCGTGCCGATCACGAACAGGCCGCTCGAGGCGTTGTCGGCAACCGTGTCCGTGAACGTGATGTCCCAGTTCCCGATCCTCGAGTCGACGATCTCCAGCGCGGGCAGCGCCACCTCGACGGCGTCCCGGACCAGGTCGAGCGTGATCTCGGACTCGGCGGCCGGGTTGATGTCGCGGGCCAGCCGGAACGCCACCTCGGCCTCGACCCGCGGCTGGAGGAGCGTGCGCATCGAGATCGGGGCGTGCGTGCTGACATCCATGTCGGAGAGCAGGTAGCCGAAATCGGGCTGGTCGACTCCGAGCTGGTTCTGGACCGCCTCCGAGGTGGCGCCGATCTTGCGCCCGACGACGCTCACCCCACCGGCGACCCTGGCCTGCACCAGCCCCTGCTGGACCGCGTACGCCGCGGGCAGGTCGTCGGTGCCGATCAGATCCCTCACCGGGGCACACGGGACCCGCGTCCGCAGCGCCTCTGAGAGCCGTTCCACGGCTGCCGCGATGGCATCGGAAGTAGTCACGTCTCCCATACTAGAACCTGTTACAGTTTCGTGCCATGAGCGCCCGTGACGAAGTCACTCTGAAAGACACTGTGGACGTGGTCGTCGTCGGTGCCGGTGGCGCCGGCATGACCGCTGCTCTCGCCGCTGCCCGCAACGGCCTCGACGTCCTCCTCGTCGAGAAGAGCAGCTACTTCGGCGGCTCGACGGCACGTTCCGGAGGCGGTGTCTGGATCCCTGGCAACTACGCCCTGGTCAAGGCCGGTCAGGTCGACGAGGACGATGCTGCCGCGTCCAGGACCTACCTCGACTCGATCGTGGGCGACGTCGTACCGAAGCTCCGGCGCGACACCTACCTCGACCGCGGCCCCGAGGTGATGGAGTTCCTCAAGGAGACCACGCCGGTCCGGTTCACCTGGGTCCCGGAGTACGCCGACTACCTCCCCGAAGCCCCGGGAGGGCGGGCACGCGGGCGGACGGTCGAGGCGATCCCGCTGAACGCGAAGTTCCTCGGCCCCGAGCTGGACCGGCTGCACCCGCCGTACGGCAAGGCCCCGGCCAACCTGATCATCACCCAGGCCGACTACCGCAAGATCAGCCTCGGCACCCGGACGATCAAGGGCCCTCTCGTCCTGATCCGCGCCACCCTGATGCGGCTGCTCACCCTGCTGCTCGGCAAGAAGATGTACGCGATGGGAAACGCGATCGCGATCGGCCTGCGCAAGGGCCTGATCGACGCGGACGTCCCGGTCTCCTACGACACCGAGCTGACCGACCTGGTCATCGAGAACGGCCGGGTCGTGGGGGTCAAGGTGCTCAAGGACGGCTCCTCGACCGAGATCCGCGCCACCCGCGGGGTCATCCTCGGCAGCGGCGGTTTCGAGAAGAACCTCGAGATGCGTGAGAAGTTCCAGCCGCAGCCGACCTCGATCGACTGGACGACCGGCGCCCCCACCAACCAGGGCGGCGGCATCCTCGCCGGCATCGCTGCCGGCGCCCAGATCGACCTGATGGACGACTCCTGGTGGGGACCGACGATCCCGCTGCCGAACGGTCCGTGGTTCTGCCTTGCCGAGCGCAACCTGCCCGGCTCGATCATCGTCAACGCGGCCGGCAAGCGCTACATGAACGAGGCGCTCCCCTACGTCGAGGCCGTGCACGAGATCTACAAGGGCGAGGAGACCGGGATCACCCATGTCCCGTCCTGGATGATCATCGACCAGCGCTACCGCAACCGGTACCTGTTCGCCGGCCTCGGACCGCGCCAGCCGTTCCCCGGTCGCTGGCTCAAGGAGGGCGTGATCAGGAAGGCGTCCTCGATCGCGAAGCTCGCCGAGCAGATCGACGTTCCGGTCGACGCACTCACGGCAACCGTGGAGCGGTTCAACGGGTTCGCGGTGACCGGCGTCGACGAGGACTTCGGTCGAGGCGAGAGCGCCTACGACCAGTACTACTCGGACCCGACCGTCAAGCCGAACCCGTCGCTGCACACGATCGACCAGGGCCCGTTCTACGCCGTCAAGATCGTGCCCGGCGACCTGGGCACCAAGGGTGGTCTGGTCACCGACGAGCGCGCCCGGGTGCTCCGCGCCGACGGCTCCGTCATCGAAGGCCTGTACGCCGCCGGCAACTGCTCGTCGGCCGTCATGGGCAACACCTACGCCGGGCCCGGCGCGACGATCGGCCCCGCCATGACCTTCGGCTACCTTGCTGCCCTCGACATCGCCCAGACTGCGAAGGACCCCGCCTGATGCCGATCGATCCCGACATCGCCATCGGCGCCCGGCTGCCGGACCGGACCTTCAGCTGGACCAGCAGCGACGTGCTGCTCTACCACCTGGGTGTCGGGGCAGGATCGCGTCCCGGTGACAATCTCGACCCGAGGGCGCTGCGCTACACACTCGAGGGAGAGGACCTGCAGGTGCTGCCTTCCTTCGCGCTGGTGGCGCCGTCGTTCCACGAGACGAACCCGCCGTCCCTGGACCTCCCCGGGTGCGACATCAACCTGGCGCAGGTCGTCCACGGCGCCCAGTCGATCACGGTGAGCAAGCCCCTGCCGACCTCGGGCACCGCGACGCTGTCCACCCGGATCAGTGACGTCTGGGACAAAGGCAAGGCCGCGGTCATCTGGCAGGAGGCCGTTGCGGTCAGCGACGGCGGCGAGGAGCTCTGGACCGCGCGTTCCTCGATCTTCGTCAAGGGCGAGGGCGGTTGGGGCGGCAACCGCGGCGATGCCAGCGCCGTCGTGATCCCTGAGCGCAAACCCGACGTCGACACGACCTACGACGTCACTCCCGCGCAGGCGATGCTCTACCGGCTCTGCGGTGACCGGAACCCGCTGCACGCCGATCCCGCCTTCGCCCAGGCCGCCGGCTTCCCGGCGCCGATCCTGCACGGCCTGTGCTCCTACGGCATCGTGCTGCGGACCGTGACCGACGAACTGCTCGGCGGCGACACCGCGCAGATCGCCTCGTTCGCCGCCCGGTTCGCGGGTGTGGTCTTCCCGGGCGAGACGATCCGGGTGCAGGCGTGGGACGAGGGTGCCGAGATCGCCGTCGCGGCGACCATCGCCAGCCCCCGCGAGGAACGCAACGGAGCCCCCGTGCTCGCGGACTGCGTGCTCAGGCGCGCTTGAGCAGTCGGGCCCGCAGGCTGACCGCGGCGCTCAACCGCTCCCGCCGAAGCTGCTCGACGCGACTGTCCAGGTACGGCTCGAGCTCGCGTCCGACGGCTCGGGCCAGCAGCAGATCGGCGAGCGCAGGGTTGCGCACCAGGACCGGGCCGTGCAGGTAGGTGGCGAGCACGCTGCCCTGCTGAGCACCTTCATGACCCTCGTGCCCGTTGCCGCGCCCGACCTCGACGATGCCGAGCGGCCGAGCGGCCGGACCCAGGACCGCATCACCCTGGTGGTTCTCGAAGCCGAGCAGATGGGAGCCGTCGATCTCGGAGCGCGTCACGACCTCACCCACTGCCCGGAGCCCGGTCAGTCTGCTGCAGGTCACGTCGAGCAGGCCCAACCCGGGGCGAGGGCCGTCCACCCCGACGTACTCCCGCGACAGGAGCTGGAATCCGGCGCACACCGCCAAGCAGGGCGCGCCCGCCTCGACTGCCCGGACGAACCCAGGCTGCCGCTCGAGCAGCTTCGCCGCGGCGGCCATGCTCCCGTCCTCGGCGCCGCCGACCAGGTAGATGTCGGCCTGCTCGGGAATCGGGTCGCCGGGCGCGACCTCGAGGACCGTGGTCCCGATCCCGCGTGCGGCTGCGCGATGACGCAGCGCCGCAGCGTTGCCGCGATCGCCGTACAGACCGAGGAGCTTCGGGTAGACGACGACGATGTCCACGGGATCAGGCTGCACGACCGAGCTCCCGTCTTGCGTCCTGGAAGGCCGTGTACGTCGCGAGCAGATCCACGGGTCCAGGCGGGAGGGCATGCAGAGCGCCTCGTACGTCGCCGTACTGACCGGTGACCTCGACCCCGTCCATCTCGAGTCGAACAGCGAGGTCCGTTGCCCGGTTGCCGCACAGGGTCACCTGCAGGCCCCGGAGCTCGGAGAAGTCGACGTCGTAGAGCCACGACGGGTCCCGGCCGTCGGCACCGTCGGCGTTGAATGCGAGCACGAGTGCGTTGCGTCGGGTCGCGAGCAGCTCCAGCGAGGCTCGCCAGCTGGCCGGGTTCTTCGCGAGCACCAGCATCACGTCGTGGTCGCCCACCCGCACCGTGGCGTACCGCCCGGCGACGGCGGTCACTCCTGCCAGCGCTGCTGCGGCCGCTTCCGGATCGGCCCCCATCAGCGTCGCAGCGGCGACCGCCTGCGCGGCGTTCCCCAGGTTGCCCGGGCCGGGAAGGGTGAGGTAGCTCAACGACGACCCGGACGGCGGCACGATCACGCCGTCGGAGATGGTCCAGTCGCAGGCCGGACGACGGTGCCCGCAGGTGCAGGACCAGCCGTCTGTGCGGTCCAGCAGTTCGCCACATTCCGGGCAGATCAGAGAGTCCTCGTCCCAGATCTGGCCGGCCCCCACCCAGATCTGGCGTTGCGCCGTCTGAGCCGCCCAGGCGACCCACGGGTCGTCGGCGTTGGCCACCACGGTCGGCACCGCGCCGAGCGCATCCCGCCACGCTCGCGCCAGTCGTCCTACCTCGGGGTTGCGGTGGAGCTGGTCGCGCGCGAGGTTGAGCAGCACCACGACTTCAGGGCCGAAGGTGCGGATCGCCCACGGGATCCAGGCTTCATCGACCTCCAGCACCACTGCGGTCGTCCTCGCGTTGGCGAGGGTCCACACCAGCCCGGCCGGCGTGTTCGCCCCGTCGGAGTTGGTCGACAACGGACCCTCGGTCGCCCAGGCCGCGGCCAGCATGGCGGTCGAGGTCGACTTGCCGTTGGTGCCCGAGACGAGCGCTACCCGGCGTCCCGCTGCCAGCATCTCCCCGGCACCGGGGACGAGTCTCACGATCACCCGCCCGCCGATCACGCCGCCGGAACGCCTCAGGACACGCTGCGAGATCCAGACTGCCGTACGCGCGAGCAGCATGGCCAGGGCGAGCCTGGTGCTGTTCGGCCTGATCGGAACCTGAGTCGTAGCCACCACGGTATTCAACCGTACCGACGGGCACCCGAGGCGCACGGCTACGCTCGCGAGGTGACCAAGCTCTTGGAGACCTGGCAGGTCGGCAGCCACACGGCCGGCGACGTGACCCACCCGACGTACCGCAAGGGAACCGGTCCGGGAGTCGTGATCATCCACGAGGTCCCCGGACTCACCCCGAAGGTGATCGCCTTCGCCGAGGAGGTCGTGGCCGCCGGCTTCACCGTGGTGATGCCGCATCTCTTCGGTACCCCCGAACGACCGATGTCTGTACTTGCGGTGGCGAGCACGCTGCGCCAGGTCTGCGTGAGCGCCGAGTTCACGAAACTGGCCACCGGGGTCACGGCCCCGGTCGCTACCTGGTTGCGAAGCCTGGCGCGCGAGCTCCACGCCGAGCTGGGCGGCCCCGGCGTCGGGGCCCTGGGGATGTGCTTCACCGGTGGGTTCGCGCTCGCGATGATGGTGGACGACTCCATGGTGGCTCCGGTCCTGGCCCAGCCGTCGGTACCGTTCGCCGCGGGCCGCAAGCGCGCCGCTGACCTGAACCTCTCGCCCGAGGACCTCACCGTCGTCAAGCGCCGGGCAGCAGCCGGCTGCCAGGTGCTCGGCCTCCAGTACCCCAGCGACCCGATGACCGGCACCCGCTTCGACACCCTGACCCGCGAGCTCGGTGAGGCATTCATCCGGGTCGAGTTCCCCGGCAAGGGTCACGGCACGGTCACCGAGGAACGCCAGCAGGAAGGCGTTGACCGGGTGCTGGCCTTCTTCACCGACAAGCTGGTCCGGTGACGCCCTAACTGGCTGCCCGGTTGTCGAGGAGCTGCATCGCGTCGTCGCTCTTCCGGTGCCTGGCCGGCACCTTGTCGAGGCTTGCCCATGAGCTCCGGATCCGCAGGTTGACGATCTCGTAGCCGAGCCGCTGGTGCAGGTAGCGGATGCCCGCGGAGATGCTGATGCCGGAGTCAGCGAACAGCAGACGTACCTCGTCGTGGATCAGTGCCTCGACCATGCTCGTGTGCAGGACGTACCGGGCGGTCGCTCCGCCCTCGGTCGCGACGCACTTGATGCCCTCCAGGCGCGCGTACTCGCCCGACTGGAGGTAGCACAGCACGCCGAGGACCTCCCCGGTCGCCGAGTACACCGCCAGGCTCCTCAACCCGGGGGTGGGCACGGGCGCCGCGGGACCTGCCGTGACGAGGTACTCCTCGACCGCTTCCGGGCCACCGAGCATGATCTCGCCGATCATGCGCGCGCCGACCCCTTCGCCAGCGACGGGGCGGACCTCCATGCCGAGCGTGCGACCCCGGGTACAGGCGGTCCGGACCGTCTGGCGCGACCGGCCCCTGAGGTAGTCCTCGACGCAGTCAGGCAGCGCGAGCACGGCGCGGCCGATCCGGACCTGCGGCAGGCGTAGCGAGAAGGTCAGCCGCGCGCCGGCGCGGCGGAGCCGACTGGTCGCCTCGAACGGCGAGTAGAACATCGGCGGCCGCAACTCTCTCGAGGCGCTCACCACGTCCACCGCGGGCAGCGACGCGAGCACCCGGGCGGCCGCCCAGGTCTGGCCGGGCGACCGGAGCGCGCGCGCAACCCTGGCTGGCGGACTGGCCGTGAGCAGCGCGTCGTAGATGAACCCGGCTGCCTGCTCGACCTCGCAGGCCGACGGCGACGAGCGCGCACCGCGCATTGCTGATCCCCCTGTAACAGTCCCGAGGCGTTTCGAAAATCGGTACCACGGCACGACACCCGGGACTGGTCGCTACCTGCTCAACGACCGCCGCGGGGCGCGTGTGACACGCGTCGGGGACAGGTCCAGACCACCGGGCCAGGACCTGTTCGACACCCGTTCAATCGGTGTATTCGACGACTGGTTGAGGTAAAAGGCCGGTGAATTGCCGGGTCAGGCTGACAGGATCAGCCCGCTCGTGGGGACGCCGGTCCCGGCAGTGACCAGTACGTGCTCGACCTCCGGGACCGGGTTCACCGAGGTACCCCTGACCTGTCGGACCGCTTCGGCGATGCCGTTCATGCCGTGGATGTACGCCTCGCCGAGCTGACCGCCGTGGGTGTTGAGCGGCAGTCGGCCGCCCAGCTCGATCGCACCGTTCGCGATGAAGTCCTTGGCCTCGCCACGACCGCAGAAGCCGAGTTCCTCCAGCTGCATCAGCACGTACGGCGTGAAGTGGTCGTAGAGCACGGCCATGGCCATGTCGTCCGGCGCGAGCCCGGACTGGCGCCAGAGCTCGCGGCCGACGACGCCCATCTCGGGAATGCCGATGTCGTCGCGGTAGTAGGACGTCATCACGAACTGGTCGCGGCCGCTCCCCTGGGCCGCCGCGGTGATCGTCGCCGGCTTCTGCTTCAGGTCGCGGGCGCGCTCGGCCGAGACCACCACCAGGGCGACGGCTCCGTCACTCTCCTGGCAGCAGTCGAGCAGGTGCAACGGGTCCACGATCATCCGCGAGGCCTGGTGGTCCTCGATCGTGATCGGCCTGCCATGGAAGAACGCGTGCGGGTTGTTCGCTGCGTGCTTGCGGTCGGCCACGGCCACGGCGCCGAAGTCGGCCGAGGTCGCGCCGTACTCGTACATGTAGCGCGTCGCCTGCATCGCAACCGTCGCGGCCGGCGTGCCGAGGCCCATCGGGTAGGACCAGGCGTTGTCCAGGCCGTTGGTGTTCACCTGGGTCGCCGCGGACAGGCTGAACTGCCCGAAGCGGCTCTCGGAGCGCTCGTTGAAGCCGCGGTAGCAGACCACGACGTCAGCGACACCGGTTGCCACCGCCATCGCCGCTTGCTGCACCGTGCCGCATGCCGCGCCACCGCCGTAGTTGATCCGGCTGAAGAAGCGCAGGCTCGGGACGCCGAGCTCACGGGCGAGGGCGATCTCCGAGGACGTGTCCATCGTGAACGTGGTCAGCCCGTCGATGTCGGAGGCGGCCAGGCCGCAGTCGGCCAGCGCCGCACGCACTGCCTCCACCGACAGCTGGAGCTCGGAGCGACCGGACTCCTTGGAGAACTCGGTCGCACCGATCCCCACGATCGCTGCTCGCCCGCTCAGGGTCCCGGTGCTCACAGGGCCACCTTGACGGTGCCGGTGACGTGGTCGCCCAACGAGACCCGCCCGACGACGGTGATCGTGGCGATCCCGTCGGCGATGTCGGTGACAGTGCCGCTGAACGTGAGGGTGTCGTAGGGGTGGGCCGGCGCTCCGAGCCGGATGGAGATGCCCTTGAGCTCGGTGTCCTGCCCGGCCCAGTCGACGACGAACCGCTCGACGAGGCCGTTGGAGGTCAGGATGTTCATGAAGATGTCCTTCGACCCGGCGGCCTGCGCGACGTCGCGGTCGTGGTGCACGTCCTGCCAGTCGCGGGTTGCGATGGCGGTGCTGACGATCGTCGTCGGCGTGAGCGGCAGGCTCCACTCGGGCAGCTGCTGCCCGGTCTCGAGCGTTCTCATGAGTCCGTCCTCCAGACCGGAAGGGTCAGGTCGTCGTCGATGCGGTGGTAGTCGATGCGCAACCGGGTGCCGATCTCGATCTCCTCCGCAGCGGGACCGACGACCTCGCCGACCATCCGGACGCCCTCGTCCAGGTCGATGATCGCGATCACGATGGGCAGCTCCTTGCCGGGGACCGGCGGGTGCCGGTGCACGACGTAGGAGTAGACGGTGCCGGTGCCTGCAGCGACCTGGTAGCCGCGGTCGTAGGCCTCGCACGACTGGCAGGCGGGCCCGGGCGGGAAGCGCAGCGCCCCGCAGGCGTTGCACTTCGGGATGCGCAGCTCGCCGACAGCGGTGCCGTCCCAGAAGAACTGCGAGTCACGGTTCATCATCGGCCGTACGACGCTCATGACTCCTCCGTATCGCGCGGGATGAACTTGAGGACCCGGAAGAGCATCGTGGCCACCTTCTCGGTCGAGCCGTCGGGGTGGTCGACGTACCAGGTGTTGCGCGAGGTGACGAAGTAGCCCTCGCCCATCGCGGTCGCCTTCGGACCGGCCACCGAATCCAGCGCACTCGTGACGCGCAGCTGTTCGCCCACGCGGGCGTAGCGCTCGTAGCTCTGCTCGCAGTTGGTGCCCAGGACGGCCGTGTAGCCCTGGCCGGTGAGGAACTCGGTCATCCGGGACAGGGGGTCCTCCGGCGGCCGACGTCGGCCCAGGCCCGGCATCGTCCACACCTGGGCCATCGACGGCGGGGCCTCACCGCCGACGAAGCGTTCGTTCACGTAGCCCATCGCGTCCATCCAGGCACCGATCGTCGGCTGGTTGACCGGGTACGGCGCCAGCGACTCCGAGGCCTCGCCGAGGGCCTTGATCCGGTCGGCCTCGGCCATGATGTCGTCGTGCCTGCTCATCCGCGCAGTCACCGGGGCACCTTCGGCAGGCCGAGGCCGAACATCGCGATCAGCTCCCGCTGGACCTCGTTGACCCCGCCACCGAAGGTGAGCACCAGGTTGCGCTTGGTGGTCGCGTCCAGGAAGTGCAGCAGCGTCGCCGTCTCCGGGTCAGCCGGGTCGCCGTACGCCGTGACGATCTCCTCGAGGTCGAGCCCGAGCCGCTGCACCTCGTCGGAGGCGAAGACCTTGCTCGCCGAGGCATCGGCCACCGCCTCGACGCCGGTGGCGCCGCCGCCGGCGATCTGCCAGTTCAGCAGCTCGTTGACGCGGAACGAGACCGTGACCCGGGCCAGGATGTCGCGCACCGCCGGAACCTCCAGCAGCGCGGTGCCGTCGGGAGCCGTGCGATCACGTGCCCAGTCGATGACCAGGTCGCGCAGGCCCTCGAGACGCCCGGCAGGGCCCAGCATGATCCGCTCGTGGTTGAGCTGGGTGGTGATCAGCCGCCAGCCCTGGTTCACCTCGCCGACGAGCATGTCGGCCGGAACGCGGACGTCGTTGTAGTACGTCGCGTTGACGTGGTGCGAGCCGTCACAGGTGATGATCGGGGTCCAGGAGTACCCGGGGTCCCTGGTGTCGACGATGAGCACCGAGATGCCCTTGTGCTTGGGGGCGTCCGGGTCGGTCCGGACGGCGAGCCAGATGTAGTCGGCAGCGTGGCCACCGGTGGTCCACATCTTCTGGCCGTTGACGATCCAGTCACCGTTCGCGTCCTTCTTCGCCGAGCACCGCAGAGACGCGAGGTCGGTGCCGGCATCCGCCTCGGAGTAGCCGATCGCGAAGTGCACGTCGCCGGCGAGGATGTCGGAGAGGAACATCTCCTTCTGCTTCGGCGTGCCATAGGCCTGCAGCGTCGGGCCGACCGTCTGGAGCGTCACGGACGGCAGGTGGATGTCACCGCGAGCCGCCTCGTTGGCGAAGATCTGCTGCTCGATCTCGCCGAGGCCCTTGCCGCCGTACTCGACCGGCCAGCCGACGCCCATCCAGCCGTCGGTGCCCATCTGCTTGATGTTGCGGTGGTACGCCGGACCGTGCCGGTTGCCCATCATCTCCAGGACGTCCTCGGGGCTGACCAGCGTCGAGAAGTACTCGCGCACCTCGTCCTTGAAGGCGCGCTGGGCCTCGGTGAGCTCCAGGTTCTTGCCCGCGCCGTCCTCGATCGCGACCTCGGCCAGCGTCGCGGCCCGCCCGCCGAGCAACCGGGCGATGTCCTTGACCCGGGAGAAGTACCGGTGCAGCGGGTAGGTCTCGTCCACGCCCATCCCGCCGTGCAGGTGGTGGCAGGTCTGTAGCGCGGCCGGAACCCGGTCGGTGAACCAGGCAGCGCCGACGGCCAGGTCCTCGGCAGCCGGGAGGCCCTCGGCGACGCGCCAGGCGCCGGCCTCGGCGGCGAGGGCCACCATCCGGGCGACCACGAACACATCGGCGATCTGGACCGCGACCGCCTGGAACTCGGCCAGCTTGCGGCCGAACTGCACCCGCTCCCTGATGTAGCCCGCGGTCAGGGCGAGGGCACCGGCCACCAGGCCGCCGCCGAGCAGCAGCAGGCCGGCGATCGCGTGCTCGCGCAGGACCGTCGCAGCCTTCGGCGCGAGGATCTCGACGGCTGGAGCGTCCTCGAAGACGTAGCCGGTCTGCAGCCCCTGGATCGTGGCCGTCGGGATGCTGCGCGAGGAGTAGTTCGCCGTGGGCGTCACGCCGGGCCCGTCCGGGTCGACCAGCGCCACACCTGCATCGGTCGAGACCAGTAGCAGGGTGCGACCGTCGAGGACGGAGACATCGGTCTTGTGACCGGTGACCTTGCCGTCGCGCAGGGTCGTGCGTGGCGCGGCCGGGATCGCGTTGCCGGGCTCGTTCAGCGCGGGTGCCAGCAGGAGCGTGCCGGCGACGACCTCGGGGATCAGTCGCGCGGCCTGCTCGGCAGACGCGGCAGCGCCGAGGGTGAGCAGACCGCAGGCGAGCGTCTCCCACACCGGCAGGTCGAGGGCTCGGGAGCCGACCTCGTGGAGCAGGACGCCGACCTCGCCGAGGCCGAGGCCTTCACCGCCGTGCGCCACGGGTGCTGCCAGGCCCAGGAGCCCGGCGTCCGCCAGGGCCTGCCAGGTCGCCCGGCTGGCCTCCGGACCCTTGTCCAGCACGTCGGTGACGACCGAGCGGATCTCGTCACGCACCTCGCCCGATCCTTCGAACACTGGCGGTGCTCCCTTCACAGAAGTAGTCACTAGCTAAACAAAAATGGAACCTGTTCTAGTCTAGCGTGAGGACCACCGATCCAGCAGTACCCAATCCCATCCCGATTCGAGGGTCACCTTGTCGCTCCCCACGTTGCCGACACTGCTGCGCGAGATGGTGGACGTGCCTGAGGTCGTCGTACCGATGGGTCGCTGGCTCGACGTCCCCGGTCGGGGCCGCACCTGGCTCACCGACATCCCCGGGCCCCTGCCCGATGCTCCGGCCGTGATTCTGCTGCACGCCGTGGGGTGCACCGGAATGCTGAGCTGGTTCCCGGTGATCGAGCAGCTCAGCGCCCGGTACCGGGTGGTGATCTTCGACCAGCGCTGGCACGGGCGCGGGATCATGTCCGAGCACTTCTCGATCCGCGAGTGTGCCGACGACGTCGCCGCGATCGCCAACCTCCTCGACCTGGACTGGCCGATCGTGGCCGGCTACTCGATGGGCTCGATCATCGCGCAGCGTTGCTGGCGCCAGCACCCGAAACGCTTCGGCGGCATCGTGCTCGCCGCGACCACCGACCACTTCCGTACGACGGGAAGCGAGCGGTTCTTCCACCAGACCATGGAGCTCGGGATGGGCGCGCTGCGGACGCTGTCGCGATCCAAGGCGATCAGCACCGCGGCCCGGGCGACCACCGAGGTGCTCCTCGACCCGACCGACACTCACCAGTGGGCCCTGGCGGAGTGGCGCAGCACCAGCTCCTGGGCCGTCGCGCAAGCCGTCGCCGCCCTCGGCCGGCACCACTCGACGCCGTGGCTGGCCCAGATCGACATCCCGACCGCGGTCGTGGTCACGACCAAGGACAAGGTCCTCTCCCCCGAGCGCCAGCGCCTGATCGCGGCCACCATTCCCGGTGCGACGGTGCACGAGGCGGCGTGCGGCCATGCCGGCTGCGTGCTGGACTCGAAGGCCTTCGTTCCCGCGTTCCTGGAAGCCGTCGACACCACCGCGGGGCGGCGCGCGAGCCGTATCAAGGTCGCGTCGAAGACGTAGTCGCGCGCGAAGACCGCGTACTGTGGCCGCGGAGCACTACTCTTCCGATAGGTTTCACATGAGCGCCACTTCAGACAGCGGGACACGTGACAAGGCTGTGTCAGCCTTGACGATCGCACCCGCGGCGACGCGTCGCCCGACCCGGATCCCGACCTTCATGCAGGTCAACCGGGTGCCGCTGGTGTGGTTCGAGCTGCTGCTGATCGTTGCCTTCGACCTTGCCTACGAGCGGGTGCGCAACCTGGTCCGGCAGGAGCCTGTCGTCGCGATCAACCACGGCCTCGAGGTACATCGCGTCAGCCAGTGGTTCCACGTCGATCTCGAGCTGGCGTTCAACAAGATCCTGATGGACCACCACTGGCTGGCGACCCTGGCGGACTACGACTACTCGATGCTGCACCTGCCCCTGACTGCCGGGGTGCTGGTCTGGGTCTTCTGGAAGCACCGCGACCGCTACCTGCCGATCCGAAACGTGCTGCTGGGCACGACCCTGCTCGGCCTGGTCGGGTTCTGGATCTACCCGATGGCGCCCCCGCGGCTGCTGCCCGGGCAGGGCTTCGTGGACACGGTCGTCTACTACAAGACCTGGGGGTCGTGGGGAGATCCGAAGGTCGCCCACGCGACGAACCAGTTCGCCGCGATGCCGAGCCTGCACTGTGCCTGGGCGCTGTGGTGCGGCCTGTGCCTTTTCTTCCTCGCCCGTAACCGTGCCGTACGAACGTTCGGCGCCCTCTACCCGGTGTGGACCGTCTTCGTCGTCATCGGTACGGCGAACCACTTCCTGCTGGACTCGCTCGCCGGTCTAGCCTGCGTCGCGATCACATCGGGTCTCGTGTGGAAGATCTACGGGCGCCATCCCTGGGTGCTCCACGAGCCACCTACGACGTCCTGACGAGGCCGGATCGGATCGCTTCGAAGCGACGTTCACGCTCGACCTCTTCCGCCTGGGCCCGAGGGCCATTACGTTGTCAGGGTCGTTCGGTTCAGCGCGGGTGACGGATGCCCACGTCCGCCAGATGGCGGGTCACTTAGTGGAGGGCACATGCAACGTCGTAGGTCAAAGCCAGCCTCAGCAGTCTTCATGGCAGCCATCGCACTCGGCCTGGTGATACCTGCCGGCCTCGCGAGCGCGTCCAATGGCAACGGTCACCTCCACGGGGCGGCCAAGCAGCAGGTGGCCTACCGGCACTACGCCAAGACACACGGCGCGACAGGCAGCCGCAATCAAGGCGGGGACGACGGAGACCTCGCCGATCAGCAGGATGCCTACTCGTTCGAGCGCACCGCGCCCAGTACCACTCTCTCCGGCGGCGCACTTGACGCGGCCGTGAGCCAGGCACAGTCGATGACCAAGTCAGGCGGCACGTGGCAGGAACTCACGACGCTGCCCTACAACGGTCAGCCGGCTTCCTACACCGACCCGTTCTGGAGCAACCTCGGCGCCGGCTTCTCGATCGTCGGTGGGCGGACCACCGCACTGGCGGTCGGTCCCGATGGAACGTGGTTCGCGGGCACGGCTGACGGCGGTGTCTGGACCTCCAAGGATCAGGGACAGCACTGGACTCCGACCTTCGACTCGATGTCGACGCTCTCGATCGGCGCACTCGCCGTGAACCCCGTCGACGGATCCGTCTGGGTCGGCACCGGCGAGGCGAACACCAGCCAGGACAGCTACGCAGGAACCGGTGTGTATCGCACCAGTAACGACGGGACCAGCTACCAGCGCGTCGGTGACGATTCGTCGGGCGGCAACCCGCTGGTGTCGCACACGGTGTTCCAGATGGCGTTCGACCAGAGCGGCAACGCCTACGCAGCCACGAACGATGGGCTCTGGCGCATGGCCGCCGGTGGGACCAGCTGGGTCGAGGTTCTCGCACCCGCCGGCGAGCCGCAGTTCCCGCCCTATGCGAACCAGACCACCTCGGTCGCCATCGTGCCGGGCACCGGTGGCTCGACGGTGATTGCGGCCGTGGGGTGGCGTTCGACCGCCTTCCCGACCAATGGCTTCTACCAGTCAACCGACGGCGGGCTGCACTTCTCGGCCGTCACCCTCAGCGGCGACATCAACGCCTCCGACATCGGACGCACGACGTTCGCGTACTCGGCCGACGGCACGAAGTTGTACGCCACGGTCGAGGCACCCTCGACGGTCGCCCTGCAGGGCATCTTCGTCTCGAACGGCACGCCGGCCAGCGTCTCCGGGCCGTGGACCAAGGTTGCCGACGGGCCCAAGCTCGCCAGCTCAGGTGCTGCCGGATTCTTCGGGACGCCTGGTGAGCAGTCCTGGTACAACCAGGACCTCGCCGTTGACCCGAACGACCCGAACCACCTCTACGCCGGCCTCGAAGAGGTCTACCAGTCCAACGACGGTGGCACGACCTGGGTGACGGCAAGCCCGTACTGGAACTACAGCTACCCCTGCGAAGCCACGACCTGCCCGAACACCACGCACCCGGATCAGCACGCGATGATGATCGTGGGCGACAAGATCGTGATCGGCAACGACGGTGGGGTCTACAGCCGGCCGCTCAGTGACGCCAACCAGAACGACGGCACCTGGCAGGACCTCAATGCCACGCTGCACAGCCTGCAGTACTACGACGCACGGGCCGGAAAGCTCGGCGGTCATGGCCTCGCGGTCTGGGGCGGTCTGCAGGACAACGGCACCTCGGTCCTCACCAGCGGAGCTTCGCAGATGGCGGAGCCGGCCGGTGGGGATGGCTTCGACGTGATCGTCGACCCGCAGAACGGCAACAACATGGTCGGCGAGTACACGAACGGGACCCTGTACTCCTCGACCGATGGCGGGCATCACTTCGCTGACTTCGTCAGCCCGACGTGTGCCGCGCAGGACATCACCGGGCTACCCGGCGGAGAGCGCAGCGGCTGCGACCCAGGCGCCCGGTTCGTCACGCCGATCGCCCCTGACGCGCAGAACAAGAGCGTCTGGGTCCTGGGCGGCGAAGACGTGTGGGTGACCAAGGCGGGGTGGCACACCACCTGCCTCCAGAGCTCGTGCTCGTGGCAGAACGTGTACGACACCGGTGCGGGCAACGCAGTGACGGCAGTCGCCTCGACTGGTGGCGGCAGCGTCATCTACGCCGGGTGGGTCGGCGGGGGTGGCAACCCCGGTCCCGCGTTCGCGACCGGTATCGCCACCAACTACGGCGGCACGTGGCACCAGATCAACATGTCGGGACTGCCGAACCGCTACGTCGCCGGCGTGACCGTCGATCCCACGAACCCGGCGCATGCCTACGCCGTGTTCAACGGATACTCGCGGCGGTGGATCCCCGGTGGCGGCGTCGGCCACGTCTTCGAGACTCGCAACGGTGGCAGTTCGTGGACTGACATCTCGGGCAACCTGCCCGACATCGCGTGCGATGCGCTGCTGTTGGGGCAGGGCAAGGTGGCGGTGGCCTCCGACGCAGGTGTGTTCACCGCCGCCGAGAACAAGGGCGCCAACACGTCCTGGTCGGTGCTCGGGAGCGGCCTGCCGAACGTGTCGGTCAACGACCTCACCCCTGGACCGGATGGTTACATCTACGCCGGTACCCACGGTCGGGGCATCTGGAGGATCGCGTACTGACGCTCGCCGGGAGCAGCTAACCGAGGACGGCGGCGTACAGCGCGTCGAGCTCGGCCGGGAAGTCGTCGGCCAGGTCCTGGATGTCGGCCATCGCGTCGCGGCAGCCGATCAGGCCGACGTGCATCCGGCCGTTGGTGCTCATCACCGTCACGTTGAGGCCGGCGCCGTGGAAGATCGGGCCGAGCGGGTAGAAGCCGTCGATCCGGGCACCCACGAAGTACAGCGGGACCGGCGGGCCGGGCACGTTGGAGATCACCAGGTTGTGGATCACCGGACCCTTGTCGGCCAGCCGCAGCTTGGCCACGGCACGGACCGCAAGGCCGAAGGTGCGGGGCGCGGCGAACTCAGCCCAGTCCTGCAGGGTGTCGGCCGGGATCGCCTTGTGGTGCTCTTTGGCGTTCGCGTTGTCCGCAGCGAGCTGGCGCAGCCGTTCGACCGGGTCGGCGATGTCGGTCCCGAGCTTGGCGAACAGCGTGGAGACCTTGTTGGTGCCCTCCGACCTCGTCGAGGTCTGGTGCACCGAGACCGGGACGCTGGCCAGCAACGAGGACTCGGGCAGCTCGCCGTGTTGCTCGAGGTAGCGGCGCAGGGCGCCACCACTGATCGCCAGCACGACGTCGTTGACGGTCGCACCCTCGACCGCATGCCGGATCTCCTTGATCCTGTCCAGCGAGATGTCGGCGTACCCGATGGTGCGCCGGCCGCCGATGTTGCTGTTGAACGACGTGCGCGGGGCCGTCAGCGGTGCCGCCATCGCGGTCCCGCTTCGGGCACGGCCGATGGTCTTGGTGACCAGCGAGGCCGTCGGACCGACCAGCCGGAACGCCTTCATCGGCTTGGCGAGGTTGTTCAGCATGCCGCGGCCGAAGAGCTCCCAGTCGCCGGGCGCCGTACCGGCGGACTCGCCCTTCTCGGCGAGGTCGAGCAACGGGGCGTTCGGTTCCAGGCTGCACAGGAAGGAGACCAGGTTCGAGCCGGAGACGCCGTCGACACTGGCGTGATGCATCTTGGTGAAGACAGCGATCTTGCCCGAGGCCAGACCCTCGATCACCCACATCTCCCACAGCGGTCGCGATCGGTCCAGCGGGATGCCCGCCAGGTGACCGCACACCTCACGCAGCTCGGCGGGTCCGCCGGGTGCCGGTACGGCGAGCCGGTGCACGTGCCGGTCGATGTCGAAGTCAACGTCATCGATCCACACCGGGTGGTCGATCTCGAGCGGAACCTCCTTCAGCTTGCGCCGGAAGTCCGGGATCGTCGCGACGCGGGCCTCAAGCACCGTCTTCATCTCCGGGAACGAGTACTCCCCCGGTACGGTCGACGGGTCCAGGACGAGAATCCCGCAGACGTGCATCAGCTGCGCCGAGCTCTCCAGGTAGAGGAAGCTGGCATCGAGCCCGCTGAGTCGCTTCATGGGGGCATCCTAAGCGCGATTGAAACATGTTCTCGTTCGGCTAGGCTCGGTGCATGGGTTTCACGCGACGGCGGGCCGTCACCGCACTCCTCACTGCCAATGCCTTGCGGCCCCTCGGTGGCTACGCTGCCCCGCTCGGGTTCGCGATGGGCTGGCCCACCAGTGAGCTCGCACCGCAGCTGCTCGCGCTGACCGCCCTCGACTCCGCCCAGGCACTCCTGCGCGGCAAGGCCACCAACCGCGGGATCTTCCTCGCTGGTGCCGCAGCCGCGGGCCTCGGCTACCTGATCAACCGTTCACGGGCCTCAGGCCCTCTGGCCGAGCTCCAGTTGACCGACTCGCTCGGCGCCGACTACCTGAGCACGATCCCGAACCGGTCGGCCGATGACGACCTCCGGACACCGCTACGTGACCTCGCGCGGCCGTTCGCGATGATGAAGCCGGGCGTCGAGGTGATCCGCAACATCAACTACCGCGACGGCGGCAGCAGGGCGCGCCTGGACATCTACCGCCCGGCGGGCGTCGACCTGGCCAACGCCCCGGTGCTGGTGCAGGTCCACGGTGGCGGCTGGACGATCGGCGACAAGCGGCAGCAGGGCCTGCTGCTGATGAACCGGATGGCAGCGCGCGGCTGGGTCTGCGTGGCCATGAACTACCGGTTGGCACCGAAGAACCCGTTTCCGGCGCAGATCATCGACGTGAAGAAAGCACTGGCCTGGACGCGCGAGAACATCGCCTCCTACGGGGGTGACCCGTCGTACCTGGTCATCACCGGCGGCTCCGCCGGTGGCCATCTCGCGGCACTGGCGGCGCTGACCCCCGAGGTCAGGGAGTACCAGCCCGGCTTCGAGGACGCCGACACCAGGGTCTCGGCCTGCGTGCCGTTCTACGGCGTGTACGACCTCGCCGGCCTGACCGGGGACAAGGCGGCCGTGGAGATGCGCGACATGTTCCTCGGGCCCCGGATCTTCAAGCTGAACCCGAAGGCTCATCCGGAAGCCTTCGAGCTGGCTTCGCCGATCGCGCACGTCACCGCCGACGCCCCGGACTTCTTCGTGCTGCACGGTGAGTTCGACAGTCTGGTCTCGGTCCGACAGGCGCGCGCTTTCGTTGCCAAGCTGCGCGAGGTCTCCCCCGGTATGACCACCTATCTCGAGCTGCCGGGCGCCCAGCACGCCTTCGAGGTGTTCTCCTCGATCCGCTCCCAGCAGGTGATCCGGTCGGTCGAGCGCTGGCTCGAGTGGCACCGGGCCAACCGGCGTACGGCGACGAGCGACGAGCTGGTCTCAAGCTCGGGGTAGCCCCAGCAGGCGTTCGCCGGCCACATTACGGAGAATTTGCGTGGTCCCGCCGGCGATCGAGAGACAGCGGTTGCGCAGGAACAGGTCGGTGGCTTTCAGGGCCCGCTCGCTGCCGGTGAACATGTCGGCACCCAGCAGCTCCATCGCGAGCTCGGCCGAGTCCTGGCGGCTGCGGACGCCGACGAGCTTGGCGACACTGGACTCGGCGCCGGGGCCCTGTCCCGCGATCGACCGCAGGGTCGAGCGGGTGCCGAGCAGCTTGACGACCTGGGCGAGCGCGATCGCCCGTCCGACCTTCTCCGGTGCGCTCGGCGAGGTGACCTCGTCGAGGAGCTCGATCGCGAGTTCAACGCTGTCTCCGAGCTTGGAGCCGGCC
The DNA here is from genome assembly GCF_025965215.1 of Marmoricola sp. Taxonomy (GTDB): domain Bacteria; phylum Actinomycetota; class Actinomycetes; order Propionibacteriales; family Nocardioidaceae; genus Marmoricola. Next base: position 23,667 of record NZ_JAOPXI010000058.1, read on the forward strand.
ATCGCGACGCGCTCGTTGGCCAGGGTGGTGCGCGCCAGCCGCCAGCCGCCGTTGACCTCACCGACGACGCAGTCGTCGGGCACGAACACATCGTCCAGGAACACCTCGTTGAAGAGGGCTTCGCCGGTCAGCTCGCGCAGCGGCCGCACCTCGATCCCGGAGCTCTTCATGTCGACCAGGAAGTAGGTGATTCCGGCGTGCGGCTTGGCGTCAGCGTCGGTACGGGCCAGGCAGACCCCCCAGTCCGCCCGCTCGGCGATCGAGTTCCAGACCTTCTGGCCGCTCAGCAGCCAGCCGCCCTCGGTCCGTTCGGCCTTCATCCGCAGCGACGCCAGGTCAGAGCCTGCGCCCGGTTCGCTGAACAGCTGGCACCAGGTGATCTCCCCGGTCAGCGTCGGAGCCACGAAGCGCGCGCGCTGCTCGTCGGTCCCTCCGTCGAGGATCGTCGGGGCGGCCCAGGCTCCGATGACCAGGTCCGGGCGTTCGACCGCGGCCGCGGCGAACTCCTGCTCGATCACCAGCTGCTGGACCGGTCCGGCGCCCAGTCCGTACGGCGCCGGCCAGTGCGGGGTGAGGTAGCCCGACGCCGCCAGGGCTGCACGCCGTTCGCTGTCCGGAAGCTGCGCGATCCGCTGAGCCTCGGCCTGCGCGGCGGCACGGAACTCCTCGTCGAGGCCGCCGAAGTCGATATCCCCGGAACGCCGTACGCCGGCGCGTGCGCTGTCGCTGAGCTCGACCGCGAACCGACCGGTGTCACCCACGAAGGCGCGCAACGCGATCGCGCGACGCAGGTAGAAGTGGGCGTCGTGCTCGAAGGTGAAGCCGATCCCGCCGAGCACCTGGATGCAGGCCTTCGCCACCTCGACGGCGCCGTCGAAGCAGATCGTGGCGGCGACCCGTGCGGCAAACGCAGCCTGGTCACCACCGTGCTCGGCGGCCTCAGCGGCATCCCACGCGGCGGCGGTGACGCTCTCACTGATCTCGAGCATCTCGGCGCACAGGTGCTTGACGGCCTGGAAGGCGCCGATCTTCTGACCGAACTGCTCGCGTACCTTCGCGTACTCCACCGCGGTGTCCAGGCACCACCGCGCGATACCGGAGGCCTCGGCCGCTGCGAGCACGATCAGCTCCAGCGGCGCGTCGAGGGAGGCGGCGTCACCGGTCACGACCCCGAAGGTCCGGGTCAGGTCGACCGAGTCACCGGGCCCGATCGGAACCTGATCGGCCGGACGCACTGCCAGCGCGCCGCCGACCGGGACCGACAGGTGGGTGACGCCCTGGGCGTTCATGACGGCGCGAGTATCGATGCCGAGCCCGACCGTGAACGCACCCTCGGCGATGCCGGCGCGCAGGTCCTCGTCGTCGTGGATCAACCCGGCGACGGTCGTGGTGAGCAGGGGGCCGGGGACGAGCGCGTAAGCAGCGGCCTCAAGTGCGACGGCCTGGTCGACCAGCGTCCCGCCGCCCCCGCCGACTGCCTCCGGCAGTGCGATCGCGGTGATGCCCATCTCGGCGGCACGGGCTCCCCAGGCAGCAAGCGAGGCCGGAACGCCCTCGGCAGCACGGATCGCGTCCACCGAGCCCTGGCTCTCGGCCCACTTGCGGACGGAGGCCGCGAGCTCGCTGTGCTCGTCACTGATCCCGATCGGCATGCCTATCTCCTGCACTCGGTGGTTGAGCTTGTCGAAACCCTCGCCGCGTCTCGGCAAGCGCGACGACCGGAGGTAAACTAGAACGTGTTCCACATTCTGCCACGGATAGGGTGCGGCGCGTGAGCACTGCCATGAATGCCGAGCTACTCGCCCATGCCGTCGCCGCCAAAGGCTTCATGCCTGCCGACGAGGGGGACTTCCTCTACGAGACGGCGCTGGCGCACCTCGGCGACGGACCGGCACTGGAGATCGGCACCTACTGCGGCAAGTCGGCCATCTACCTGGGCGCTGCCGCGGACGCGGTCGACAGCACGGTGTTCACCCTCGACCACCACCGCGGGTCCGAGGAGAACCAGGCGGGCTGGGAGCACCACGACCCGACCGTGGTCGACCCCGCGATCGGCCTGATGGACACGCTGCCGACGTTCCGCCGTACCGTCCAGCGGGCAGGACTGGAGCACCGGGTCGTGGCCGTGGTCGGCGACTCCCCCACGGTCGCTCGCTACTGGCGTACGCCGGTCGCCCTGCTGTTCATCGACGGCGGCCATTCCGAGGAACCTGCCCAGGCCGACTACTCAGGCTTCGCGCCCTGGGTGCAACCGGGCGGTGTCCTGGTCATCCACGACGTCTTCGAGAAGCCCGAGGACGGGGGCCAGGCTCCCTTCCACGTCTGGCAGCGCGCGGCCGCGAGCGGGTCGTTCACGCCGTTGCGGACCGTTGGCTCGATGCGAGTGCTGACCCGCACCTCAGGAACTGCTGGAGACTCGCTCGGGTGAGTGGCAGCCGCACTCGAGCGCGATCTCCTCGAAGTGCGGGGCCAGGGTGTCACCGCGCATGATCCCCGAGCCGGGCGTCGTCCGCGACAGCTCGTCGGCGGCCAGCACGACGGCAGCAGCGGTGTACGTCGTGTGCTCGTCGGGCCAGTTGACGTCCTCGGGGAAGACCCAGCCGGTCCAGTAGCGCCCGTCGTCCTCACGCAGGTGCTGCATCGCGGCGAACTGCTCCAGCGCGCGCTCGTGGTCGCCGATCGCGTCGAGCGACATCGCCAGCTCGCAGGTCTCGGCGCCGGTGACCCAGTTGTTCTGCACGACGCACTTGATGCCCTTGCCGGGGATCACGAACGTGTCCCACTCGCTCTCGAGCAACTCGACGGCGGCGTTGCCGCGCACGGCGCCGCCCAGGACCGGGTAGTACCAGTCCATCGAGAACTCGGACTTGTCCAGGAACTGGTCGCGGTGGTGGCGCAGCGCGTGTCCGAGCCGTCCGCCGGCGAGCTCCCAGTCGACCTGCGGGTCGCCGACGAGCTCGCTCAGTGCGATCCCGGCCCGCAGCGACTGGTAGATGCTCGACGAACCGGCCAGCAGTGCCTGCTCGTTGACCTTGGCGGGGCCGCCGGTGCTGTTCGAGGGCGCGTCCCACTCCTGTGACCAGGCGATGCCGCCCCAGGGAAGCTGCATCCCGACCACGAAGTCCAGCGCCCGCCGCACGACGGGCCACATCCGGTTGACGAACCCGCGATCGCGGCGCAGCAGCCAGTGGTGCCAGACCCCGACGGCCAGGTAGGCCGACATGTTGGTCTCACCGGAGGCGTCCTTGATCTCGCCGACCACGATCTCCATCGGCCACGAGCCGTCGGGGCGCTGGATCTCGGCACACCACGCGAAGGCGCGCTCGGCTGCCTCGATCTGACCGCCGACCAGGAGTGCCATCGCCGCTTCGACGTGGTTCCACAGATCGGTCTTCTCGCCGGGCGTCCACGGTACGGCGCCGCTCGGCTCCTGCATGGCGGCGATCGAGGCGGCGGTGTCGGCGATCTGGGCAGCGCTCAGCACCCCGTCGACGGCGGGGATGTTCCAGGTGCGCGTCGTCATCCGGGCCTTAACCCGGCTTGCGGAAGTAGAGCACCATGCTCTTGCCGAGGACCGGGTTGAGCGCCTTCTCGGCGAGCCGGGTGACGGTCGAGTAGCGCGGCGTCTTCATGATGTCCCACACCAGGACCTGGTGGTACGCCTTGACGAGCGGGTGCTCGGTGTTGTCGATGCCGACCGCGCACTTCAGCCACCAGTACGGCGAGTGCAGCGCGTGGGCGTGCGCCTTGCCGGTGAACTCCATGCCGGCGTTGACGAACTTCCACCTCAGTTCCTGGTCGGTGTAGATCCGGATGTGCCCGCCTGGGGTGTTGTGGTACTCGTCGGCCAGGCGCCAGGAGATCACCTCGGGTCCCCAGCGCGGGACGGTGATGGCCATCGTGCCGCCGGGACGCAGGACCCGGATCAGCTCGAGGATGGCGGTGTGGTCGTCGTGGATGTGCTCGAGGATCTCGGAGGCGACCACCCGGTCGAACTCGCCGTCGGCGAAGGGCAGCTGCAGGGCATCGCCCTCCTTGATGTCGGCGCAGGCACCCTCGGGGACCTCGCCGGCCTCCTTCATCGCACCGAAGAGCTCGAGCACTCCGGCGAGCTCGTCCGCGTCCTGGTCGAACGCGACCACATCGGCGCCGAGGCGGTACATCTCGAAGGCGTGGCGGCCGGCACCGCAGCCCATGTCGATGACGCGATCTCCGGGCTTCAGGCCCAGGCGGTCGAAGTCAACAGTCAGCATCAGACGGTTCCCTTGTTCTTGTGCTTGTTCCTTGCGACGCGGTGGTGCGTGCTGGTCGGATTGGTCTCGTAGTCAGCGATCACGTGCTCGTACGCCGCCGCGGTCGCCTTGGCGACGGCGCGCCAGCTGAACAGCTCCTGGGCGCGCACGCGGCCGGCCTTGCCCAGGCGGTCGCGCCGCTCCGGGTCGTCGAGCAGTGAGGCCAGCGTGGTCGCGAGCTCACCCACGTCGCCCGGGGTGACGAGCTCCGCGCACAGCCCGTCGGGGCCGACGACCTCGGGGATCGCGCCGGTGCGGCTGACCACCAGCGGTGTCTCGCACGCCATCAGCTCGGCGGTCGGCAGGGAGAAGCCTTCGTAGAGCGAGGGGACGACGGCGATCTCGGCCGAGCCCATCACGGCCACCAGCTCGGTGTCGCTGATCCCGTTGACGAAGGTGACGTGCTCGCCGATGCCGAGGTCCTCGATGAGCTTCTCGGTCCGACCACCCGGCGTGGGCTTGGTGACCAGCAGCAGCTCGAGGTCACGCTCGGTGAGCAGCTTGGCGAACGCCTCGAGCAGGGTGGCGATGCCCTTCATCGGGGCATCGGCGCTGGCCATCGCGACCAGGCGGCCGGGAACGCGCGGTTCAGTGGGCGGCACGAAGCAGTCGTCGACGCCCAGCGGGATGACCTGCATCTTGGACAGATCGGCGCCGAAGTCGGCGGCCGCGTCGACCTTGGAGGACTCCGACGGCAGCAGGATCCAGCGCGCGCGGCGGACGACTGCACCCTGCATCCGCAGGAAGCCGTACCAGCGGCGCAGGCTGAGCTTCTTGCGCAGCGGCGCGGCGGCGATGTCGACCCGGCGGTCGAACGTGATCGGGTGGTGGACCGTCGTCAGGACCGGGATCCCGACCTCCTTCTCGATGTCCATCACACCGTGGGCGAGCACCTGGTTGTCGTGCACGATGTCGAAGTCGTCGGCCCGTCCGCGCAGCACCCGCAGGACGCGCTTGCCGAAGGTGCGCGGCTCGGGGAATCCGGCCGTGCACATGATCGCGAACTCCTGGACGTCGATGAGGTCGCGGAACTCCCAGGGCCACACCATCCGGAACGGATCGGGCTCGCGGTAGAGGTCCAGGCTCGGCACCTTGGTCAGCGCGACGCCCTCGTCGAGCTCGGGGTACGGCTGGCCTGAGAAGACCTCGACGCTGTGGCCGAGCTCGGCGAGCTCGCGGGAAAGGTGGCGGACGTAGACGCCCTGTCCCCCGCAATGTGGCTTGCTGCGGTAGGACACGAGTGCGATGCGCAAAGGCCCGCCCTTCTGATTTCCCGGGCGGACCCGGGTGAGTTTCTTCCGTGTTTCGGAACTGCAACGTGTTTCTATTATGACTGATCGCGCTGCTAGCCTTGCTTTCACCGTCGATCCGCGCCAATTCTGCCCGGTCGGCAGGCGATTCTTCACATCGAGGACGAGGGGAAGGTTGAGGATCTTGACCACGACCAACTCACTGACGACCGACGACCTCGGGTCCGCAGCCCAGCGCGACCGCCGCCGCCGGATCCTTGATGCCACCATCGCACTGGCCTCGTCGGGTGGTTTCGACGCCGTCCAGATGCGCGCCGTCGCCGAGCAGGCCGACGTCGCTCTGGGCACGCTGTACCGCTACTTCCCGTCCAAGATCCACCTGCTCGTCTCGGCGCTGGCTCGCACCTTCGAGGACACCCAGACGATCGTCGGGCGCAAGCCGGTCCCCGGTGACACCCCGTCCGAACGCGTCATCTACGTCCTGCGCCGGGCCACCCGGGGCATGCAGGGCGACGCGAACCTGACCGAGGCACTGACCCGGGCGTTCATGTTCGCGGACGCGTCGGTGGCCACCGAGATCCACGTGGTCGGGATGCAGCTCACCACGATGCTGACCCGCTCGATCAAGGGTGAGGCCTACGTCGAGGGAGAGCAGCCGTCCGACGAGGACGTCGCGATCGCCCGCGTGATCAGCGACGTCTGGCTCTCGGCGCTGGTCAGCTGGGTGACCGGTCGAGCGAGCGCCGAAGACGTCGCCGACCACATCGAGACCGCCGTGAGGCTCGTTCTCCGCTAGCCGCCGAACGCGTGCGTCGCGGTGACGCCCCCGTCGATCGCGATCTCGGCCCCGTTGATGTAGCTCGACTCGTCGCTGGCCAGGAACACGTAGAGCGGCGCGATGTCGTCGGGGTAGCCGACCCGGCGCAGCGGCACCCGGGAGGCACCGAACTCCATCGCCGCGTCGCCGCCGTGCGGCCTGGTCATCGGGGTGTCGATCATGCCGGGGTGAACCGAGTTGACCCGGATCTGCTTCGGCCCGAGCTCCATCGCCGCTGCCTTGGTCATCCCGCGGATCGCGAACTTCGTCGCCGTGTACGCCGTCAGCGATGCCATCCCGGCCAGGCCCTCGACCGAGGACGCGTTGATGATCGATCCGCCGCCGTTCTTGCGCATCGTGCGAGCGACCGCCTTCATGCCGAGGAAGGTGCCGAGCTGGTTGACGCTGACCAGGAGCAGGTACTCCTCCTTCGTCATCTTCTCGATCTCGCCGAAGCGCAGGATGCCGGCGTTGTTGGCCAGCACGTTGACCGGGCCGTACAGCTCGTTGGTCTTCTCGACCAGCGCGGTCCAGGAGTCCTCGTCGCTCACATCGTGGTGCTCGAAGTGGGCCGCGTCGCCCAGGTCGTCGGCGAGTGCCTGACCCAGCTCGTCGGCGACATCGGCGAGGACCACCTTCGCGCCCTCGGTGACGAAGTGGCGCGCGATCGCCGCGCCCTGACCCTGGGCGCCACCGGTGACGATGGCGACCTTTCCGGAAAGTCTGTCGCTCATAGTGGTGTCCTTCAGATCTTGAGTTGCATGATCGAGTCAGCCGCGAAGCCGATCGAAGGGTCACGGTCGGAGAAGTAGGAACCGAGGGTCTTGTCCAACTCGGCCAGGTCGAAGGCGTCGCCCGTGGTGTCGAAGCGCTGCTCGACGACCGGAGCGGCAACGAGCGCCACCATCCCGCCGTACACGACGAAGACCTGTCCGGTGATGTTCGACGCAGCCGGTGATGCCAGGTAGGCAACCAGAGGGGCGACGTGCTCGGCCGAGTACGGATCCACGGCCTTGCCGGAGGTGTCCTCACCGAAGACCGCTGCGGTCATCGCCGTACGGGCGCGGGGAGCGATCGCGTTGGCGCGCACGCCCATCCGGCCAAGGCTGCGAGCACTGGACAGAGTCAGAGCCGTGATCCCGGCCTTGGCGGCTGCGTAGTTCGGCTGACCCGGCGAACCGCTCAACGAAGCCTCGGAGGCGGTGTTGATGATGCTGCCGTATACCTGCTCGCCGGTTTCCTTGTGCTTCTCGCGCCAGTACGACGCCGCGTTCCGGGAGAGCAGGAAGTGCCCGCGCAGGTGAATCCTCACGACCAGGTCGAACTCCTCGTCGGTCATGTTGAAGAGCATCTTGTCGCGGGTCACGCCGGCGTTGTTGACCACGATGTCCAGGCCTCCCAGCCCGAGCGCAGCCTCGATCATCGCGTCAGCGGTGGCCCGCTCCCCCACGTCACCGGCGACGACGACTGCAGTGCCGCCGAGCGCCTTGATCTCGTCCACGGCGTCGTCGCCGGCACCGGGCAGGTCGTTGATCACGACGGCCGCGCCGGCGCGTGCCAGCGCGACTGCTTCGGCGCGACCCAGACCGGCACCGGCACCGGTCACGATCGCGACCCGGCCGTCGAGCGACAGGCCGTCTGGGGTTTCAGGCATGGAGGGACTACTTCCTTGTGGTGATGGTGACAGCCCGGTCATCGAGCTTGTCGAGATGTCGTGGGGTTGCTGCTAGCCCTCGATCAGGCTGATCGCGGACTTCGGGCACGCAGAGATGGCCTGGGCCACGGCGTCCCGGTTCTCCTCGGTCACGTTCTCCTCGGTGATCTGGAGGAAGTCGTCGTCATCGATCATGAAATTCTGGGGAGCGAGCGCCTCGCAGAGAGCGTTGGACTCGCAGAGGTCGAAGTCGACCTTGATCTTCATCAGTTTCCTCCTGGTGGGGCGGTCATCTTGCGGTGGTCCCAACTCGCGACCTTCGTGGGTTCGATGATCACACCGACCCGCTTGAGCGCCTGTTTGGAGACGATCTGCTCGCCGAACTCCCCGAGGTCGACGCCGGCCGCCATCGCGGTAGCCACCTTCGAGCCGAGCGCCTTGATCTCGTCGTAGTCCTCGATCAGGCGCGCCGTGCCGGTGATCGTGGCGCCGCGCAGCTCGAAGTAGTCCTCACCGTCCTCGACCAGGCAGCTCACCCGTGGGTCGCGCCGGATGTTGACGATCTTCTGCGAGCGGCCGTAGGTCCAGAATGCGATCTTGCCGTCCTCGACGACGTAGAACAGCGTGGTGAGCTGAGGCACCCCGTCAGGTCCGATGGTGGCGACCTGGACCTTGATGTTCGAGGCGAGGAAGTCGAGGAACTCCTCGTCGGTCATCGCAACGGCGTTACGTCCGCTGGCCATCAGGAACCCTCGCTCGAGTGACCGGGGAAGACGCCCTGGTCCGGGAAGACCAGTGGGGCTGCGTTGTTGATCGAGGTGGCGACCTCGCCGAACCCGACCGCGATGAGGCGGACCTTGCCGTCGTACTCGGTGATGTCGCCGGCGGCGAAGACCCGGGGCAGGTTGGTGCGCGTGGTGGTGTCGACGCGGATGTGGCGCTTGTCGAACTCCAGGCCCCAGTCCTTCATCGCGGTGAGGTCCGCGACGAAGCCGAGCGCGGCGACGACGGCCTGGGCAGGCCGGGTCACGACCTCGCCACCGTCGAGCGTGATCTCAACGGCCTCGACGTGGCCGTCGCCGGTCAGCGCGGAGACCTGGGCCTTGGTGATGACCTCGGTCTTTCCGGCGAGCACCGCATCGATGGTGGCCTGGTGGGCGCGGAACTGGTCGCGGCGGTGGACCAGGGTGATCGAGTTGGCGATCCCCTCGAGCTGGTGAGCCCAGTCGAAGGCGCTGTCGCCTCCCCCGACGATGACGACGTCCTTGCCGACGTACTCCTCGAAGGAGGGCACGAAGAAGACCAGGCCCCTTCCCTCCCAGCCGTCTCCGGCCGGAAGCGGACGCGGCGTGAACTTGCCGATGCCGGCGGTGACCACGACGACCTTGGCGCGCACCTCGGAGCCGTCATCGAGGCCCATCGTCACGCCCTCGTCGTCAACGGTGAGCGCATTGGCTGTGCGATCGAGGAGATAGGTCGGCTTGGCGCTGGCAGCCTGGTCGACCAGAGCGTTGACCAGTTCGCGGCCTTTGATGGTCGGGAAGCCCGCGACGTCGAGGATCGCCTTCTCCGGGTAGAGCGCGGAGACCTGTCCACCGATCTCGGGGAGGGAGTCGACCAGGGTCACCGACATTCCGCGGAAGCCGGCGTAGTAGGCGCCGAAGAGGCCGGCAGGGCCGGCCCCGACGATGAGTACGTCCGTCTCATGAGTCTGCGGCACAACCACATCGTCCTTCCGGGGCAGCGTCGATTCCACAGAACTGGAACCTGTTCTAATTTATCAGAACCTATCGACCTTGGACACGATCCACCGGTCATCCTTGCGTGTCATCGTCATCACCACACGGTTCTGGTCGACGTGTTGCGCGGGAGATCCTGCAGAGGTCGTCAGCGCATCGACGAACAGCAGCACGACCGCGCGCTCCTTCGTCAACGAGACGAGGGAGCTCGCGCGCACGGTCGCGACCAGCGTCAGCTTCGAGCTCGCGGCCTTCGGGCCAGTGTCGGCCATGACCCGGGCGTACACGCGTGCGAAGTCCGGGGTGATCACGGCACGCGCCGCGGCCTCGTCGGCGGCGAGCGTCTTGTAGCTGTAGGAGAACACCGTCGCCGCATCGGTGGTCGCGTCCCGCAGGGCACCGTGCTGGTACGACGCCAGCGTCACCTGGCCGTCGCTGGAGGTGTGCAGGCTGTCCGGCGGGGCAGTCAGGTACAGCGTCACGGCGCCCCCGGCCAGGACCAGGCACAGCACGACCAGGCCTGCGACCACAGGGTCGCGCCAACGCGTCGGCCGCGCTGGGGGCGCGTACACGACAGGCGGCGGTGCGGACTCGTTGACCGTCGCAGGGCCACGCTCGGGCGTCCCGGCGGTCTCACGGATGTCGCGCGCGCTCCGGGCAGGCGGTCGGGTCGGTACGACGGGCTCATCGGACACCGGCAGGTCGGACTGGCAGAACGGGCACTTGACTGCCGCCGCCTTGATGACCTGCGAACAGAACGGGCAGAGCTTCTCGTCCGGGCCGAGTGAGCCAGTGGTGCTCATGAGACGAACTGCAATTCGCTCAGCAGCCAGCTCGAGCCGACGCGAGTGAAGGTGAGCCTCAAGCGATAAGCACGCTGGTTCTGGGCCGCTTTGCCGGCCTGTTCGGCCTGTTGGATCGCCACGTTGGAGACGCTGCCGTCTGCCGCGACGTGCACCACTGCGGTGGTCGGGTCGATCCGGTCGATGCCGATCACCCGCACGATTCCGGAGGAGATCGCCTTGCCTGTGACTGCCGCTGCTGTCAGGTTCGTCGCCGATGCGCCGTACTGCGAGCGAAACGGTCCGGTCGAGAGCGCCAGCATCCGTTGCACCCGCGGCGCCATATCGCGGTAGTCCACGTCGAGGAAGGCCATGGTGGCCTCACGCGCGGCCGTGGTGACCGCATCCGCGCTGTTCTGAGCGCGCCATGCACCCGCCCGCGCCGAGGGCAGGGTGCCGGGCGCGAACACCCGAAAGCCCAGGACGACCAACAGGAGCGCGGCAAGCAGGCTCGCAACGACGACCAGCACCGTCCGCAGTCCACTAGGTCTCGCGACCTGCCTCGACGCGTTGTCCGACACGCTGCCCCTCCCCCGGCCAGGTACTTCCATCGCCTGCCCTGTGCGCATCGTACGGCGGCGGAATCAGACCGTCTGCGAGCCCGGCGGTCGGTGGTTCAGCGCGGCGCGTCGTCGACGCGTGGCCTGGCGGGTCTGGGCACGGCTCGGCGGCCGTGCGTTGCGGGCCCGTTGTCTCGGAATCCGTCGCAGGCGTGCGATCTGCACATCGTGTTTCGGACACGGATTTTGAGGCAGGTCATTGTCCGGAGGGGCTGTTGAGCGTGAATGTGTCCGGAACCGGCGGGTTGTGACATGCCCGGCGCCCAGCCGGCACTCGGAGTCTCAGGACAGGTCGAGGCGACTCCCTCCGAGCCGCACTTTCCCTGTGCTGCTGAGGGTGGGGCTACGGTGGCTGAATGACGACTAGCGTCGCGCAGCAGGGGCCGGCGTTGGTTGTGGAGCATCTGACCAAACGCTTCGGTGACCGTGTCGCCTACGAGGACGTCGGTTTCGAGGTGGGCCATGGCGAGGTTTTCGGGTTCCTCGGTCCGAACGGGGCGGGCAAGACCACCACGGTGCGGACCCTGGGCACGTTGATCGCGCCGACTTCGGGCACGGCTTCGGTCGCTGGCCTCGCGCTCATTCCCGGTAACGGTCAGGCGATCCGGGAGCGGATCTCGGTCATGCCCGAAGCTCCAGGGTTGTACCTACGGTTGACCGTCGCTGAGAACCTGGCGTGCTTCGCGGGGTTGTATGAGTTGAGTGATCAGGCTGCCCGGATCGCGGCCGCGCTGAAAGCTGTCAACCTGACCGACCGGGCAGATGATCCGTGTCGGACTCTGTCCAAGGGTCTTCGTCAGCGGGTTGGGCTGGCGAGGGCGTTGCTCAACGATCCGAGTGTCTTGTTTCTCGACGAGCCCACGTCGGGGCTGGACCCGGTTGCCGCCCGGGAGGTCCATGAACTCATCGATGATCTGCGTCAACGTGGAGTGACGATCTTTCTCACCACCCATCGCCTCGCCGAAGCCGAGCGGCTTTGTGACCGGGTGGCGATCCTGAACACCACGGTGCTCTCCATCGGTCGGCCGGACGAGCTGCGTAATCGGCTGTTCAAGCGAACACTCACGGTCCGCACCCGGGTCCCGCTTACCAACCCCGATGATGTCTTCGCGGGACACCCGAGTGTCGAGGCTTGGCGACTCGAGCGGCCCGCTGTCTACGTGTTGACCGTTTCCCACCCCGAGGTGGCCGCGCCGGACGTTGTGCGGGCCCTGGTCGCGGCCAGCGCCGACGTGCTCACGATCGCCGAATCGCAGCATTCCCTAGAAGACGTCTACCTGGAACTGGTCGATGAAGACGTCGAGGCGAGTCACCGATGAGTGTCGGTGCGATCCGGATTGGTGCGATCGTCCGCAAGGAGTTGCGCGACTACCGTCGCAACCGTTTCGTCATCCTCACCATGTCGATCACGCCGATCATCTTCATCATCGCGCCAGTGATCCAGATCCTCACCATCTCGGCGGCGACGACGAGCACGCGGCTGGATCAGCGGATCGGCATCTCGCTGTTGTACATGTTGCTGATCCCGGCGATCGTGCCAGCGTCGCTGGCCGCGTACTCCGTCGTGGGCGAACGCGAACAGGGCACCCTCGAACCAGTCCTGATCACCCCGATCCGCAGCGAGGAGTTCCTGCTCGGCAAGGCTCTGGCCGTGCTGCTCCCGACCCTGGGCATCTCCTACGCCATCTTCGGGATCTTCCTGGCCTGCACAGCCTTGTTCGCCCACGCAGCTGTCGTCTCCGCGGTATTCGAGGGTTCCCATCTGCTCACACAGCTGCTGTTCACGCCGCTGCTCGCTGGCTGGTCGATCTGGGTCGGCATCGCCATCTCGACCCGCTCCAGCGATGTGCGGGTGGCCCAGCAACTCGGAACCCTCGCGAGCCTCCCCCCTTTGGGCATCGCTGCGCTCGTGTCGTTCAACGTGTTGACTCCCTCGTTGTGGCTCGCCCTCGCCGTCGCTGCAGGTTTACTGATTGTCGACGGACTCGGCTGGCGAGCGGTCGCGGTGATGTTCGACCGCGAACGCCTCATCACGGGACGACGGCCGGACCAGCCCACAACGGTGCCCGACCGCGCCGCACCTACACAGGACGTATCACATACGGGAGAACCGCAGATGTCAGCAACCCTGATCGTGAGGCGCGAGGGCAAGTTCGGGATCGAGCTGCGACGGGGCCGATTCGACATCACCGTCGACGGCACCAGCATCGGAGGCATCGACAACCACGAAACCGTCGAAACCAATCTCGAACCCGGACACCACAGCCTCCGACTCAACTCCGGCCGATACACAAGCCGAAACCGAGTCTTTGATGTCGCCGGCGGCGAGGTGCTCAACTTTCGCTGCCACGGAGCGAGCATCTGGCCGACCTACGTCGCCTCGATCGTCAAACCGGACCTGGCGATCGCACTCAAGCGAACTTAGTCCTCGCCGATCCTGACGACGTCCACAAACCTCCGATTCTGAACACGAGTAGCCCGTCAGTCGCGTCGGGCCCCTCGATCTCGGAGCAGCTTCCAAATCAGGTAGTAGACACCGATCCCGGCTGCCGTGACAGCGGCGACGACCAAAACGAAAACTGGACCCTGAGCAAGCCATGCACTTGCTAATGCGAACAAAAGACCGAACAGGAACCACCAGTTGACCTCGAAGAAGTGCTCGCGCTTGGCCACGCGAGCGAACATATAACCCACTCGGCCCGCGAGGCGTCTCGGAACCGTCCGTTCTTGAGACGTAGGTCCGATATCTGGGTGCCAGCCAAGATCCCGTCGGCCACAATCGGCCAATGACGTCGCCGCGGGTGCTTGCCGATGCCAGCCTCGGAGACTGGGTCAACGACCGTCTACTGAGCAATCGGGACGCTTGGGGTCTCGTTGGCTCGGCAGTTCCTACCGGATTTCCCCGGGTGATCCGGGTGCTGCATCCGACAGCTCATGACCTCTCTTGGGCTGAGATCGCCAAGAGGACGGGCAAGGTCATGCACCCGCTCGTCCAGTGGACAGCGATCGCCGGCGACTTGGCCGCGGGAGAGCAACCCT
>NZ_JAOPXI010000175.1 GCF_025965215.1 Marmoricola sp.
TGAGGTAGGACGGGAGCGTCGAGACCAGGGTCTTGCCCTCACCGGTCTTCATCTCGGCGATGTTGCCGAGGTGCAGCGCGGCACCGCCCATGATCTGGACGTCGAAGTGCCGCTGGCCGAGGACGCGCTTGGCCGCCTCGCGCACGGTGGCGAAGGCCTCCGGCATGATCTCGTCGAGGGTCTCGCCGTCGGCGAGCCGTGCGCGGAACTCGTCGGTCATGCCGCGGAGCTCGTCGTCGCTCATCGCGACGAAGTCGTCCTCGATCGCGTTGACCGCCTTGGAGATGGTGTCCAGCTGGCGGAGGATCTTCCCTTCGCCGATGCGGAGGATCTTGTCGATGATGGCAGGCACGGTCTTCAGGCTCCCAAAATGGCAGTGCAGAAATCTGGGCAGCGCCGGGTGACGCAGTGGCCAACTCTACCCAGCGCGGCGAAAGGTCAGTGCTCAGTCCCCGTACCCGGGCCACCTTCCTGGGCGCGCCTGCGGTTCTCGGCCTCCTTGCGGCGCTGCTCCTCCGCGCGCTCACGGACCCGGGTCAGGAATTCCTGGTCCGATTCCGGGGTAAGTCCGGCCGCCCTTCCGGGCCGGTCGTACTCCGGGTAGGCCGTCGCCGGACGCTCGTACGCCGCTGGGCTGACCGACCCGCCCTGCGGTCGGCCGGCGAAGAGCCAGATCACCGAGCCGATCGCCGGGACCAGGAGGATCAACAGGAACCAGGCCATCTTCGGTAGGTGTCGAACCCGGTCCTCGTCACTGGTGATCACGTCGATCAGGCAGAAGATGTCCAGCGCCAGGAACAGCAGGGCCGGGGACGCGCGCAGCACCTGATGGTCTCCCTTGCTCCCGGGGCCGGGATCTCCCCGGCCGAGTCACCCTGATCGTAGTTGGGCCAGCACCCCCGCGGCGAGATCTCCGCGAGGTTCGACTGCGATGTCCTCGAGCCCGAGCCAGGCGCCAAGCTGGCCAAGCTCGGCGGCGAGCTCGGCTGCTGTCTCGGCAGGTGCGTGCTGCTCGGCATACGCCGCCTTGACCGTCAGGAGCCCGTTCTTGCGATCTGCCTTGAGATCGACCCGCGCGACGATCCGGTCGCCGAGCAGGAACGGCAGCACGTAGTACCCGTACTCCCGTTGCGCGGCGGGGACGTAGATCTCGATGCGGTACCGGAAGCCGAAGAGGTGCTCGGCCCTGGCCCGCTCCCACACCAGCGGGTCGAAGGGACTCAGCAGCGCCCGGGCTGTGGCCCTGCGCGGGATCCGGGCGCCGACGTGGAGGTAGTACGGGCGGCTGCTGCCCTCGACCTCCACCTCGACGAGCTCGCCGGCCTCGACGAGCTCGGCGACCGCTGGCTTCGACTCGGACGGACGCATCCGGTAGTAGTCGCGCAGATCCGGCTCGGAGCCGACCCCGTGCGAGATCGCGGCGCGGCGGATCAGCTCGCGGTGGGCCTGCTCGGGCGCGGGAGTCGGCATTGCCAGCACGGCGGCCGGAAGCACCCGCTCGGGCAGGTCGTAGAGCACCTCGAACTGGGGGGTCCGCCCGGCGATCGCCAAGTCCCCCACGACGTACAGGTAGTCGAGAGCCTTGCGCGTGGCGGACCAGTTCCAGCCCCAGTTCTTCGTGGTGCGCGGCAGCCCGTCGTCGAGGTCGCGCGCAGTGCTGGGGCCGAGCTCGCGGATCTCGGCGAGCAACGAGGCCTCGAGCTCCTCGGTGACCGCGTCGGTCCACCACTTGCCCCGCTGAGGCCGATAGGAGTCCATCCGGTGCCGCATGTGTGGCCACAGGTCGACCGGCATGAACGCCTGGACGTGTGCCCAGTACTCCACGAGACGACGCGAGCGACCCGTCGAGGCGCGCTCCAGGAGCCCGGTGTCGTAGGCACCCATCCGGCTGAACAGCGGCATGTAGTGCGCTCGCTGGAGCACATTGACCGAGTCGACCTGGAGCACGCCGGTGCGCTTGAGCGTCCTGGTCAGCGTCGCCATCGTGGGCGTCGCATGCGGCGGGTCGAGGAAGCCCTGGGCCGCGAGCGTGATCCGGCGCGCCTGGGCCAGGCTCAACGACTGCATGCAAGGAACCTAGAGCAGCCCACCGACAGCGCTACGGCAGGTCGAGGAGCTTCTCGCGTACTGCGTACATCACGGCTTCCATGCGGCTGTGCAGCTGCAGCTTGTCCAGGATGTTGCGCACGTGGTTCTTGACCGTGTTCTCGCTGATGAAGAGCTGCTTGGCGACCTCGCGGTTGTTCAGCCCGGTCGCGACCAGGCGCAGCACCTCGAGCTCCCGGTCGGTCAGCCGAGGTACGTGGCCGACCTCGCGGTCGGTGCGCGAGATCTCCTTGAACTCGTCGATCAGCTTGGCGGCCATCGACGGACTGATCAGCGACTGTCCCTCGGCGACCACGCGGATCGCCTGCGCGACCTCGTCGATCGAGGAGTCCTTGAGCAGGTACCCCGACGCACCGTTCTTCACCGCCTCGTACAGGTCACCCTCCTCGTCGCTGACGGTGAGCATGATGATCCGGGCCGAGGGCGCCTGCTCCTTGATCCTGATGCAGGCCTCGAGACCGCCGCGCTTGGGCATCCGTACGTCGAGCAGTACCACGTCCGGCATCGTCTCGACGATCAGGTCGACGGCCGTGATCCCGTCGCCGGCCTCGCCCACGACGTCGATGTCCGGCTCGACGCCCAGGAGCATCGTCAGACCGCGACGAAAGAGCTCCTGATCGTCAACGACGACCACCCGGACGGGTTCCGTCCCGGACATCTGTTCTGGCACGTTCGAATCATGGCAGATCGACTGCGCCCGACCGTCCGCTTCGCGAAATGCGCTCGGCCGGCCCCTCGTCAGGTCAGCTCGAGGGAGATGACCCCGTAGTCGTATCCGCGTCTGCGGTAGACGACCGAGGGTCGTTCGCTCTCCTTGTCGACGAAGAGGTAGAAGTCGTGGCCGACCAGCTCCATCTCGTACAGGGCCTGCTCGAGATTGATGGCGCTCGCGACGTGGGTCTTCTCGCGCACCACCAACGGACCGTCCCCGGTCACGGCGACCGGGCCTACGTGGTGCTCGGCGATGACGTCGTCGCCCTCGACCTCAGCCTCTCCGTTGCCGGTCCGGGCCATCGCATGGCCGAGCGACTCCGGGCTGTGCTGCCCGCGGTGCACCTTGCGTCGGTCGGCGGCACGGCGCATCTGCGCGGACATCTTGTCCAGGGCGAGGTCGAGGGCTGCCATCTTGTCCTCGGCGGCTGCTTCAGCCCGAAGGATCGGGCCCTTCGACTTCGCGGTGAGCTCGACGCGCACCTGGCGCTCGGGCTGACGGGCGTTGCGCTCGCGCTCGAGGAGGACCTCGACGCGGATGATCCGGTGATCGTGTTTCTCGAGGCGGGTGAGCTTGTCCTCGACGTGCTCGCGAAAGCGCTCCGAGACCTCACAGTGCCGACTGCTGACCACAACGTCCATACAGACCTCCCGTTGTCTCCGGCGGAACGCTCCGCCGGTTGGTTACCGCGTCACGAACCACCCTCTGGCCACATCCGGGCACGCCAGGAGGAGCCCGCCCGGCCGACCTGGTCTTCTACCCCACACCCGCCTGCTGAGACGGTCGCAGCTTGTGCCACTACTGGCCTTCTCCCCCGCGTCCCCGTATCTGACGGGGGGCGGGAGGCAGGACTTACGACTAAGCCGCACCGTGATCGGCATCCGCCGCTCCGGACCTGGATCCGATGAGCTGCCTCTGCCTTACGTGGACCGTTTTGCCTGCGACTGGCATCGGCTTGTCGGCGGGGAACCGGGTGCAGCTCCGCCTCTCGACGTGTCCGCACTGCTCCCTGCCTGACGCAACCACGGACCCGGACGGACTCCATGTACAGACGTTAGCCCTCGCCTCCACACACCGCCAGCGATCACCGGAAACGCCGCCGGGTGGCCGCCAGGGTGGCGATCGCGGAAACGCGCAGGCCCACGTCCTCGAGCGCACGCTGCGCTTCACGGGCGGTCGAGCCGGTGGTCAGCACGTCGTCGCAGAGCACGACCTGCACGGGTACGCCCGGTCGAGCCAGGCGGGACAGCCCTCCGGTCACTGCCAGCCGGCCGGCGAGGTTGGCCGCTCGGCCGGCGGCGTCGAGGCCGGCCTGATCAGCGATACGGTCGCGTTGGCGCAGCAACCGGGCCACCCGGACCTCCCGACCGGCCGAGCCCAGCTCGCGGGCGGCGGCGCGTGTCATCCGCAGCACCGGGTCGTGCCCGCGACGGCGTACCACGCCCGGGGACGACGGCACCGGGACCAGCAGGACCGGCCCAGAATCCGGCCCAGAATCCGACCCAGAATCCGACCCAGACTCCGACCCAGAATCCGACCCAGAATCCGACCCAGAGCGCGGCCCAGAACCCGGCCCAGCCTGCGGATCGGTCGCCGCCGCCACCACCCCGGCGAGCATCTCGGCCAGCGGTCGGGTCAGCGCAAACGCACGGTGTTCCTTGTGCGCCAGGACCAGGGCCCGGACCGGGTCGCGGTACGGCGCTGCGGCGAAGCTGGGCGCCAGGCCCGCCGGGCACGGGTCTGGACGCACCGGGTAGCCGGTTCGCGGCAGCAGCCGGCGGCAGTCGCGACAGAGCAGCCGCCCGGCAGTGCCACACACCAGGCACCGGGACCCGAGGACCAGGTCGAACCAGTCGTCGAGCATTCCGCGATCCTGCCCGGGCACCGGCAACACTCGCCACCCCGGCCACCGAGCGGTGGAGAACTGCTACGGGTAGGCGCCTGCGAGGACCGCGGCGGCAGCCCGCACCCACTCACCCGTGTCGACCTGGAGCAGGAGACGGTGGTCGGAGGTGATCACCTGGACCGGCAGGCTCGTGTCCGGGCTCGCGACCAGGCCGGTCAGCACCCCCGGGACCAGGTCCGGCGTGGCGGTGCTCGGGTCGCCCGGCGAGCCGTCCATCTCCAGCGACACGATCCGACCACTGTCCTTGGTCGCCTGGGACAGGACCGCGACCGTCGTCGGCGAGTTCTGGGCGACGTCGATCGCAGGCCCGAGATCCGCCCCGCTGTACTGGACCGCGCTGGCTGCACCCACCGACACCACGGCGCCGGACGTCGACCGGACGATCGGGCTCACCAGGATCATCGGCGTGCTGCCGGTCGCGAGTGCCGCGACCAGCCGGGTGCCGTCCGCCGTCACCGTGAACGCACCGATCGGCTTGCCGCTGATGCCCGGAACCGCCACCACACGGTCACGGGTGCCCTCCAGGACATGGACCACCGCACCACCGCGGGTGGCATCGATGTCCCACAGGGCCCCGAACGGATCGTAGGTCGGGCGCAGCAGGTTGGTGGCGCCCGCGAGGGCCGAGCTCACGGTCTTCGACGCGGTCGACCCGCGGTCGGCGGCCAGGTACAGCCGGCGGCCGTTGCCCGCGACGGCAGCAACCCGGTACCCGGCCAGGTCCAGTGCGACCGAGCGCAACGAGAATCCGGGCTCTCCCAGCGGACCGCCGATCGGCGTCGCCGGGCCGGTCCCGAGGCGGACCACCCGCCTGTTCTGGATGGCGACCAGGTCGCGGGCCTGGGCCAGGTCAGGGTCCGCTTCGGACCCGGTGTTGACGCTGACGTCCGTGGCGCCGCCGATCAGCGGCACCGGCGTGCCGGCGACCGTCACCCGGAGCCGGTTGATCCCGGGGACCTGGCGCAGCGTGCGAGCCAGCTGCGCGACAGCACGTGCCAGGTCCGCGGGAGCCAGCTGCGAGAACCGCTGACCGAGCGGGATCTCGGCGACACCGGCGTCGGAGACCACGACCGAGAGGTCGAGCCCGGTGTGCGGAGCGAATGCGGAGACAGCGATCTGACCGAGCGCTTCGCCTGGTCCGGCGATCAGACCGCGGACCAGGTCCGTCGCGGTCTGCGCCCCCCGCGGGACGTAGACCCGCACCGGCACCAGCAACGTGCCGGTGCGGTCGTAGAAGTACAGGTTGAACGGCACGAACAGGCTGGAGAAGTACGACGACGGCACCGCGAGCGCGTTCGGCGGGTTGTCGATGCGCCACTGGCCGCCCTCTTGGACCAGCGAGAACGGCAGCGTGGTGGTCGCGGCCGCCTCGCCGCCGACCCACCCGCCACGGGCGTCGAGCTGATGGGCGTCACTGAGCCGGGCGGACACTGCTCCGGCGGTGGTGGTCTCCACCGTCGAGGCGTCGTACACGATGGTGCCGTCGACGGGCTTCCACGCGGTGCGGGCACTCTCGGAGAGGAACTCCCGGGCGACCGCCGTACTCGGCGGGTTGGCCTGCATGGCCAGCAGGAACCCGCGCACGATCCCCGCCGGATTGTCGCCGCGCGTCGGGCCCGGCGGCTCGAAGTACGGCGCGTCCAGGGTGGCGTTGACCGACGGATCGGGGCGCGTGTGCACGGGTCCGGAGACAGGCAGGGTGGTGCAGCCGGCGAGGGCCAGCACGACGAGGGCCAGTCCCGGCGCCCAGCGGCGACGGGTCACCCGGAGCGTCATGGTGCACCTCCGTCGCTCGATCCCGTGGACCCGGAGATCCTCGCATCGGCCGGTACGAGCGGGAGCGGGCTGTGGGCGAGCGGCTCACCGGCACGACGCGGAACGGTCAACCGGAACTGGGCGCCCTGGTCCGGGGCACCCCACACCTGCAACCAGCCACCGTGGAGCTGCGCGTCCTCCAGCGAGATCGCCAGGCCCAGGCCGGTACCGCCGGTGGTCCGCGCCCGCGCCGGGTCGGCACGCCAGAAGCGGTTGAAGACCATCGCGGACTGCCCGGGACCCAGGCCGACCCCGAAGTCCCGGACGGTGACGGCGACGGACTGCGGATCGGCATCGACGGCCACCACCACCCGCGCATCACCCCGTACGTCGGCATGGTCGATGGCATTCGTGACCAGGTTCCGAAGCACCCGCTCGATCCGGCGCTCGTCGACCTGGGCGACACAGGATCTCGGCGCGTCCAGCACCAGCTGCACGCCACGCCGGCGGGCCACCGGGTCGGCGGAGTCGACGACGCGGTGCGCCACGTCGACCAGGTTCACCTCGGCGAGCTCGAGACCGGCCGCGCCGGCGTCGAACCTGCTGATCTCGAGCAGGTCGGCCAGCAGGTTCTCGAACCGGTCGAGCTCGTTCTGCAGGAGCTCGGCGGCCCTGGCCGTCACCGGGTCGAAGGACTCCCGGGAGTCGTGCAGCACGTCACCGGCCATCCGCACGGTGGTCAGCGGGGTGCGCAGCTCGTGGGAGACGTCGGAGACGAATTGGCGCTGGACCCGGGAGAGCTCGACCAGCTGGCGGATCTGTTGCTGCAGCGCATCGGTCATCTGGTTGAACGAGATGGCGAGCCTGGCGATGTCGTCCTCGCCGTGCACATGCATCCGCTCCTCGAGCCTTCCCGAGGCGATGCGTTCGGCCACCCTGCGAGCGAGCCGGACGGGCCGGATCACCTGACGCGTCACCAGCAGCACGACACCGGCGATGAGCACCAGCAGCAGCACGCCCGAAGTCAGCAGCGAGCGTCGTACCAGGTTGAGGGTGCGCTGCTCGTCGTGCATCGGGAACACGTAGTACAAGGTGTAGGTCCCTCCGTCGGAGGGCAGCACGACCCGCGCCCCGACGACGACCGCAGGAGACCCCTGCCCCGGACTGTCGCCGAGCCTGAGCTCACGGGTATAGGTCCACGCTGTGCTGTTCGAGCGCGCGACGACCCGCCGCAACCGGACCGGGACGCTGTCGACCGAGATGCCCGGCGTCGTGCGGATCCCGGTGGCCGGGGACGGGTCGCTGGCCGACCTGATCGGACCGAGCACGACCACGTCGAAGCCTCGGACCTCGCCGCGCGAGACCAGTGTCTCGACGAGCTGGCGCAGCTGCGTGGTCGGGTCGAAGTTGCTGCTGCCGGCTGATCCGAGCAGCTCGCGGGCGTTCGCGGTCTCACTGGACGCTTCACCGAGCGACGAGGTGACCTTGCTGTTAACCAGCCCGTCCGAGATCTGACGCATCAGCAGCAGGCCGACCGAGCCGGCGACGAGTGCGCCGAGGAGCACGATCGCGACGACGACCCGGGTACGGATCGAACGGCGCCAGAACGTGAACGTCCCCGCTGCGCCATGGCGGATCCGGGCCCACCGAGCGGCGGCCTGCCGGGCCGGTTCCCGGGGCACGGCACCGGACGGGCCTCCGGCGTCAGTCGGGATCTGGTCCGCCATCGGGATCCGACGTACCGGCCTTGTAGCCGACCCCGCGTACCGTCATCACGATCGACGGGTTCTCCGGGTCGTGCTCGACCTTGGCCCGCAGCCGCTGCACGTGCACGTTGACCAGCCGGGTGTCGGCGGCGTGACGGTAGCCCCAGACCTGCTCGAGCAGCATCTCCCGGGTGAACACCTGCCACGGCTTGCGAGCCAGGCAGACGAGCAGGTCGAACTCCAGCGGCGTGAGCGCGATCGTGCGGCCGTCACGGGTGACGCTGTGCCCAGCGACGTCGATGGACACGTCGACGATCCGGAGCATCTCGGGCGCCGGGACCTCGAAGTGCCGCATCCGGGCACGGATGCGAGCGATCAGCTCCTTGGGCTTGAACGGCTTGGCGATGTAGTCGTCGGCACCGGATTCCAGGCCGACGACGACGTCGACGGTGTCGCTCTTGGCCGTGAGCATCACGATCGGGACACCCGAGCCGGCCCGGATCTGGCGGCACACCTCGATGCCGTCGGTGCCGGGAAGCATGAGGTCCAGCAGGACCAGGTC
>NZ_JAOPXI010000184.1 GCF_025965215.1 Marmoricola sp.
ATGCCACCGACGAGGACCGCGCGGCGATCAACGAGATGCTGCAGGACCTCAACGAGCTGCTCGAACGCCACCGTCGCGGCGACGACCCGGAGGCCGTGGCCGAGCAGTTCGCGGAGTTCATGGACAAGCACGGCGACTTCTTCCCGGAGAACCCGCAGAACATCGACGAGCTGATGGATGCGCTCGCCCAGCGGGCCGCAGCAGCGCAGCGGATGATGAACTCGATGACCGCCGAACAGCGTCGCGAGCTGATGGAGCTCTCGCCCCAGGCGTGCGGGTCACCCGAGCTGATGGCGGGCTTGAACCGGCTCGATGCCAACCTGCAGGCGCTCCGGCCCGGCGAGGACTGGAGCGGCTCGGAGCAGTTCGGAGGTGGGGAAGGGCTTGGACTCGGTGATGGCACCGGTGTCCTGCAGGACCTGGCCGAGCTCGACGCGCTCTCCGAGCAGCTCTCCCAGTCCTACGGTGGCGCCCGGATGGACGACCTGGACCTGGACGCGCTGGCCCGGCAGCTGGGGGACCAGGCGGCAGTCGATGCCCGCACCCTCCAGGAGCTCGAGCGAGCGCTGCGCGACTCCGGCTACCTCAAGCGGACCTCGGACGGGCAGCTGCGGTTGTCCCCGAAGGCGATGCGCCAGCTCGGCAAGGCGCTGCTCAAGGACGTCGCCACCCGGATCTCCGGTCGCCAGGGCCAGCGCGACCTGCGCCAGGCCGGTGCCGCGGGTGAGCGCAGCGGAGCCACCCGGGAATGGGCCTTCGGCGACACCGAGCCGTGGGACATCCCGCGCACTGTCCTGAACGCCGTACGGCGACGAGCTGCCGACGCCCCCACGTCCGGTCGCCTCTTCGAGCTGGCAGACATCGAGGTGATGGAGACCGAGGCCCGGACCCAGGCGGCCGTGGCCCTGCTCGTCGACACGTCGTTCTCGATGGCGATGGACGGCCGGTGGGTCCCGATGAAGCGCACCGCCCTGGCTCTACACCAGCTGGTCACCAGCCGCTTCCGAGGCGACCGGCTGCAGCTGATCGGCTTCGGGCGGCACGCCGAGGTGATGGAGATCGAGCAGCTCACCGCCCTGGACGCGATGTGGGCCAAGGGCACGAACCTGCACCACGCCCTGCTGCTGGCCAACCGGCACTTCCGCAAGCACCCGAACGCGCAGCCGGTGCTGCTGATCGTCACCGATGGCGAGCCGACCTCACACCTCGAGCCCGACGGCGAGGTCTACTTCTCCTACCCGCCGCACCCGCTGACGATCGCCTACAGCGTGCGCGAGCTCGACAACGCCGGACGCCTCGGCGCCCAGGTCACGTTCTTCCGGCTCGGTGACGACCCCGGACTGGCCCGGTTCATCGACTCGATGGCCAAGCGCGTCGACGGCAAGGTGGTCGCCCCCGAGCTCGACGACCTCGGCGCCGCCGTCGTCGACAGCTACCTCGGATCGCGCGGTGGTCGTGGTTCCAGCGCTTCCGTTGCGGAGGACTTCGGCGGCTGGTTCGGTAACCGCGGCTTCTGGGTGGGTTAGTCGGTCAGCTCGCGCGTGTTGGTGGTGCGCATGCCGATCACGGCTCCGCCGACGATGAACAGGCTCCCGACCAGCAGTCCGCGCTGGAACCCTGCGACGAGGGCGTGCGGGGTCGCGGCGTGGGCGGCCAGGAGCCCGTTGGTGTGCGACGTGGCGATCGCCGAGAGGACTGCCAGGCCGAGTGCTCCCCCGATCTGCTGCGAGGAGTTCAGCAGCGCTGCGGCGAGTCCGGCTTGGTCACTCGGCACGCCGGCGTTCGCGGCGTTGATCACCGAGACGAACACCGCGCCGATGCCGGTCGACATGACGATCATGCCGGGCAGCAGGTCGGCGACGTACGAGCCGTCGACAGGGATGCGCGAGAACATCCCGATGCCGATCGCTGCGACCAGGCAGCCGCCGACGACCAGTGGCCGGGTGCCGACCTTGGCGATGAGCTGCGAGGAGATGCCAGCCGAGATGCCGATCACGAAGCAGACCGGGAGGTACGCCAGTCCGGTCTGGATCGGGGAGTACCGCAGGATGTTCTGCATGTAGAGCGTGAGGAAGAAGAACATCGCCAGGAAGCCGGCGAACGCGATCAGCTGAGTGCCGTTCGCTGCCGCCAGGCCCCGGATCCGGAAGATCGAGAGTGGCATCAGCGGGCTGGGGTGGCGCACCTCGTTGGCCAGGAAGCCGAGCAGCAGTGCAGCCGCACCGATCAGGCACGCGATCGTGCGACCCGACCCCCAGCCGACCGTGGGGGCCTCGACGAGCGCGTAGACGAGGAGCAGCATGCCACCGGTGGCGAGGATCGCGCCGGTGACGTCGAAACCGGTGCGCTTGGCAGCCGGCAGGTCGAACTCGATCAGCCGTACGAGCAGCGGCAGCAGCAGCGCGCAGATCACGGGGTTGATGAACATGACCCAGCGCCAGCCAGGGCCTTCGGTGAGCAGGCCGCCGGCCAGGACGCCGACAGCGGAGGCGAGGCCGCCGACGCCGGCCCACACCCCGAGTGCCTTGTGACGATCGGCGTCGGAGGTGAACGTCGTGGTCAGGATCGACAGGGTGGCAGGCAGCGTCATGGCTCCGCCGATGCCCTGGGCGAGCCGAGACCCGACGAGTACCGCCGAGGAGTCCGCGAAGCCGCCGATCAGGGAGGAGATTCCGAACACCACCACCCCGGCCACCAGCAGGCGCTTGCGCCCCAGCAGATCGGCAGCGCGGCCGCCAAGCAGCATGAAACCGCCGTAGGTGAGCAGGTAGCCGCTCGGGATCCACTGCAGCTCCTGGACCGAGAAGCCGAGGTCGTGGCGGATGGCGGGCAAGGCGACGTTGACGATGGTCGCGTCGATGAAGTCGAGGAAGCCGACGGCACAGAGCAGGACCAGGATCAGGCGTCCCCGCGGCGTCGCAAGGACCGAGGGTTCAGCGGTGGTGGTGGACATGAAGACCCCTTTATTGAGTATTGACTCAGATAAAGATGACATATCCTGAGTAAGAACTCAAATAAATAACGACCACATGCTGACCGATAGGCTCACCAGCGATGACCGAGACGACGAAGCGCCGCGGGCGGCCACCCTCGGGCGGCCGCGAGGAGATCCTCCGCGCCACTCACGAGCTCCTGCGGGAGCGCGGCATGGCGAAGCTGACCACCCGCGAGGTGGCGGAGCGCGCCGGGGTGTCCGAGGGCAGCGTCTTCTACCACTTCGAGGACCGGTTCGGGCTGCTCAGGGCGGTCTTCGAGCGGTCGCTGGACCCCTTGCAGCTGCCAGACACCGACCCGCCGTACGACGACCTGCGTGGGACCCTCTCGAGGATGTCTGCGGCGATCGAGGGATTCCTCACCAACAGCCTGGACGTGATGATGGCCGCCCAGTCGGATGCCGGACTGCGGGACTCGCTGCACGCGTACATGCTCGAGAAGGACTACGGCCCGCATCGGGGGATCGCGAGCATCGGCGCCTATCTGGCGGCGAAGCAGGAACTCGGCTTGATCCGGGCCGACGTCAGTCCGACGGTTCTGGCCACGATGGTCGTCACCGATGCGTTCCAGCGCGCGAGCCTGCCCAAGCTGATCGGCAACAGCAAGGCGATCCAGCCGCGTGCCGACTTCATCGACACGCTGCTGGCGATGATCAGTCCGGCTGGCTGAAGAGCTGGGCGGCCATCGCACCGATCACGGCGGTCAGTGCCTTCATCGGCCGGATCATCACGGTGAACGAGACGATCATGCCGTCGTCGTCCCAGGTGATCAGGTCGATGCCCTCGACCTGCATGCCGTCCACCACGGTGGTGAACCGCAGGACTGCGTCGTTCTCGCGCTGCCAGGTGTCGTGGTAGGCCAGGTCGGGGCCGAGGACTACCAGCGCGGCGCTGAGGTAGGCCACCACCGTGTCGCGACCCTCCTGCGGTGTGTGCACCGCAGGAGAGCGGAAGACCGCGTCGGGCGCGATCATCCCGGCCAGCTCCGAGGCGTCGCGGGAGGCGACGACGTGGTGCCAGCGCTCGAGGCCCAGGTCGGCTGCGGTGCTCACAGCAGGGCCCGGGCGCGGAGCAGGAAGTTCCGGTTGTTCGAGTTGTGGGTGCTGGCGTTGGTGGCGATCAGCACTACTGAAGCGACCTGACGCGGGTTGAAGGTGACAACCTTGCTCCCGTCACCCTGGACGTTGAGCGCAATGTTGTAGACGAAGACCTGACCGTTGTGCAGGCGTACTTGGACCGTGGCCCAGCCGAGCGGCGCCGGCGGTGCGTTGACGCTGAGTCGGACCCGCGTCCGGCGCGGCATCGCGGAGCCGGGCCGCACGATCATCGAGGCGTTGGTGAGGTGGTTCAGGACCACCTTCCGCCAGCCGGTGTCGCGACGGCTGCGGGTCAGGTGCGCGCGGGCCCAGTACGCCGGCGCCGGGTAGCGCGAGCGATCGACGTAGGTTCGGGGCGGCAGGGTGTTCCACACTCCGAACAGGCCGAACTCCGAGCGGAACGAGAGCCCGCGTGCGGCGAGGGCGCTCACGACGTCCTGGAGTGCCGTCCGGCTCACATAGGTGCTGGCCAGGTTCCAGACCTGCTTGACGATGCTCGGGTCGTGCCGGCTCTCGGAGAGGAACTTCCAGAACAGCGTCGCGGCGTACCACTGCGACTGCGCGTTCGTGTCGATCGGGGTGCGCGGGTTCACGATCGCCCCGCCCCCCCAGACGTACTGCAGGTAGTCGTTGACCGACGGGTAGACCTGGTCCTCCATCCAGACCGCGGATCCCTCCAGGAGCCATTCATCCTGGTGGGCGTTGTAGCCGAACTGGATCGCGTGGAAGAACTCGTGGGCGGCGGTGACCTCGAGATCACCGAGCGAGCTCGTCGGGCCGGGGAACTGGTTCGGGGAGAAGTCGTTGTCGAGGACGCAGGACGCCTCGGTCTTGACGGCGTTGGAGGCCGGTGCGCAGGCGCCGTAGTAACCCGAGGAACCGATATCGCCGAGCGTCACATCGGTGAGGTGGTCCCCGTCATCCAGCGGGTGTCGGTAGCCCAGGGTTCCGGTCTCGTAGGCGAAGACGTGTTCGAGGGTCGTGGAGGTCGTCTGGGCCCAGCTGGGCTGCGTCGCATCAGTGCCGGCAAACAGGCTCCCCGGCGCGACGTAGTGCACGCAGAAGTTGGCCGATGCGATGGCCACGGTAGCCGGCTGCTGATGTGCGAAGTCCGTTGGTGTGTCGGCGCAACTCGACTGCGGCTGCAGCAGTGTCGCGGCGCGCAGCCTGATCGCCTGAGCGCGATCGGCAGGCGTCATCGACGGCATCGCGTCCACCAGGTCCCGTAGCTGGACTGTCAGGTCCTGGTACGGCAGTGGCTTCGACCGGGTCAGTCCAGCACCGTGCGGCTGAACAGCCGCACGCACTCGGTCGAGCACCTGGTGGGCGGCCGCCCTGCCGATCCGCGAGGCCACCCGATCGCCGGTGCCAGCGGCTGCCCGGGCGCCGGCAGGGGCGGACGTGGACACGGCAAGGACGAGGGCGACAGCGAGGGCCGAGACGATGCTCGTACGGAGGGGGGAACGCACCCGCAGAGCCTAGATCACCCCCCGGAGAAGACGGACAGATCCCGGAGTCCGGTACCGTCCGAGGCGCGATGACGATCTCGATGATCCTGCCTGAAGGTGCGGCCGACGCCGACCGTCGTCGCCGGCTGCGGCAGATGAAGTCGCTGGCGGCGGGGCTGCTGCTGCTGGCCGCCGTGGTCTACCTGGTCACCCTGCACCGCGCGGGCTTCTGGGGTTACGTCAATGCCGGGGCCGAAGCCAGCATGGTCGGCGCGATCGCAGACTGGTTCGCGGTCACCGCCCTGTTCCGGCATCCGCTCGGCCTGCCGATCCCGCACACCGCGCTGATCCCCAAGCGCAAGGACGAGTTCGGCAAGTCGCTGGAGGCCTTCGTGGCCGAGAACTTCCTGCAGGAGGAGATCATCCGGGACCGCCTGGTCGCGGCGCGGGTCTCGGCCCGCGTGAGCGAGTGGCTCCGTGTCCCCGTCAACGCAGCGAAAGTCGTGGCGGAAGGCGCCTCGCTCGCCACGGTCGGGCTGCGCCGGTTGCGCGACGCCGACGTGGAGTCGCTGGTCGCCGAGGTCCTGCTGCCGAGGCTGATCGAGGAGCCGATCTCGCCGATCGCCGGCAACCTGCTCAGCGAGGTGCTTGCCGACAACGCCCACTACGGCTTGGTCGACCTCGCCCTGGAAGAGGGGTACCACTGGCTGGTGCACAACCAGGAGACGTTCACCTCCGTGCTGGGCGAGCGCGCGCCCCGCTGGGTGCCCGAGAGGGTCAACGAGCTGGTCACCGATCGGGTCCACCTCGAGGCCATCCACTGGGTCGCCGATATCCGCGCCGACCCGCACCACCGCGCCCGGGGAGCCCTGGACAGCCTGCTGCACCAGCTCGCCGACGACCTGCTCACCAATCCGGCCACCCAGGATCGTGCCGAGCGGCTCAAGACCCGGTTGCTCCAGCACCCGCAGCTCCTGGCGAGCGGGATGGCCGTCTTCGACGCCTTCAAGAGCGCCTTGCTCGATGCCCTCGGCGAGACCGACGGGCCCCTGCGAGCGCGCGCGACGGCCGAGCTGGTCAGGTTCGGCGAACGCCTCGGAACCGATCAGGTGCTGGCTGCCAGGCTCGACGCCTGGGTGGCCGACGCCGCGGTCTTCGGCGTACGCCGGTACGGCGGCGAGCTGACCGCCGTCATCACGCACACGGTGGCCCGCTGGGACGGTCGCGAAGCGGCGTCTCGGATCGAGCTCCAGGTCGGCCGCGACCTTCAGTTCATCCGGATCAACGGAACCATCGTCGGTGGCCTGGTCGGCGTCCTGATCCACGCCGTCAGCGTGGCCGTGTCGTGAACCCGATCGAGAAGGGAGTCCTGAGGTGAGGGAGGTCGAGATCCGCGATGCCTCGATCCGGCTCGGCCAGCTGCTCAAGCTGGCCGACTTCATCGACAACGGCAGCGACGCCAAGGACGTGCTGATGCGCGGCGGTGTCGAGGTCAACGGCGAGGTCGAGACGCGGCGGGGTCGCCAGCTCGTTCCGGGCGATCACGTGACGTTCGCCGGCGAGACCGTTGGCATCACGTCATCGGCGGTCTAGATTCGAACGCATGAGGATCAGCGAAGTTGTTGCCGGCAAGGCGAGCCAGGACATCGTCACGATCACCCCGGAGGCGACGGTGCGCGACCTGATCGCGCTCCTGACCCGGCACAACGTCGGCGCTGCCGTGGTGAGCACCGACGGGTCGACCCTGGCCGGCATCGCCAGTGAGCGTGACATCGTCCGGAAGCTGGACGGCAACGACGCCGCCCTGGATGCCAGTGTCGCCGAGATCATGACCAGCAACGTCGTCACCTGCGGCCCCGACAGCACGCTGGACGAAGTCCGCACGATCATGACCGACGGGCGCTTCCGGCACCTCCCGGTCGTCGACGGCGACCGGGTCGTCGGCGTCGTCAGCATCGGCGACATCGTCAAGAACCACATCGACCAGCTTCAGTTCGAGCGCGATCAGCTCGATCACTACGTCCACCAGTCGTAGGCGTCACACCGTCGACTAGGCTCCCCTGCCATGACTGAGAAGCCCGAGATCGACTTCTACGACGGCCCGACGCCGACCGACCTGGTGATCACCGACCTGACCGAGGGCGACGGCACCGAAGCCGCTGCCGGCCACACGGTCTCGGTGCACTACGTGGGCGTCGCGCACTCGACCGGCGAGGAGTTCGACGCGTCGTACAACCGCGGCGCCCCGCTCGACTTCCGCCTGGGCATCGGTCAGGTCATCGCGGGCTGGGACCAAGGGGTCCAGGGGATGAAGGTCGGCGGCCGTCGCCAGCTCGTCATCCCGCCGCACCTCGGGTACGGCGACGCCGGTGCCGGCGGCGTGATCAAGCCGGGCGAGACCCTGATCTTCGTGGTGGACCTGCTCTCGGTCCGCTGAGCGCCCGACGGCGCTCAGTCTTCGGCGGGTTCGAAGTCCTCGTCCTGCAACCGACGTCGCTCATTGAGGTCATGGACGGACCCTCCGCCGCGCTGGGCGTGGCGCGACTCCTCGTCGACCGAGCCGAGGAAGGCCAGCGCCTGGTCGTGCAGCTTGCCGTTGCTGGCCAAGGCGTTGCCGCCGGTCGGCCCCGGCTCGCCGTCGAGCGAGGTGAAGATGCCGCCGGCCTCACGCACGATGATGTCGAGGGCGGCCATGTCGTAGAGCTCGAGCTCGGGCTCCGCGGCCAGGTCGACGGCGCCTTCGGCCACCAGCATGTAGGACCAGAAGTCGCCGTACGCGCGGGTACGCCAGCAGCGTCGCGACAGCGCGAGGAAGTCGTCGAGCCGACCGCGCTCCTCCCACCCGTGGAGCGAGGCGTAGGACAGCGAGGCGTCCTCGATCCTGGAGACGTCCGAGACCTGGATCGGGGTCGCGCGCAGCAGCGACGTACCGGTCCAGGCGCCACCGTCCTTCATCGCCCACCAGCGGCGGTGGAGCTGCGGAGCCGAGACGACGCCGAGCACGACCTCGTCATCGACCATCAACGCGATCAGCGTGGCCCAGACGGGGACGCCGCGGACGAAGTTCTTCGTGCCGTCGATCGGGTCGACCACCCAGCGGCGCTGGCTGTGCCCGGTCGAACCCTGCTCCTCGCCCAGGACGGCGTCACGCGAGCGCGCCCGTGACAGGGTCCGTCGGATGCCCTCCTCGACGGCCTGGTCGGCGTCGGTGACCGGGGTGAGGTCCGGCTTGGTCATCACGTGCAGGTCCAGGGCCTTGAACCGTGCCGTGGTCAGTGCGTCCGCGTCATCGGCGAGCACATGAGCCAGGCGAAGATCATCGGTGTAGTCGAGGGCCATGGGAGCAGGCTATCGACCCCGTATCGCCGACCTGCCGGCCAGTCGTCCTAGTCGCCCTCGCGCACGTCGCGGGTGGCCAGCAGCCTTCGGAACGAGTCCACCCGGTCGCGCTGGTCGCCCTCGGCAGCATCGAGGCCGCACTCGGGCTCGCCGAAACCGTGGGTGCACCCGCGCGGGCAGGCGGCGGTGAGCTCGTGCAGGTCGGGGAACGCCTCGATCAGCTGATCGGGCTGCACGTGCGCCAGGCCGAAGGACCGGATGCCGGGGGTGTCGATGATCCAGCCGTCGGTGACCCCGCCGTGCTCGCCTGCCGGCAGCGGCAGCATCAGCGCGTTGGTCGAGGTGTGCCGGCCGCGGCCGGTCACCGCGTTGACGATGCCGACCGAGCGCATTGCGTCGGGCACGAGCGCGTTGACCAGGGTGGACTTGCCGACGCCGCTGTGGCCGACCAGCACACTGGTGCGACCGGTCAGACGCTCGCGGACCGCACTGACATCGGCTCCGCGCCGGGTCACGACGTACGGGACCCCGAGCGGGCGGTAGATCGAGACCAGCGTCTCCGGATCGGCCAGGTCCGACTTGGTCAGGCACAGCAGCGGATCCATCCCCGACGCGTATGCCGCCACCAGGGCGCGATCGATCAACCTCGGCCGGGGCTCGGGGTCGGCCAGTGCGGCGACGATCACCAGCTGGTCCGCGTTGGCCACCAGGATCCGTTCGACCGGGTCGGTGTCGTCGGCCGTACGCCGCAGAACGGTCACGCGCTCGTCGACCAGCACGATCCGGGCCAGGCTCCCGTCGTCGCCGGAGGTGTCGCCCACGAGGCGGACCCGGTCGCCGACGACCACCCCCTTGCGGCCCAGTGGCCGTGCCTTCATCGCCATCACAGTGCTGCCGTCGGCGAGCAGGCAGGTCAACCGGCCACGATCGACGGTGATCACCCGGGCCGGCACCGCGTCCTCGTAGCTGGGCCGGTCCTTAGTACGCGGGCGGGTGTGACGGCGGGGCCGGTCGTAGGACTCCGGGTCTGTCTCGTCGTACCGGCCGGTCACAGGGTCGGCGATCCTGCGAACAGCTCCGACCAGACCCGCTCGAATCCCGGGAACGTCTTGGCCGTCGTGCCGATGTCCTCGACCAGCACGCCGTCGACGCCGGAGCCGATCACGACCGCAGCGTGCGCCATCCGGTGGTCGGCATAGGTGTGGAAGGTACCTCCGTGCAGGGCGGCCGGCGTGATGTCCAGCCCGTCGTCGTGCTCGCTGACATCGGCTCCGAGGTTGCCCAGCTCGGTGGCCAGCGCTGCGAGCCGGTCGGTCTCGTGGCCGCGGATGTGGGCGATCCCGCGCAGGTGCGAGGGTCCGTCGGCCAGGGCGGCGAGAGCGGCGATCGCCGGGGCCAGCTCGCCGACGTCGTGCAGGTCGACGTCGATCCCGCTGATGCCACCGGTGCCGGTCACCGCGAGGCCGCTGTCGGTCAAGGTGACGTCGGCCCCCATCGTGGCCAGGATCTCGCGCAGGGCATCACCGGCCTGGTTCGTCTGCCGCGGCCAGTCCCGCACCGTGACGGTGCCGCCGCTGGTCAGCGCGAGCATGAGGAAGGGTGCGGCGTTGGACAGGTCGGGCTCGATCGCCACGTCGCGCGCGGCAACCGGTCCGGGCAGGACCCGCCACCGGTCAGGTTCGCTGTCGTCGACGTCGACCCCGCGGGCGCGCAGGCAGGCGACGGTCATCTCGATATGTGGCTGGGAGGGGACCGGTTTGCCGTCGTGACGGATGTCGATGCCGAGCTCGTAGCGCGGTGCCGCCAGCAGGAGCGCGGAGACGAACTGGCTCGAGGCCGAGGCGTCGATGACCACGGTCCCGCCCTTGACCACGCCGGTCCCGGTCAGGGTGAAAGGCAGCCGGTCGGCCTCGGGATCGATGGCTACGCCCAGGCTCCGCAGCGCCCCGAGCACCTCGGCCATCGGACGGGTCCGCGCGTGCGGGTCGCCGTCGAAGTCGATCGCGCCGTTGCGCAGCGCAGCGATCGGCGGGACGAACCGCATCACGGTCCCAGCGAGTCCGCAGTCGATCGCGACCGGCCCGGCGACCTCGGCGCTGATGCCAGGTTCGACGGCCCAGTCGTCCCCGCTGAGGTCGACCGGCGAGCCCAGGATTCCCAGTGCGGCCGCCATCAGCTCGGTGTCGCGCGATCGCAGGGCCCGCCGTACGACACCGGGGCCGTCGGCGATCGCGGCCAGCACGAGCTCCCTGTTGGTCAGTGACTTCGAGCCCGGAAGCGAGACCCGGACGTCGACCGGGGCGGTCGCGCGCGGAGCGGGCCACAGCTCGGTCGGTCCAGGACGGGTCACGCGAGCAGGTTATCGGCCGGAGGGCCGGGCCTCAGAGCAGGCCGAGGAGCATGCTGTCCTCGTTGTTGGCGATGATGGGGTCGCTGACGTTGGTCGGTGTGGTCACTGTGGCCGTCGCCGCGACCGGGACGCCGTTCACCTTGAAGTTGAGCGGCGGGGTACCGGACCGGATCTGGCAGACCGTCGTGTCGCCGGCCGACGTGCACCCGTGGCCTATCTGGGTGAGCGATCCGCCGAGCACCTGGATGGTCAGCGTGCTCACCGTGCCGGCAGGGACACCGGCGACCTGCGCGTTGATGTTGCCCAGGGTCCCGGTCGTGTTCGGCGACAGCAGTCCGAGGCCGACCTTGAACGAGAGGTGGACGCTCTCGTCCGACGAGGCAGTGACGGGCGGCGTGACCGGCGGGGTCGGTGTGATGACCACCGGCGGGGTGGGCTTGTGGTGCGGCTTCGTGGGGGTCTTCGTCGGCGGGTTCACGAAAACCACCGGCGTGACGCCGGTGCCGCCGCCGAGGTTGACCCGAGTGGGCGTCCGGGTCGGCTGGGGCGTCGGTGTGGGTCTGGGCGTCGGCGTGGCCGGCTGGGTCGGAGTCGTCACGATCGGCGGGACGGCGACCGGCGGCGGAGTGTTCGGCGAGGAGTTCGTGGCGACCAGGACGGCGACGACCGCGACACCGGCCACCCCGGCAGACGCTGCGACGCCGACGGCGACCTTGCCCTGGGCCAGGACCGCGTCGCGGACGCGACCGAAGCCGACAAGCAAGCCGCCCATCGCGCCGGAGGGAACGGTGGTCCCGAGGTAGGCCATCGTGGCCGATCCGAGCACGACCGGCCCGATCACCCCGGCCATCGAGGAGTTGACCTCGCTGAGCTCCATGAACAGGGCGGTGCACTTGCGGCAGTTGCGCAGATGTTCCTCGACCTTGGCCGCGTCGCGGCGAGAGAGACCCTTGCGCACGTAGGCACCGAGCTTGTCGTGGGTCCAACGGCAGTCGGCGTCGGTCAGGTCGGCCGAGTGCATCTGCAGGTACGCCTGGCGCAGGCCCTCACGAGCCCGGTACGCCAGCGCGGAGACGGAGTTGGGGGTCATCCCGAGCAGGGGAGCGATCTCGGCCGGCTTCTGGCCCTCCACCTCGAGGTGCCACAGCACCAGCTGCCAGCGCTCCGGCAGGCTGGCGTAGGCACGTGCTGCCGCGCCGCCCTCGAAGCCGGCGATCACGGTGTCCTTGAACGGCTCGCCCGAGTCGTACGGCGTCAGGTCGTCGGTCGGCATCGCTCGGTTGGTCGCACGGATCTTGTCCACGTGCAGGCGTCGTACGGCGGTCAGCAGGTACGCGCGGAAGGCGACATCGGGCCCGCCACCGGCCAGCAGGACGTTGAGGACCTTCGCGAACGCCTCGGAGACCAGGTCGTCGGCGTCGGAGTGCGAGACGAGCTGACGGGCCAGGCGGGTGGCCGCATCACGGTGCCGAGCGAAGAGATCGCCGTAGGAAGAGACGTCGCCACCACGGACGCTCGAGATCAACTCGGCGTCGCTCAGCTCGCCCTGGTCGGCGGCGTGGTCCATAACGGTCATTTGTCTCTATAACGGCGTAGAAGCGGATAAGTCACGCCATCCTCGCACGCTGGTGGGGATGATGCGGATTCGACCGTATCGCGCGGCCTGAGGAAATATCCTCCGTTCTGCGTCATGAACCCACGCCGCGACCGTTCTCGTAGTGAGTTCGATCGTCGGGGAGGACCGAACTTGCCAAGGAAAAGTGATCCCGGAGGATGGGTGATGGGACTCTTCGCGACGATGTCGAGCAGAGGATCCGCCACCCCCGGCGGTAAGAGCCAGGAGTTGTCCGAACGCCTGCGGCAGCAATTGCCCGCACGCTTCGAGGCAGTGGGGGAGGCTCTTGCCGCGGGTTCCGGGGCACACGATTCCTGTGCAGTGGTGGGCCGGGACCTTGCCCGTGACGGGATTGACCTGAGCGAGGCACTTCATGGCCTCCGGTCCACCTTTGCGCTGGTCGTCGGCCACGAGCCGGACTTCGACTCGACACACGCGCTCAGCATCGCGTGGGCCGACGAGACTCTGGGATACCTGCACCAGGTGTCCTGCGAGAACCCGCTGACCGGCCTCGCGACGCTGGCCCACCTGCGCGGCCGCCTCGCCGAGATCCAGCGCGGCGCCGAGTCGCGCGGCCACGGCGGAGAAACCGGTTACGCGCTGGTCGTCGTCGACGTACCGGCGGTCGGCGAACGCGAGGGGATCCTGGGAGGGCCCCTCGCGATGGCGCAGATCGCCAGCAAGGTGCGCCTGGTCTTCGAGGGCGACGAGAGCGTCGGCGAGGCCAGCCCGAGCAGGCTGCTGGTCGTCGCCCGCCGCACCGACAACCTGGGCACCCGGCTCAGCATGCTGCGCGAAGTCCTGGCCGAGTCGACGCCCTCGGGTGCGTCGGTCCGGCTCTGGATCGAAGGTCTGCCGGCGACGGCGGCCGCGACATCGACGTTGCTCGACGAGCTGGCCCGTACCTAACCGGCGGCCGGATCGGGGCTCTAGTCTCTTCCCATGTGCGGCCGCTACGCCTCGAGCATGGATCCCGAGGACATCGTCGAGGAGTTCGAGATCCATACCGCCGTGCCCGACCTGCCGCGCATCCCGGCCGACTACAACGTCGCGCCGACCAAGGAGATCTACGCGGTCCTCGAGCGCCCGCCGAAGCGGGAGTCCGACGGCGAGCCGGCGCAACCGGCGGTTCGCCAGCTCCGAGTCCTCAGCTGGGGCCTGGTGCCGTCCTGGGCCAAGGACCCGAAGGTCGGCAGCCGGATGATCAACGCCCGGGTCGAGACGGTTGCGGAGAAGCCGTCCTTCCGCAAGGCCTTCGGGCAGCGGCGGGCGATCCTGCCCGCGGACGGGTACTACGAGTGGTACGTCACCGACGAGCTCACGCCGTCGGGCAAACCGAAGAAGCAGCCGTTCTTCATCCGGCCGAAGGGCTCCTCGATGCTGGCCATGGCCGGGCTGTACGAACTGTGGCGAGACCCTGAACGAGCCGCCGACGACCCGTTGCGCTGGAAGTGGTCCGCCACCGTCATCACCACGACCGCGACCGACGAGCTCGGTCGCATCCACGACCGGATGCCCATGATGCTCACCCCCGACGCCTACGACGCCTGGCTCGACCCGGCGCCGCGACCGGCCGAGGAGCTGCTCGCGCTGCTGCGCCCGGCGGCCCCGGGGCTGCTCGAGGCGTTCCCGGTCTCGACGCTCGTCTCCAATGTCGCGAACAACGGACCCGAGCTGCTCACGCCGCTGCCGGTCGAGGGGCTCGTATGACGGAGCGGATGATCGCGACCTCGATCGGAGAGGCCCGGGTCGTTGTCCGCCGTGCGCGAAAGCAGATCGCCGGCCTGGTCCTCACCCACGGGGCCGGCGGTGGTATCGACGCGCGGGACCTGGTCCACCTCGCCGACCTGCTGCCGTCGCAGGGCATCACCGTCAGCCTGGTCGAGATGCCGTGGCGGGTGCAGGGCAAGAGGATCGCCCCGCGTCCGGCGGTCATCGACGAGGCCTATCGTGCCGTGATCGCCGGCCTACGACCGACGGGACCATTCGTCCTCGGTGGCCGCAGTGCCGGTGCCCGGTCGGCTTGTCGCATCGGGGCCGGGGCCGGGGCGACCGGCGTTCTGGCGTTGGCGTTCCCGCTGCACCCTCCCGGCAAGCCGGAGACGTCCCGGGTCGACGAGCTCACCTGCGCCGGCGTACCGACCCTGGTGGTCCAGGGAGAACGGGACCCGTTCGGCGGGCCGGCGGAGTTCCCAGGTGGTGTGGACGTGGTCGTCGTACCGGGTGCCGACCACGGGCTGAGGGTGCCTGGCCGGCGTACGCCGAGGGCCCCGCTGGACCAGGCGGGCGCGCTGGCGGTCGTCAGCCAGGCTGCCCTGGAGTGGATCGTGCGCGACGTGGCCGGGAATCCCTAGCGCTCCAGGGTTGTTCTTGGGTGCGTGACGGCAACGAGCGCCGCGCACGAGTCCGGAAGGAGACCGACGTTGCTGACCACACTGGAGCGTCCGCACGATGCGCCTTTCCACGACTCGTCGCTAGGCTGGGGAGCGATGACCGAATCACTTGACCCCGAGGTCCCGGGCCCCGACGAAACCGAAGCCGAACGACAGCTCCGGTTCGAGCGGGACGCCCTGCCGTTTCTCGACCAGCTCTACTCCGCGGCGATGCGGATGACCCGCAACCCGCAGGACGCCGAGGACCTGGTCCAGGAGACGTTCGCGACGGCATTCGCAGCGTTCCACCAGTTCAAGCCGGGCACCAACCTCAAGGCCTGGCTGTACCGGATCCTGACGAACACGTTCATCAACACCTACCGCAAGAAGCAGCGCG
>NZ_JAOPXI010000001.1 GCF_025965215.1 Marmoricola sp.
GAGCTTCTGTTCCAGGGATGCCTTGCGGCCGTAGTAGAACAACCAGGGCATCGTCATCACGTCGGTGACTCCGCCGGCCTCGGCGGCTGCGAACTGCTCGGGGAGGATCGCGTCGTTCAGGGCGGCGATCACCGTCGCCTTCTCGGTCACGCCGATCTCGGCGCGCAGGTCGCGCAACCTGGAGGCATAGCCGATCGCGTCCTCGGTCGAGGAGACGTCGCCGATCCAGCCGTCGTAACGGGCGGCCCGACGCAGGGCGACGTCCGACATCCCGCCGATCAGGATCGGCACCTTGCTCGCCGGTCGCGGGCTCATCGTCAGCCGCGGGGTCGGGTAGTGCGGTCCGTCGGTGGCGACCCACTCGTCGGTCCAGAGCGCGCGGACCAGGTCCAGACCCTCGTCGGTGCGCTTGCCGCGGGTCGCGAAATCCTGGTCGAGCAGGTCGAACTCCTCGCGGCACCAGCCGGCACCGACGCCCAGCCGGACCCGGCCGCCGGAGAGCGTCGCCGCAGTGCCCACCGATTTGGCGACCTGGTACGGGCTTCGGAGCGTGGCGACGTAGATCGAGGTGAAGAAGGTGATCCGGGTCGTGACCGCGGACAGCGCTCCGACCAGCACCCACGGGTCCGGCCACTCGCAGCTGCTGTCCCAGCGGCGGGAGCCGTCCTCCTCGTACGGGTACGGCGTCGCCAGCGTCTCCAGGTCGACGACGTGGTCGGCGATCGCGAAGCTCGCGTAGCCGAGCTCGTCAGCCGCGACGGCGATCGGTTGCAGCTGGTCGGTGGGCAGCATGGCGCCCACGATCGCGAAGTCCACGGCGTCACTCTAGAGCCGTGCGGCGATTTTCACAGAGCCCTCTATGAAAAGTCTTGAAGCCGGTGCCCGGGTGTGCGAGCCTCAGCGCATGCCAGACCCCTCCCCGTCCACGTCGAACCGCGTCCCGATCGGATGAACGACTTCCCGCACCTGCTCACCCCGGGCCGGATCGGCTCGATGGAGGTGCGGAACCGGATCGTGATGTCTCCGATGGAGACGATGTACGGGACGCCCGACGGGCTGCCGTCACCGCGGACGGTCGCGTACTTCGCGGCGCGTGCTGCCGGCGGCGTCGGCCTGATCACGGTCGGCGCGACCGGCATCGACCACCGGCACCCGGAGACGCCCGGAGGGCTGCACCTGGCCACGGACGAGTCGGTGCCGGCTCATCGCACCCTGGTCGACGCCGTGCACGAGCATGGCGCCAGGATCCAGCCGCAGATCGTGCACGCCGGTCCGGACGGACTCGGTCCCGAGATGCACGGAGTCACCTCGCTCGGACCCTCGGTGATCGGCTCGTACCTGACCGGGCGCCCCTCGGAGGAGATCACCCTCTCCCAACTGGCCGACGTCATGGATCTCTACAAGGCGGCGGTGCGACGCGCCCGCGAGGCCGGGTACGACGGCATCGAGCTGCACGCCGCGCACGGCTACATGATGCTCGGCTCGTTCCTCGCCCCGCAGCGCAACCGGCGTACCGACGACTACCGCGGCGACACCGTCCCCGGAAGGTTGCGCGTCGTTCTCGAAGCACTCGCCGCGATCCGCTCCGAGGTCGGTGCGGACTTCCCGATCACGCTGCGGATCTCCGGGTTCGAGCGCGTCGCCGGCGGCCGGCCGATCTACGAGACAGCGCAGGTCGCACCGACGCTGGTTGCGGCCGGGGTCGATGCCTTCCACGTGAGCGGCGGCGTCATCGACCGGCTGGTCACGCAGATGGTCAACGGGTCCGACGACGGTGACGGCCTGAACGTCGGGGCGGCTGTTGCGGTCCGGGAGGCCGTCGACGTACCCGTGATTGCGGTGGGCCGCCTGCACGATCCGGTGCACGCCGAGCAGGTGCTCGACCAAGGACGCGCGGACTTCATCGCGATGGGGCGCCCGCTGCTCGCCGATCCCGAGCTGCCGAACAAGCTGCGCAGCGGCGCGCGGGTCCGTCGGTGCATCTCCTGCGAGAACTGCATCGACTCCCTCGAACAGCGGTTCTCGGTCGACTGCGCGATCAATCCGCGGACGGGTTCCGAGGCCGGGCTCTCGCTCGGCCCGACGCGGTCGGTGCGGGAGGTCGTCGTGGTCGGCGGTGGGCCAGGTGGCCTCGAAGCCGCCCGTCTGGCCGCGGCGGCCGGGCATCGCGTCACCCTGCTGGAGGCGCAGGACGAGCTCGGAGGCTCGTTGCGACTCGCCGCACGGGTCCACCCCGACAATGCTCCGTTCCTCGACTTCCTGCGTGCGGAGGTCGGTGAGGGTGACATCGACCTCCGACTCGGTCGGCGCGCGAGTGTCGAGGAGATCGCGACGCTCGGACCTGACGTCGTCATCGTCGCGACCGGAGCTCGGCTCGAGGTGCCGGCGATCGAGGGGACCGAAGCCCTCGCGACCGTCCGTGAGCTGCTCTCGGGTGGGCCGACTTCCCTGGGCAACCGGGTGGTCGTCCTGGGCGGTGACCTCGCCGGGATCGCGTTCGCCCAGTACCTCGCCGAGCGCGGTCATCTCGTGAGCGTCGTCGAGCCGGGCACGCAGCTCGCGCCCGAGATCGGCTGGAAACGCAAGACCGAGGAGATGAACCGTCTGGATCGTCTCGGCGTCACCGTGCACGTGCGTGCTGAGGTCGAACGGGCCACCCTCGACGGCGTCGTCTTCACGCCGTACGGCGGCACCTCGCGGATCTTGCGGGCGGACTCGGTGGTGCTCGCCGGGGTCCCGGTCCCCGACCTGACCCTGTACGACGCCCTGGTCGCGCGACTCCCGGGCGCCGTCGTCGAGGTGATCGGCGACGCCACCGGGCTGGGACTGATCCACAAGGCAACCCACGATGCCGCCCGGGTCGTGGACGCACTGGAAGGGACGTCATGAACTCCGAGCTGTTCCGGTTCGTGGACCTGTCGGATGCGGAGGTCGACGTCCTCGAGGCGCGCTACCGCCCGCTCGGCTCGTCGCTGCGTGAACTCGTCGACGCCGCGATCCGCACCACGGCCGGTGACGACGAGGTGGCCGCTGCGGTCGCCACGATCGAGGCCCTGACCGCCTCGCTCCGGGTCAACCAGATCGACGGTGCGTCCGGCGTGCACTACAACGAGTCCGGGCGGAGCTGGACCTGGGGCAATGCGGCGATCGGCCTGCGCAACGCGGTCGCCCCGCCGATGGAGGTCCACAGCGCCGAGAACGGTGACACCCACGCCGACGTGCACCTCGGTGCGGCGTACGAAGGACCGCCGGGGATGGTGCACGGGGGAGTGAGCGCGCTGTTGCTCGACCACCTGATGGGGGTCACGGCGAGCCGGATGAGCACGGTGACGTTCACCGGCACCCTCACCCTCCGCTATCGCAACCCGCTGCCGCTCGGGCGAGTGGTGCTCAACGGTCGGGTTGCCGGCGAGGAGGGTCGCAAGGTCTTCGTCACGGCCGAGATCGAGGGTGACCAGGGAGTGGCCGTGGAGGCCGAGGGCGTCTTCATCGTGCCGGTCTGGTCCGAGTAGAACGCCGTCAGCGGCGCTGGCAGAGGATGTCCGCGGTGACCGTCCGGCCTGCGACGAGCGTGGTCGTCGGCGTCGCGGTGCGGCAGTCCGTCGTACCGCCGCCGAACTGCGGGCTGCGGCCGCTCAGTCGGTACGTCCCGGGCGACAGCTGGATCTGGAACGCGCCGGTCCGGCCGACAGGGGCGTGCAGCACCGAGCCTCCCGGCCCGGTGACCGTGATGGTGCCGGCGAGCGAAGTGTCCGGAGCGCCGGCCGAGCCGCCGACCGCGATCAACCGACCTGACAGTGTCGCGACCGTGATCGGCGGGAGCAGCGAGTTGGTCGGCGGGCGCGGAGTTGTGCTCGCGGCCTTCCCGCCGCAGCCGGCGACGGTCAGGGTAAGGACGGCAGCCAGGGCGAGAGGGGCGGACTTCACGGGAGAAGCATGGCGTACGACCCCGCACTTCGGGCTCGCGCGCCCTCACAGCCGATAGACCGACACCTCGGTCGCCTTCACGCTGAAGCTCACCTCGATGCCGGGGACGAGATCGAGGTCAGCGGCGGCCTGGGTGGTGATGTGTGCGCTCAGGTGCTTCGAGCGCACCCGGATCAGATCGCCGAGCGGGTCGAGAGCGGTGATGCGCGTGGTGAAGCTGTTGCGCGGGCTGCCGGCGGGCGCGTCCCGGTAGACAGCCACCGACCCGGGCCGGAACGTGGCGACGGCCTGGCCACCCGACTCGGGCGACGGTCCTGTGACCAGCCCGGTCACCGTGGTCCCGTCCGCCAGACGGAGGTGTTCGCCCGACCAGGTCCCGTTGAGCAGGTTCAGGCCGGCGAGGTCGGCCGCGAAGGCACTGCGTGGTCGTGCCAGCACCTCGCGGGTCGGGCCTTCTTCGACGACCTGCCCGTGATCGAGCACCACCACCCGGTCGGCGAGCAGCAGGGCGTCCAACGGATCGTGGGTCACGAGCACTGCCGTGCGCCCCGCGAGCACGCGGCGGAGTGCCTGTCGAAGTACCGGGGCGACGCTGACGTCGACCGCAGCCATCGGCTCG
This sequence comes from Marmoricola sp., assembly GCF_025965215.1. Lineage (GTDB taxonomy): Bacteria > Actinomycetota > Actinomycetes > Propionibacteriales > Nocardioidaceae > Marmoricola. The sequence goes on from NZ_JAOPXI010000001.1 coordinate 4,547, forward strand.
TCGAGCAGCAGCAGCCGTGGATCGGCAGCCATCGCTCGCGCGACGGCGACCCGCTGGGCCTCGCCGCCCGAGAGCGCCGAGGGCTTGCGTGCCGAGAACTCGACCGCGCCGACCTCGTCGAGCCACCGATCCGCCTCGGTCAGCGACGCGCGGCGCGAGCGGCCGCGGCTGCGCGGGCCGAAGGCGACGTTGTCGCGCACGCTCAGGTGGGGAAAAAGGAGCGGGTCCTGCGACAGCAGGGCGATCTCCCGATCATGGGGCGGTAGGTCGACACGGTTGCCGCCGCCGACCCGGAGGAGGACCCGACCATCGAGCGACACCTGGCCGGTGTCCGGGACGAGGTGTCCGGCCGCAATCGCCAGGACGGTCGACTTGCCGGCTCCGTTCTCGCCGAGGAGCGCGACGGTCTCACCGTCCGGGACGCTGAACTGCACGTCCAGGCGCCGATCGACCAGCCTCGCTGCGAACTCGAAGCTCATCGGCCGGCTCGTTCCGGACGTGCGATCGCGATGATGAGCACGGCGACCACCACCAGGACCAGGGCGAGAGCGACCGCGGCGTCCGGGTCGCCTTCGCGCTGGAGGTAGATCTCCAGCGGCAGCGTGCGGGTGACTCCCTGGAGGCTGCCGGCGAAGGTGATCGTCGCGCCGAACTCACCCAGGGCCCGCGCGAAGGACAGCACCGCGCCGGCAAGGAGACCCGGCATCACCAGGGGCAGCGTGATGCGCCGGAACACGGTCGTCGGCTTCGCACCGAGCGACGCTGCCACGACCTCGTAGCGCTGTCCGCCTGTGCGCAGTGCGCCTTCGAGGCTCAGGACCAGGAACGGCAGGGCTACGAACGTCTGGGCCATGATCACCGCGATCGTCGAGAACGCGATCCGGATGCCGAGCACCGCCAAGGTGTGCCCGAGCAGGCCGTTGCGCCCGAACGTGTAGAGCAGTGCGAGCCCGCCGACGACGGGCGGAAGGACCAGCGGGAGCAGGACGAGGGACCGCAGCAAGCCCTGCCCCGGGAAGCTGGTGCGGGCGAGGACCGTGGCCATCGGCACGCCCAGGAGGACGCACAGGGCCGTGCTCGCACCCGATGTCTTCAGGCTCAGGACCAGCGCCGCACGGGACGAGTCGGAGGAGATCAGGGCAGCGAAGTGGGGCCAGTCGACCTTGGTGGAGATCGCGATCAGGGGCAGCAGGACGAAGGTCGCCCCCAGAGCCGCCGGGAGGTAGATCCAACGCGGGATCGCGGCCGCCCGCTGGTGGGTCATCAGGGCCTGGCGAATCCGGCGTGCGCCAGAACCGTCTGCCCGGTGGCACCCAGGACGAGGGTCATGAACTCCCGCGCGAGCGCGCCGTTCTTGCTGCCCGTGATCGTCACGATCGGGTAGGTGTTCACAGCCGACGACGCTTGCGGGAAGACGACTCCGTGGACAGCGGCACCGGCGGCCTTGACATCGGTCGCGTACACCAGGCCCGCCATCGCATCGCCGGACGTGACCTTGGCCAGGACGTCCTTGACCGACTGCTCCTCACTCACCGGCTTCAAGGTGACGTCGGCGGCCGCGGCCACCTTCTTGGCTGCGGCCCCGCACGGCACCTCCGGCGCACAGATCACCAGGTTGATCCCCGGGTGCCCCAGGTCGGCGAACGACGAGATGTGCGCCGGGTTGTTCGGCGGCGTCACGATCTCGAGGGTGTTCGACGCAAAATCCCGGGGGGTTTCGCCCTGCAGGTGGTCGCTGGCCAGCTTGGCCATGTTCGACTCGTCCGCCGACGCGAAGACGTCGGCCGGCGCGCCTTGCTGGATCTGCGCGACGAGGTCCGAGGACCCACCGAAGTCGAAGGAGACCGTCACGCCGGGATGGGTCGCCTCGAACTTCTTGCCCAGATCGGTGAACGTGCCGGTGAGCGACGATGCGGCGAACACGGTCAGCGTCACGGGCTTGGCGGTCGGGGCCTTGGTGCTGGATCCGCACCCTGCGAGGAGAGCCGCGGCGATCGCCGCGACGGCGAGGAAGGACAGCGCACCGAAACGTCGGGAGATGCTCACCCGACCATCCCACCACGGCGGCACCGCAGATGCGTAGCACTGGTCGGATTTTCGACGCAGGTGAGATCTGATGGAAGCACGATCTCCGAATGTGCGGCAGTGTGGATCGGAACGGCGAGAGTCCGCGGTGGGAAATTGAAACGCGTTACAGTTTCGGCGTGGTGGACAACGTCTTCTCCCCGGCTCAGCTCGGTCCGATCACGGTGCGCAACCGTGTCGTCAAGGCGGCGACCTTCGAGGGCCGTACGCCGAACGGGCAGGTCACTGACGAGCTCATCGACTATCACCTGGCCCCGGCGCGCGGCGGGGTCGGACTGACCACCGTCGCCTACCTCGCGGTCGCGCCGGAGGGTCGCACCGAGAAGGACGTCATCGTGGTCGACGACCAGTCGGCCGCGGGCCTGGCCCGGCTCACCGATGCGATCCACGAGACCGGTGCCAAGATCGCCGGGCAGCTCGGCCACGCCGGGCCGGTCGCCAACGGTCGTTCCAACGGGGTCCATGCCCTCGCGGCGTCCCGGATGCCGTCGCCGCTGAGTATGCAGATGATCAGGTCGGCGAGCGCGGCCGACATCACCCGGATCACTCGGGCCTACGTGCGGACCGCCCGCATCATGGTCGACGCGGGCTTCGACGTGCTCGAGATCCACATGGCCCACGGCTACCTGCTCAGCTCGTTCCTGGCCCCCGGGCAGAACCGCCGCAAGGACGGCTGGGGCGGCACGCTGCTCAACCGGGCGCGTTTTGCCCGCGACGTCGCCCGCGTCGTTCGCGAGGAAGTCGGCGACGCCGTCGCCGTGACCGCCAAGATCGGGATGACCGAGGGTTCACCGATCGGCTTCTCGATGCCCGAGAGCCTCGAGTTCGCCCAGATGCTGGAGTCCGACGGGCACCTCGATGCACTGGAGCTCAGCGCCGGCAGCTCGTTGCTCAACCCGATGTACCTGTTCCGCGGCGACGTGCCGCTCAAGGAGTTCGCCGCGAACATGCCGCCGCTGGTGCGTCTGGGCCTGAAGACGCCGGTGGGCAAGCGGTTCTTCAAGAGCTACGACTTCGAAGAGGCCTTCCTGCGCGACAAGGCGCTGGCCTTCCGCGAGGCGGTCTCGATGCCGCTGATCATGCTCGGCGGCATCAACACGCTCGCCACGATGGACCGCGCCATGGAGAAGGGGTTCGAGTTCGTCGCCATGGGACGGGCCCTGCTGCGGGAGCCCGACCTGGTCAACCGGATGCAGCGTGGCGAGACCAGCGACGGTCTCTGCATCCACTGCAACCAGTGCATGCCGACGATCTACTCGGGCACGCGCTGCACCGTCATCGACTCGCGCTGATCAGCGGTCGCCCGGCAGCGCCGGCTGTCCCGGCGGGTTGATGACGACGAAGACCGTGCTGTCCGGACGGTCACGCACCAGCGAGCCCGAGACCGGGCCGTCGAAGACGATGTCCCACCGCACCGGCTCGTTGCCGAGCGTGTAGGTGACGTCGGTGCGGATGGTGTAGCCCACCAGCGGCAGTACCCGCTTGTAGAAGGCGATCACGCCGTTCAGGTCCGTGGTCGGGATGTCGAACTGCCAGGTGTCGTCGATCGCGCCCGGATCCTTGACCTTGGCGCCCGGCGGGACCGGGAAACCCTCGATCGTGCGCGGCGCATTCGCCGGAGCCGCCAGCTGGCTGGCTCCGGGTACGGCGGTCAGGGTGGCGGTCGCCCTGATCGTCGAGGCCGCCTTCGGCCGCTCGAGCTTGATGTTCGAGGGGAGGACCGGTGTCGGGTACGCGGTCGGCGTCGGGGAGACGCTGCGCTGCGGGGCGGCGGCCGGCTTCGAGGTGCCGCCGCATCCGGCGACCAGGGCCAGTGTGAGGAGGGTGACAGCCGTCGAGGCCAGGGTGCGGCGGACGGGCAAGGCATTCCCCTCTAGGGTCGACACGGTTCTTCGACCGTACCTGACGGGATGTGAGCGATGAGGTTCGAGTTCGACCGTGACACGGCGATCACCGCACGCGGTGACGGCATCCATGACGCGGTCCTGGCTCCCGGGTGGGTCGTCGGGGGAGGCGTCAACGGCGGCTACCTGCTCTCGATCATCGGCAACGCGGTCCGCGACCAGCTAGCCGCCGAGGTGCCCGGTCGTGGCCATGCCGATCCGTTCGCCCTCAGTGCCCACTTCCTCAGCGCCTCGACTCCCGGACCGGCGTACGTCGAGACCCGGGTCGTGCGTTCGGGCAGCCGATTCTCCACCGTGGCCGCGACGCTCGTCCAGGACGTCGACGGCACCGCGGTTCCGCGCATCGCCTCGCACGCCACGTTCGGCGACCTCGACCGGGCCCACGACCGTGCCGGTGATGCCGCCGCCGCGGCGCTCGGGCTCGCGTTGGCGCCTCCCGAGCTGCCCCCGCTCGCCGAGTGCGTCGAGTCCCGCGATGCGCCCGAGGAGATCCAGAAGATGGCTCCGCTACTGCAACGGTTCGGCACCCGGTTCGATCCCTCGACCGCCGGCTGGGCGATCGGAAGGCCAAGCAGGCAGGGCGTCCTGCAGGGCTGGTTCAGGCTCGCCGACGACCGCCCGCTGGATCCGATCGCCTTGCTGCTGGTGGTCGACGCACTGCCGCCGACCACGTTCGACCTGGGCATGCCCGGCTGGGCGCCGACGCTGGAACTGACCGCGCACGTGCGGGCACGGCCAGCTCCGGGGTGGGCCATCGTCCGGCACAGCACCCGGACGATGGCAGGCGGCCTGTTCGAGGAGGACTGCGAGGTCTGGGATTCCACCGGGCTGCTGGTCGCCCAAGCGCGCCAGCTCGCGTTGCAGCCGCGGGCCACAGATAGAGCCTGACGTGCAGTTAGTTGTCGGCGTCGCGATCGTGCGCGGGGACCGCGTGCTCGCAGCACGCCGCAGCACCGGTGGCTGGGAGTTCCCGGGCGGGAAGGTCGAGCCGGGCGAGGACCCTGCGAACGCCGCCGTCCGAGAGATCGCCGAGGAGCTCGGCTGCACCATCGAGGTCACCGGCTGGCTGCCCGGGACCGTGCCGATCCGTGCCGGCCTCGAGCTCCGGGTGGCGACCGCACAGCTGGTCGACGGCGAGCCCGTTCCGCGATCCGGCGACCACGACGCGCTGCGCTGGCTGGTGACGTCCTCGTTGGACGCGGTCGACTGGCTCGGGGCCGATCGGCCGTTCGTGGTCGAAATCATGACGGGTCGCCTCCCGCCCGGCCGTTAGGGTTGCGGCATGACCAAGCAGATCCTGCTCGTGCACGCCCACCCCGACGACGAGAGCATCGGCCAGGGCGCGACCATGGCCAAGTACGTCGCGGAAGGCATCGGCGTCACGCTGGTGACCTGCACCGGCGGGGAGATGGGCGAGATCCTGATCCCCGAGATGGCTCACATGGCGGCCGACCAGGACGACACCCTCGGCGAGCAGCGCCGGATCGAGCTCACGAACGCGATGGCCGCGCTCGGCGTCACCGACTTCCGCTACCTCGGCGGCTACGGTACCTACCGCGACTCGGGCATGAAGTGGCACGAGGACGGCCATGCGGTCGCGGCGGACGACGTGCATGCCAACGCTTTCTGGAACGCGGACCTCACCGAAGCCGCTACCCACCTGGTCTCGGTGATCCGCGAGGTGCGGCCGCAGGTGATGGTCACCTACGACGAGTTCGGCGGCTACGGCCACCCCGATCACATCCAGGCCCACCGGGTCGCGACCTACGCCTCCGCGCTGGCGGCAGTGCCGTCGTACCGGACGGACCTGGGGGAGGCGCACGAGATCGCCAAGGTCTACTGGGGCGCGATGTCGGCCACCAGGATGCGCGAGGGCCTGCGCAGGCTGCGCGAGGCCGGTGACACCACGACGTTCGAGGGCATGGACCCCGACGGGCCGCTGCCGCCGTTCATCACCGCCGACGAGAACCTGACCGCCTCGGTGAACGCGGTCGAGTTCGTGGACAAGAAGATGGCCGCCCTGGCCGCTCATGCGACCCAGATCAGCACCGATGGTCCGTTCTTCGCGCTGTCCAACAACATCGGCGGCGAGGGCTGGGGTGTCGAGTTCTACCGGATCGCCAAGGGCACGAAGACCGCCCCGTTCACCGAGGATGGCCTGGAGACGGATCTGTTCAACGGCGTGTGAGGTGCCGGTAGGCGTGATGGCGTTCGAAACCGAGGTGGGCATAGAGACCCTGGGCCGCCTCGTTGTCGGCCAGCACCTGGAGCACCAGCACGGTCGCGCCGGCCTCGGCAGCCCACTCGGTGAGTCCGGCCATCATCGTGCGACCGAACCCGCGCCGGCGCTGGTCGGGCGCCACCATCAGGTCGGCCACGAATCCCCAGTCCCGCTCGATGCTGACCCGGCCGTGGACGCGCTGGACCCCGTCCTCGTCGATCGTGGCGAAGCTCGCCCGCGCGAGCGCCAGGGACTCGGCGACCGCATCGTAGTTCGCGAGCGCGTTCTGATTGCCGCTGAGCCACACGCGTGAGATCCGATCGGCGTGCGCCACGGCGGTGGTGTCGACGCCGCTCAGGGCGCGACGTACGGCGGCGGTGCCGGCGAGCAGGACCTCCGTGTCGGCCTCGCCCGGGCGCAGGACCGTCCAGCCGCGCGCCTCGAGCTCGATCTGGACCGGTGACCCCACGACCACCTGCGCGACCGGCTCGCGACCGCGTTCGGCGTAGAACTCGACGGTGCGCCGGATCGCGGTGTCCAGGTCGGTCCGCGGATCGCCCACCGGGAGCAGCGAGTTCGGCCGGGCGTTCGCGCCTCCGGTGAAGCGCAGTACCCAGTCGCCGACATGGTCGGTCTCTTTCGGCACGAAGAAGGCGGTGGCGCGCTCCTCGACCTCGTCGGGGGTCAGGCGCGCGAACCGGGAGGGCCTCGGCAGGACGGGCTTGCCCGAGACGATGTCGGCCAGCGCGATGGTGGTCGCGGTGCCGTCCTCGGACCTGATGGTCGTGCTGGTCTCGTCCCAGGATTCACACACGCCGAGCAGGTCGGTCATCGCCGGACCTCCGCTGGGGCCGGTCTGGTTCGCCAGGACGCGGCGTACGACGACACGCAGTCCGACGACGTGCGGACCCAGCGTGTGCTGGGTCCCGGACGTGGTGTCGTGTCGAAACCCGGGACTGCCTGTAGGACTCACGTTCGGGATACTAGGCTTTGCCCCAGTCCGTACCGGACGCGTACCTCAGGAGGATCCAGGTGACCTACGTCATCGCCCAGCCTTGTGTTGATCTGAAGGACCGTGCCTGCGTCGACGAATGTCCCGTCGACTGCATCTACGAAGGCAAGCGGATGCTCTACATCCACCCGGATGAGTGCGTCGACTGTGGCGCGTGCGAGCCGGTCTGCCCGGTCGAGGCCATCTACTACGAGGACGACACCCCGGGCGAGTGGAAGGAGTACTACGACGCGAACGTGCACTTCTTCGACGATCTCGGTTCTCCTGGTGGCGCTGCCAAGATGGGCGTGATCGACGCCGACCACCCGTTGGTCGCGGCTCTGCCTCCGCAGGAACACGACGAGCACTGAGCGTCTCCGCTGAGCGTCTCCTCCAGGCTCCCCGACTTCCCGTGGGACAGCCTGACGCCGTACGGCGATCGGGCGCGTGCGCACCCTGGCGGCATCGTCGACCTGTCGGTCGGCACGCCCGTCGATCCCACCCCCGAGGTGGTGCAGCGCGCCCTGATCGCCGCCGCGGACTCTCCGGGCTACCCGCTGACCATCGGGCTGGCGGCAACCCGTCAGGCCTGCATCGACTGGCTGTCGCGTCGGTTCGGCGTCACAGGGCTGACGATCGACGGGGTGCTGCCGGTGATCGGTTCGAAGGAGCTGATCGCCTCGTTGCCCGTGCACCTCGGCATCGGGCCCGATGACCTGATCGTGCACCCGGAGCTGGCCTACCCGACCTACGAGGTCAGTGCGGCGCTGGTGGGTGCCCGGATCCTCGCGACGGACTCGCTGACCGCAGTCGGGCCCGAGACGCCGAAGCTGGTGTGGATCAACTCGCCGTCGAACCCGACCGGCCGGATCCTGCCCGTCGAGCACCTGCGCAAGGTCGTGGCGTGGTGCCGCGAGCGGGGCGTGCTGCTGGTCTCCGACGAGTGCTACCTCGAGTTCGGGTGGACCGGCGAGCGGCCCGTCTCGGTGCTGGACCCGCAGGTCTGCGGCGACAGTACGCACGGCATCCTCGCGGTGCACTCGCTCTCGAAGAGCTCGAACCTTGCCGGCTACCGTTGTGCCTTCGTCGCAGGCGACCCGGCGGTGATCGCCGAGCTGCTGGCGGTCCGCAAGAACCTCGGGTTGCAGATGCCGGGCCCGCAGCAGCTGGCGATGATCGCGGCGCTCAACGACGACGCGCACGTCGACGAGCAAGGTGCTCGGTACGCCGCTCGTCGTACCCGGTTGAAGGCTGCACTCGAAGCAGCCGGCTTCCGGATCGACCACTCCGAGGGTGCGCTGTACCTCTGGGCGACTCGCCAGGAGGACTGCTGGACCACGGTCGAATGGCTGGCCGAGCGCGGCATCCTGGTTGCGCCCGGCACCTTCTACGGCGCCGCCGGTGCGCAGCACGTCCGGGTGGCGCTGACCGCGACCGACGAGCGCATCGACGCCGCCGTCTCTCGCCTGGCCTGAACCCCTCACCCGAGGGAGACGGCGACCAGGGTGTTGCTGGCGCCCGACGACTTCTGCCAGCCCTTCTCGGACGCGCTTCCCGTGTGCCAGATCAGGCCGTCGAAGGAAACCGTCGCGATCTTGAGCGGGCCGGCGTACGCGACGAGATAGGACGCCAGCGACCAGCCGCGCCGGTTGCCGTCCTGGCCTGAGGAAACCTGGACCGCGAGGTCCTGGCGGACGCCGGTGCGTTGAGCGGCCACGGAGCCGAAGGCCTTGGTCAGCGACGAGGTCACGTTCGAGGCCGTACCGGTCCCCGAAGGCTGGTGCACCACGCAGGTGAAGGTTCCGTTCGGGCTGTAGCCGGTCAGCGCCGAGGCGAGTGCTCGGGCATCCGCTGCGTGCGGCTCGTACGCCGAGGGGTAGGCGGAGTGCTGGACCCTCTGGGCGGCCACGGTGATCTGCATCGTCTCGTAGCCGTTGATCCGCTCGAGGGCGCTGTAGAACTTGTTGATCGAGTAGTACGGGTCGAGGATCTGCGACGGGCTGCCCCACCCCTGCGAGGTGCGCTGCTGGAACAGGCCGAGCGAGTCGAGGTCACCGTAGGTCAGGTTGCGGATCTTGCTCTCCTGGTACGCCGTCGCCAACGCGATCGAGACGGCCCGGGCAGGCAGGCCGCGGCGGACGCCGATGGCGGCGATCAGCGCGGCGTTTCGGCCCTGGTCGGGGTCCACGCTGACCAGGAGACCGCTGACCTTCGCGGTGCAACCCTCCGGGGTGGGGAACGGGGTGACGCCCCTCGTCAGGGCGACGGCGATCCCGCCCACCACCGCGACGAGCAGCAGGAAGATGAACCCGATCCGGCCGCCCCGGCTTCGACGACCCACCGTCAGTTGTTGTGCAGGTCGGCGTTCAGGGCAACGCCCTCTACCCGCCAGCCGACGGCCTCGACCGTACCGGTGACGGAGTTGCGGCGGAACAGCACGTTGTCCGCACCCGACAGCTCGAGTGCCTTGATCACGGTGGGCTCGTCGGCCGCGTCGTACACGGTGACCTTGGTGCCGGCAGTGACGTAGCAGCCGGCCTCGACGACGCAGTCGTTGCCGAGCGAGATGCCGATACCCGAGTTCGCGCCGAGCAGGCAGCGCTCGCCGATCGAGATGACCTGCTCTCCGCCGCCGGACAGGGTGCCCATGATCGAGGCGCCACCGCCGACATCGGAGCCGTCGCCGACCACGACCCCGGCCGAGATCCGGCCCTCCACCATCGACGTACCGGTGGTGCCGGCGTTGAAGTTCACAAAGCCCTCGTGCATCACCGTGGTGCCCGGGGCGAGGTGGGCGCCGAGACGGACACGACTGGCATCGGCGATCCGTACGCCGGTCGGGACGACGTAGTCGGTCATCCGCGGGAACTTGTCGATGCCCAGCACCTCGACAGGTCCTCCGGCACGAAGCCCGGCCCGAACCTCTTCGAAGTCGGTCGGCGAGCATGGACCCCGGTTGGTCCACACGACGTTGGCGAGCAGGCCGAACTGGCCCTCCAGGCTGAGCATGTGGGGAGCGACCAGGCGGTGGCTGAGCAGGTGCAGACGAAGGTAGACGTCGCTGGCGTCGACGGGTGCGCTGGCCAGCGTGATCTCCCGTTGGACGACCTCTGTCCGCACCCGGCGGAGGTCGTCCTTGCCCTCCAACTCGGTCAGGGACGCGGGCGCCTCGGCCGTGCTCGGCGCCTCGCCGAGGAACGGTGTCGGGTACCAGGTGTCGAGGGTGGCACCGTCGTCGGCGACGGTCGCGAGACCGAAGCCCCAGGCGTGCGTGGGCGAGTCAGGTGCCGGTGCAGACATGTCCGTCAGGCTACCGGTGCAGTCCCAGCCTGCGCGGGGCGACCGTCCGTGGCAGGCTGGCCCGCATGGGTATCGCGACCTTCAAGGAACTGTGTCTCGACACGCATCCCGCGCCGGGCCAGGACGTCAATGCGCTGGGCCTGTTCTGGGCTGCGGCGACGGGCTGCACCTACGAGCCGGCGAGGAATCCCGCCGACCCCGGTGACGTGGTCGGAAGCGAGGAGGGCACCGGGATCGCCGTATGTCCCGTCCCCGAGCCGAAGACGGTCAAGAACCGGGTGCACCTCGACGTCTCGGTGGCCGACCTCTCCGAGCTGACCGATCTCGGGGCGACCGTCCTCCGGGCAGCCGACGAGGAGATCCGGTGGACGGTGATGGCCGACCCGGAGGGTGGTGAGTTCTGTGCCTTCGTCCGCTCGCCCGAGCGGTTGGCGCCGTACCGGGTCTTCGAGCTGGCGGTCGATTCCGACGACGCTGAGGCGAGCGCGCGCTGGTGGGCCGAGGTCTTCGGCGTCGAGGCGGAGAACAAGGGCGAGCCGTGGTGGTGGTTCACCGGCGCTCCTGGGTTTCCGAGCGAAGCCGTGGCGCCCTTCTGGGCGATGGTCTTCGGGCCCGTCCCCGAGCCCAAGACCGTCAAGAACCGCTTGCACTGGGACGTGTACGGCGACGTCGACGACTTCCTGGCCCGGGGCGCGACCCTGCTGTGGGAGATGCCGCGATGGACGGTCCTGGCCGACCCGGAGGGCAATGAGTTCTGCGTGTTCCCGCAGCCCTGACAAGATGTCGCCATGGCTCTGGACCTGACTGCCGATGTCGTCGCGCTGACCGAGGCGCTCGTCGACATCGAGTCGGTGAGCCGGCACGAGCAGCAGATCAGCGACCAGATCGAGGCGGCGCTGACCGGGTTCGACCACCTGCACCTGACCCGGATCGGCAACTCGCTCGTCGCGCGCACCGAGCTGGGTCGCCCCGAGCGGGTCGTGATCGCCGGGCACGTCGACACCGTGCCGGTCAACGACAACCTCCCGTCGCGCAACGACGGCACCCTCCTGCACGGTCTCGGGTCGTGCGACATGAAGGGTGGCGTCGCGGTGGCGCTCAGGCTGGCCGCCGAGGTGGCCGATCCGGTCCGCGACGTGACGTACGTGTTCTACGACGGCGAGGAGATCGCCTCGGAGTTCAACGGCCTGCGCATCGTCGCCGAGCAGCGGCCGGACCTGCTCGACGCTGATTTCGCGATCCTGATGGAGCCCTCGGACGCGGGTGTCGAGGCCGGTTGCCAGGGCACGCTCCGCGTCGAGGTCACCACCCGCGGCGAACGCGCGCACTCGGCCAGGTCCTGGCGCGGCGTCAATGCGATCCACGGCGCGGGCGAGGTACTGGACCGGCTGAACGCCTACGTCGCGCGCAGGCCCGTCATCGACGGCCTCGAGTACCACGAAGGTCTCAATGCCGTGCTCATCAGTGGCGGTGTCGCCACCAACGTGGTGCCGGACGCGTGCGTGATCACGGTGAACTACCGCTTCGCCCCGGACCTCAGCGAGGACGAGGCACTCGGGTTCGTGACCGACTTCTTCGAGGGCTTCGAGGTCGTCGTCACCGATTCGGCTCCGGGCGCCCGTCCGGGCCTGGATCGCCCGGCCGCGAAGGCGTTCGTCGAGGCTGTCGGCGGCGAGGTGAAGCCGAAGTTCGGCTGGACCGACGTCGCCCGTTTCACGATCCTCGGCATCCCGGCGGTCAACTACGGCCCCGGCGATCCGGTGCTCGCCCACAAGCAGGAGGAACACGTGCCGCTCGACCAGCTCCGCCGCTGCGAGAAGACCCTGCGCACCTGGCTGGGCGCATGAGCAGCGAGAGCACGACACCGCGGCGGATCAAGCGCAAGGGGCCGACCTTCCTGCGCGACTCCCAGGTCGATGCCTCGACCACCGACCAGCGCCTGCTGGACTCGCGCGGCGACAGCGACTGGGTCCACGCCGACCCATGGCGCGTCCTGCGGATCCAGGCCGAGTTCGTCGAAGGCTTCGGTGCCCTCGCCGAGCTCGGTCCGGCGATCGCGGTCTTCGGTTCGGCGCGCACCAAGCGCGATGACCCCTACTACCTCAAGGGTGTCGAGATCGGCGCGGGCCTGGTCGACGCCGGCTACGCGGTCATCACCGGCGGCGGCCCGGGCGCGATGGAGGCTGCGAACAAGGGTGCGGCCGAGGCCGGAGGTGTCAGCGTCGGCCTCGGGATCGAGCTGCCCTTCGAGGACGGCGTGAACGACTACGTGAACATCGGCGTCAACTTCCGCTACTTCTTCGCCCGCAAGACGATGTTCGTGAAGTACTCCCAGGGCTTCATCGTGCTTCCCGGCGGCCTCGGCACGTTCGACGAGCTCTTCGAGGCCCTCACGCTGGCCCAGACGCACAAGGTGACCTCCTTCCCCGTCGTCCTGATCGGCGTGGACTACTGGTCGGGCCTGCTCGAGTGGCTACGCACGACCGTGCTGGCGAATGGCAAGATCTCCGAAGCCGACCTCGAGGCCCTCCACGTCACCGACGACGTCCAGGAAGCGGTCTCGATGATGGGAGCCGCACGATGATGTGGTTGCTCGCAGTCGTGATCGTCCTCGTCATGGGCGGGGTAGCCGTCATCGCGACCGGATCCGGCGACCGCCTCGCTCCGACGTACGACGACCGGCCCGATGTCGTCGTACCGGAGGAGGGTCCGTTGTGGGCCGCTGACCTGCGCTCGATCCGGTTCACCAGTGCACTGCGGGGCTACCGCGCCAGCGAGGTGGACGCTCTGCTCGCGCGGCTCGCGACCCAGCTCGGCGACAAACCAGCCGAATCCGGGCCCGAATCCGGGGCTGAATCCGGGCCGGACTCGGGGATGATGGGGTGATGGCTCGTCTCTCGGGATTCCTGGTCGCCGGCGCGCTGGTCGTGCCCCTGCTCACCGGGCTCGGCGGTGCGACCGCCGCGCCGCCGCCCGCCTCGGCTTCGACCACGGTGCCGCGGGCGCTGGTCCAGACCCTGGTCATCGGGCGGACCGTCAAGAACCGTCCGATCGTTGCCTACCGCATCGGTGACCCGACCTCGCCGGTGAAGGCCGTCTTCATCGCCACGATGCACGGCAACGAAGCGGGCCCGGCGAGGATCCTGCTCAACCTGCGTGACGGTGCTCCGGTCACCGGTGCCGACATCTGGCTGATCCCGTACTACAACCGCGACGGGTTCGTGCGGCACACCCGCATGAACGCCCACGGTGTCGACCTCAACCGGAACTTCCCGGTGCACTGGATCCGCTCCTACGGCGCTTACAACTCCGGGCCCAGTCGTGCCTCCGAGCGTGAGACCCGGGTGATGATGAGGTTCCTGACCCGAATCCGCCCGAGGTACGTCGTGAGCTTCCACCAGCCCCTGGACGGCGTGGACACCTCCTACGGCAAGGCCCGGGCGCTCGCGTTGCGGTTGTCGGTCGGACTCGGCCTGCCGAGGAAGGTCTTCAGCTGCAACGGGTCGTGCCACGGGACGATGACCCAGTGGTTCAACCGGACCTTCCCAGGCGCAGCGCTCACCGTCGAGTACGGCGCCAGGCTGAGCACGCGTCAGGCGACCGTGACCGGACCCGCGGGGCTCCTGGCCGCGGTCGGCGCGAGTCGCTGAGGCTTGCCTACCTTCCCTCGAAGGTTGCCTTCTCCTTGGCCAGGAACGCATCGACCGCACGGCGGTGGTCCTGGCTGGCGCCGGTGCGGTTCATCATCTCGCCCTCGAAGGCGAGCGACTCGGTGAAGCCGTGGTCGCTGGAGAAGTTCACCGACTGACGGATCGAGGCGTAGGACAGCGTCGGACCGGCGGCCAGCCTGGTGGCCAGCGTGGCGACCTCGCCAGCGAGCTCGGCGTCGGGCACGACCTTGGTGGCGAGTCCGAGCTCGAGGGCTTGCGCCGACGCGATCGTGCTCGGGAAGTAGAGGAGCTCGAGCGCCTTGGCGCGCCCGACGAGCCGGGGCAGCGTCCAGGAGGCACCGGTGTCGCAGGACAGCGCGACCCCGGGGAAGGCGAGGTTGAAGCCGGCCGACTCGGCGACGATGCGCAGGTCGCAGGCGAACGCCAGACTCGCTCCGGCTCCGGCGGCGACCCCGTTGACCGCGGCGACCACCGGCTTCGACATCGTGGCCAGGGCTGTGACAATCGGGTTGTAGTGCTTCGGCACCGTGGTGAACAGTGCGTCCGAGTCACCCTCGTTGAGCAGGGCGACATGTTCCTTGAGGTCCTGCCCTACGCAGAAGGCGCGCCCGCTGCCGGTCAGCACGACGCAGCGCACCGCGACGTCGTCGGCGGCCGCGGTGACGGCCGCGAGCAAGGCTTCCTTGGTCGCGATGTCGAGGCTGTTCATGGCTTCGGGCCGGTTCAGCATGATGGTGCCGACGCCGTGCTCGACGACGTAGGTGACGGGGGCGGTCTGCTCGGTCATGGTGGGGTTCCTGTCGGTGCGAGGTAGTGGTCGATGAAGCGCGTGGCGGCGGGAAGAAGCCGGGCGGCGTGGTCGTCGAAGAACGCGGCTGCGCGGTGTCCGGCCCAGTCTGGCGGGAGCAGCACGGCAGGCAACCCCGGGTCGGTGAACAGGAACTTGCGCCAGCTGTGCAGCAGTTCGGAACGTACGACGAACGCGGTCATGTCATCCGGAGTGCGGGCCGTTGCCGGACGCAGGATCGTGGCAGCCTCGTCCACCCAGGCCGAGTACGCAGCCCCGAGCGAGTCGACGTCGAACGCAGCCAGCAGCGCCGCCGGCGGGTGCACGTCGGCCGAGGTCAGCGCGACCGCCTCGACGGACTCCTCCGCCAGCAACCGGTCGACCTCGGCCGAGTGGCGCGGGCTGACCCAGGTGCTGTCGCTGATCGGCGCCATGCCGAGGAAGCGGAGCTGGTTGCGGACCCGTTCGCGGCGCGCCCGGTCGCCGATCGGGGCGAGCACCCGGACCTGCCAGTGGCCGTCCCAGGACGGATCGCTGGTCCGGTAGATGCGCGCTGCCGCCTCGTCCAGGCGCATCATGCCGCGTTCGGTCAGCCGGTAGCCGGGTCCCTCGTCGAAGTCGTCGGGTGCCAGCCAGTCCTGCATCACCATCCGCGAGATCGCCGTACGGGTGGCTGGGGCGGTGACCCCGAGGGGCTCGAGGATCCGGATGATCGCAGCGACCGCCGCTCCGCCACCGCGATTGCGGACGTGGTCGCCGTACAGGTCGAACAACGCGGATCTGGCATGCACAGGGGTGAGTCTGCCGTACCCCGATCCCGAGCGGATTGTCCGCCCGCGTCCCTCATGGGGAATAATGGGTGAGAACGGCGTCACATCTGCTCGGCGCTTGCGATTAAGTCGAAGGAAGAGGTGTGCGCATGGCGGCGATGAAGCCGCGGACCGGCGACGGGCCGCTGGAGGTCACCAAGGAAGGTCGAGGCATCGTGATGAGGGTTCCCCTCGAAGGCGGTGGCCGGCTGGTGGTCGAACTCAACGCGGAAGAGGCCGGCGCACTCGGCGATGCGCTCAAGGCAGTGGTCGGCTGAGGTCGACCCCCACCACGTCGAAGGCCCCAATCCCCGTCTGGGGGGTCGGGGCCTTCGGTATTGTCGCTGCGTGCCGACAACGCCCGCAGCGCCCGTGATCGTGGCTCCACCGGCGTTCGTGATCAGCCCAGCCGTGCTCCCGGGCACCGGCGCCGTCGCGTTGGCCGTGGTGCCCGACGGTGACGGCTGGGCCCTGGGGCCGGGAGCAGTCGACCTGGTCGACGCACTTCCGGACGAGCTGGACCTGTTCGCGCTCTTCGAGGAGTCCGGTGCCACAGCAGGCGCCGGTGACGTCACTCGCCTGACGGTGCCGGGGCTGACGATCGTCGGCGTCGGCGTCGGCCCGGCCACGGCCGACGACCTGCGTGCCGCCGGGGCCGCGCTGGCCCGTGCCGCTGTCGGGCTCGACTCGATCACGTCCTCGGTCCAGGCCGTCGCCGACGACGCGGGCCTGGTGCAGTTCGTCGCCGGCGCCGTGCTGGCGTCGTTCCGGTTCTCGATGCGCACCACCGAGCAGGGCGAACCACCCGTACGCCGGATCGTGCTGGCCGGGACACCGGCCGACAGCGCGCCGACCCTGGCCCGGGCCGAGGCGATCGCCCTGGCCAGCTGGGAGGCCCGCCGGCTGGCGACCACGCCGTCGAACATCAAGTCGCCCGCCTGGCTGACCGACCAGGCGCTGGACCTCGTGAAGCCATCGGGCCTGAAGACGAAGGTCTGGGACGAGGCGGCACTGACCAAGGAGGGCTTCGGGGGCATCCTCGCCGTCGGCCGTGCCTCCGCGACGCCGCCGCGGTTCGTCCAGCTCGAGTACGTCCCACGTCGGCGCAAGGTCCCGCACGTGGTCCTGGTCGGCAAGGGCATCACCTTCGACAGCGGCGGGCTGTCGATCAAGCCCGGCGAGGCCATGGTCACCATGAAGCGCGACATGACCGGGGCGGCCGTGGTTGCTGCCACCCTGGGCGCGCTGCACGCGGTGGACTGCCCGGTGCGGGTCACCGGACTGCTGCCGATCGCCGAGAACTCGATCGACGGGGACGCGATGCGACCCGGTGACGTGATCACCCACTGGGGAGGACGGACCACCGAGGTCACCAACACCGACGCCGAAGGTCGGCTCGTGCTGGCCGACGCGTTGCAGTACGCCGCAACCACCCTGAAGCCGGACCTCCTGGTCGATGTCGCGACGCTGACCGGCGGCATCAAGGTCGCGCTCGGCGTCAACATCGGGGGGTACTTCGCCACCGACGACGCAGCCGCGGCCCGGTTCGACGACGCCAGCAGCGCCTCCGGCGAACGGCTCTGGCGGATGCCGTTGTCGGAGGAGTACGAGTCGTTCCTGGCCTCCAAGGTCGCGGACGCCGACAACGCACCGGGCCGGGCGCCGGCCATCACCGCCGCGCTGTTCCTGCAGCACTTCACCGGTGGGCTGCCCTGGGTGCACCTCGACATCGCATCGGTCGGCGACGCCCAGCGCGACAGTGGCGAGTGGACGGCGGGACCGACCGGGTTCGGCGTCCGGTTGCTGCTGCACTGGCTCGGATCGCCCGAGCCCATGGAAGGAGTCGGACGATGACCGGGACCCTCGCAGGACTCACCGTGCGCTGGTCGCTCGCCGAGGCCCCCGACGGCGTGGAGGAAGCTCTCGCGAACTACGTCGCCGGCACCTCCCACGAGCGGTTCACCGGGATGGACGGCCTGGGTTTCAAGACCTGGCGGTTGCGCCGGGGGGAGTGGTTCGAGGGGTGCTACGTCTTTGCCGACGAGGCGGCACGTGCCGCGTTCCAGGCGTCGTTCACCGACCTGGCTGCCGATTCCCCCGGCTCCCTGATCGTCGGGTCCGCGCCCGTGCTGATCGAGGAGTGCGTGGTGGTGGCCGTCGCCGAGGGCGGGGCCGGTTTCCGGGCGGCGGCCAGATACTGATCAGGGAGTCTCGGGCTGGCCGGTTTGCTCGTCTGCCTTCGGCTTCTCCGGCGGCCTGGGCTTGATCGCGCCCGGGCTGGGCAGCGCGAACTCGGCCACCAGGCTGAACAGGGCCCAGCAGATCCCCACGGCGATCAGGTAGCGGGTCAGTCCGACGTCCAGCGGCATCGTCTGCTTGACCAGGCTCGACCACAACGCAGGCGAGGCGACGACGGTCGCCGACGTCAGGACGATGCCGTTCAGCGGACTCATCGGGTCACCGCCAGCAGGCGATCAGAGCTCACCACGCCGACCGATCGGACCTGGTCGGCGCCCACGAGCTCGGAGTAGGCGAGCACCGGAAGCTGGTGCAGCGAGGGGCGCACCAGGCGGCGTACGGCGGCGCGCAGCTGGGGCGAGCAGACCAGCACCGGGCGCAGGTTCTTGTTCTCGGCATCGGTGAGCAACGTCGTCAGCTGGTTGAGGACCGACTGCCCGAGCTCGGGGTCCATCGCGATCACGCTCCCGGCTTCGGAGGGCCGCAGGTCCTCGAGCATCTGCTGCTCGAGCTGGGGCTCGAGGCTGATCACGTGCACCGTGCGGTCGGTCGTGTACGGCGCCACGATCGCCGGCCCGAGGGCGGCGCGGGCCGAGTCGACGAGCTGGTCGAGGTCCTTGGTGGCCGTGGCCCGCAGGGAGAGAGCTTCGTAGATCCGGACCAGGTCGCGCACCGACACACCTTCGTCCAGCAGTGTCTGCAGCACGCGCTGGACCTCGCCCAGGGTCATCTGCGCCGGGGTCAGCTCGTCCACGACGACCGGGTGGTTGCGCTTGACGACATCGGTCAGCAGCCGGACGTCCTCGCGGCCGAGCAGGCGGGCGGCGTGGCTGGTGACCACCTCGGCCAGGTGCGTGGTGATCACCGAAGCGCGGTCGACCACGGTGGCTCCGGCGAGCTCGGCCTGGTTGCGCATCTCGGCCGGGATCCACTTCGCGTCGAGACCGAACACGGGCTCGCGGGTCGCCTCTCCCGGGAGCGAGCCCAGGCCATCCCCATGGAACCCAGCGCCGATCGCCAGGACGGTCCCGCTGGGAGCCTCACCGCGGGCGACCTCGATCCCGAAGAGCTTGATCGCATACGTGCGCAACGGCAGGTCCAGGTTGTCGCGGGTCCGGACGGGCGGTACGACGATGCCGATGTCGGTGGCAACCTTGCGACGCAGGGCCTTGACGCGTTCGAGCAGGTCACCGCCCTGGCTGGGGTCGACCAGGTCGACGATGTCGGGAGAGAGCTCCAGACCAAGGGGATCGATCTGGATCTCGCTGGCCAGGACCTCCGGTGAATCCGGTGACGGCAGCGCAGCGAGCGCCTCGGCCTCGGGAGAGATCGGGCTCGGGCTCTCCTCGACCCGCGTGCTGGCGAGCAGCATCACGCCACCGGCGAAGAAGAACGGGATCTTCGGCAGGCCAGGAATCAGGCAGAGCGTGATGGCTGCGAATCCGGCGACGCGCAGCGGGGTCCGCCGGGCCATCAGCTGGCGCAGGATGTCGGAGCCCATGTCCGTCCCGCCGGCGGATCGGGTCACGATCAGGCCGGTGGCGACGGACAGCAGCAGTGCCGGGATCTGCGAGACCAGGCCGTCGCCGATCGACAGCAGGCTGTACGTCGAGATCGCGTCGGTGAACGGCATCCCCTTCTGGCCCACGCCGACACCGAGGCCGCCGATCAGGTTCACCAGGGTGATCACGATCGCGGCGATCGCGTCGCCCTTCACGAACTTCGAGGCACCGTCCATCGCGCCGTAGAAGTCGGCTTCGGCGTGCACCTCCTTGCGGCGGCGGCGCGCCTCGTCCTCGTCGATGAGGCCGGAGTTGAGGTCGGCGTCGATGGCCATCTGCTTGCCGGGCATCGCGTCGAGGGTGAAGCGGGCGCCGACCTCGGCGACCCGGCCGGCGCCGTTGGTGATCACGACGAACTGGATGACCAGCAGGATGGCGAAGACGATCAGGCCGACGATCAGCGAACCGCCGACCACGAAGTGCCCGAACGTGTCGATCACGTTGCCGGCAAAGCCGTTCAGCAGCACGAGCCTGGTCGCGCTGACGTTGAGGGCCAGGCGGAACAGGGTCATCACCAGGATGACCGCTGGGAAGGCAGCGAAGTCCAGGGGCTTCTCGATGAACATGGCCGTGAGCAGGATCAGCAGCGCGCCGGTGATGTTCAGGGCGATCAGCATGTCGAGGACGATCGACGGCAGCGGGACGACGAGCATGACGACGATGAACACGATGCCGACGGGGACACCGAGCTGCATCAGACGTTTCATGGAGTCCTCTTCGGGCTGGTCCTGAGGAGGTCGGGTCGCGACCGTCTCGAAGGGCCGTCCATGGCACCGGGTTGGCGCCGTCCTGGCGTCGGTGTCCCTATCGGCGCGCGTGCGCGGGACTTGAGGAAACCCGCGGGCCCGGGCGTCGACGTCGTCCCGCCACCGGTACCTCGGGCAGCTCGCCCTCGGAACGTGGTGACCGGTGCTGGCCGCCCCGCTGGCCGCGGGTACGCCGGCTGATGACGAACGCGAGCACCTGGGCCACGGCGGCGAACAACTCGGCAGGGATCTCCTGGCCGACCTTGGTCGAACGGTAGAGCGCGCGTGCGAGAGGGACGTCGCGTACCAGCGGGACCGATTCCGCGGTGGCGAGCTCGCGGATCCGCGCCGCGATCACACCGGCTCCGCGAGCTACCACCGTCGGAGCGCCTCGCTGGGCGTCGTAGCGCAGCGCGACGGCGACGTGTGTCGGATTGACCAGCACGACGTCGGCCGTCGCGACGTCGGCCATCATCCGGCTGCGAGCCATGGCGAGCTGGCGCGCCCGGATCGCGCCCTTGAGCATCGGATCACCCTCGGACTGCCGGTGCTCCTCGCGGATGTCGTGCTTGGACATCCTGGTCTGCTTGCCGATCCGCCGGCGCTGGACGGCGTAGTCGGCACCGGCCATGCCCAGTCCGACGAGCCCGATGTTGCGGATCAGTCCCAACGCCCTGCTCGTTGCCGTGGACACCACGGTTTGGATCGGGACGAGTCCGCCGATCAGGGGCATCACCGCCTTGATCGCGGCGTAGGCCATCAGCGCCACCAGGGAGCTCTTGAGCAGCATCTTGGCTCCTTCCCAGAGCGCGTGCGGACCGAAGATCCGCTTCGCGCCCTTGATCGGGTCGAGCTTGGACCACTTCGGTTTCACCGCCTTGGGAGCCAGGTAGAAGCCGCCCTGGGCCACGGTCGAGCCGACACCCAGAACCATGACCCCGCTGCCGAGCACCACCAGGCTGACCAGCATGTGCTGGCCGGCCTGGCCCAGCATGGTCAGGGCCCGGCCGGTGGTGGCGTGGTCGCCCAGGGTGAAGCACGTGACCATCAGGTCGCGGATCGCGTTGAACTCGTGGGAGAGCAGCGTGGGCATCACGAAGCCGACGACGAGCAGCGCGACCCAGCCTCCGAGCTCCTGGGTACGGGCGACCTGACCTTCCTTGCGTGACTCCTTGCGGCGCTTCGCGGTCGGCTTCTCGGTCTTCTCGCCGCTCACCTGTTGCTCCTGGGTTGCGACATCTCGGCAAGCTCGCTGACCGGGGAACTCACGGGGCGCCTGCGATCGTGGCCGTGGGCTGGTTCGGCAGGTCGTCCAGACGCGACATCGCCTAGGGAAGTACCGGGAAGGACAGGCCGACCAGGAGCAGCGTCAGTCCGATCTTCGCCGGGAACATCACATTCATCGCGTTGAGCTGCGGTGCGACCTTGGTCAGCAGGGCCAGGCCCAGGTCGGCGATGAAGAGCACGGCGATCATCGGCAGCGCGATCTGCACCGCGGTGGTGAAGAACATCCCGAACGCGGTCACCAGCAGGTCGGTGGGCCGGTGGATCCCCGGCGTCGTACCGAGCGGCAGGAAGTGGAAGGTGCGCAGCAGCCCGCCGATGATCAGCAGGTGGGCGCCGGTGGCGAACAGCAGCATCGTGGCGAGCATCTGGTGGAACTTGCCGAAGACGGTGTTCATCGTCAGGCCCAGCGGGTCGAAGCCCTGGGCGAGCGAGAACCCACCGAAGACGTCGATCAGGCTGCCCGCCGTCGCGACCGCCTGGAAGAGCAGGTACGTCACGAAGCCCATGCCGGCCCCGATCGCGACCTGGGTCACCACGTTCACCGCCAGGGGCGCGAACCCGACCGGAATGTCGCCGGCCATGGTGGGCGTCACCGCGAAGGCGAGGCCGAGGGAGAGCACCACCTTGGCCATGGCAGGGACCGCTTGCGAGGAGAACGGTGGAACGATCGCGAGCCAGGAGACGATCCTGATCGAGGCGAGCAGGTAGGCGATCAGCGGTGCGCCGGCGATGGTGATGGTCATCGCTCAGCCCAGCAGGCTCGGGATGCTCTCGAACAGGCTGGTGGTGAAGTCCACCAGCGTGTGCAGCATCCAGTCGCCGCAGATCAGCAGCACGATCCCGACGCCGATGATCTTCGGCACGAACGAGAGCGTGAACTCCTGGATCTGGGTCATCGACTGGAACAACGAGACCGTGAAGCCGATGACCAGCGAGGTCACCAGGATCGGCGCCGACAGCTTGAGGGCGACCAGCATGGTCTGGAGGGCCAGCTGGATGATCGTGGTGTCGGTCACGAGACCCACCTCTGGCGTGTGTCGCTATTTCGCATAGCTCGCCACCAGCGACTTGATCACCAGTGCCCAGCCGTCC
This sequence comes from Marmoricola sp., assembly GCF_025965215.1. Classification (GTDB taxonomy): domain Bacteria; phylum Actinomycetota; class Actinomycetes; order Propionibacteriales; family Nocardioidaceae; genus Marmoricola. The sequence continues at coordinate 27,240 of NZ_JAOPXI010000001.1, forward strand.
ACGAGGACGAAGAGCAGCAGCTTGAACGGCAGCGAGACCATCACCGGCGGCATCATCATCATGCCCAGGGCCATCAGGGCACCGCTGACCACGATGTCGATGACCAGGAACGGGATGAAGATGATGAACCCGATGATGAAGGCCTGCTTCAGCTCGCTCAGGATGAAGGCCGGTACCAGGGTGGCCATCGACACGTCGTCGCGGTTCTTCGGCAGGTCGCGCTTGGCGACCTGGGTCAGCAGGGTGAGCTCGGAGTCCTCGGTGTGATCGAGCATGAACGACTTCAGCGGCTTGATCCCGTCGTTCCAGGCCGCGGCGCTGGTCTTTGTTCCGTGCAGGTAGGGCTGGACCCCGTCGTGGTTCATGCTGCTGAGCACCGGCGCCATGATGAACAGGCTCAGGAACAGCGCCAGCCCGGCGAGTACCTGGTTCGGCGGGGTCTGCTGGAGCCCGAGCGCGTTCCGGGTCAGGCCGAGGACCACCAGGATCTTCGTGAAGCTGGTGCAGGTCAGCAGGATCGCGGGCAGCAGCGAGAGCAGCGTCATCGCGAGGATGACGGTGACCGAGGTGCTCGGCTTGTTGGTCAGCCCGGAGAGGTCGACGGTGACCGAGGAGTCGCCGGTCTTGCTGGGGCCGGTCGGTCCCTTGGGACCCTGGACATCGGCGTACGGGCCGATCGGCGACGTGGCGGATGTCTGGTCTGACGTCGGGGCCGAGGCGGAGGCGGCGGCGGTCGGCAGCACCAGGAGGCCGGCCAGTGCGACCAGCAGCAGGAGGGCCCTGCCCGTCGTACCGAGGAGGGCGGAGCCGCTCACGATGCCCGCCGCGACGTACGAGACGTCGCGGCGGTGAAGGCCTGGCGCCAGGTGGTGAAGGAGAGCACGGATCCCGCGAGTGCGCCGCCGGGACCGACGGTGGCTGTGGGCCGGGCGCGGTGTGAGCCAGCCGAGCGCGCGAGGGTGAGTGGCTTCGAGACGGGCGCTGGGACGCTCTGGTCCACCAGCGCCGGTCCGGCGAGCTCGAGCACATCCGCGATCTCCAGCTCGTCGGCGTCGAGCTCGGTCAGCACGCTGACGTGCTGCTCGGTGGTGCCGAGCACGAGGACCCGACTGCCGACCGTCACAACGGCCACCGACGTAGTGCGGCTCAGCGGCTGGCGGTGGACGACGTGCACCAGAGCGCCGGAGTTGCCGCGGAACCTACGCGCCCCGAACCGGGCGAGCAGGAGAAGGAGTCCGACGACGATCGAGAGCGAGACGACCAGCCGGATGGTGAGCTCGAGCATGTCTCAGCCCGCTGCGCTGTCGTCGATGATCTCGGTGACCCGGAGGCCGAAGTCCTCGTCGATCACGACGACCTCGCCGCGAGCGATCAGCCGGCCGTTGACCAGAAGGTCGGCCGGGCTGCCCGCCGCTCGATCGAGTTCGAGAACGGCGCCGGGAGTCAGGGCGAGCAGGTCGCGCACGGTCATCCGGGTGCGACCGAGCTCGACAGTCACCTCCATGTCGACGCCGTGCAACATCTCGATCCCGCGTCGCGGCAGCGGCGTGACGACGCGGTCGCCCGCGACGGCCGACGGCATGGCCGGCGTCGCGCTCGGCTCCACGACCGTGTCGCCAACGTCGGCCTTCGGCGTCTCGACGGCTTCGATCGGAGGTGGCTGCTCGACGTCGGCCGGCCGGCCCTCGAGCAGGTGGTCCTGGATCAGGATCGAGGCGGCGATGCCGGACCCGATCAGCGGGACGACGGTGAAGTCCGGCCCGATGTCGGAGAGCACCAGATCCAGGCCGAAAGTGCGTGCTGCCTTCGCGGTACCGCCGAGGACCTCGGCCAGGGCGTCGATCGCCGGCTGGGTGGCTGCCGCGAGGTCGAGCCCCTCGATCGGGCTGGCGGCCAACGCTTGGGTCAGCTCGTCGCCGACGAGGACAGCCACGCGCCCGGTCAGCGGGCCGTCGAGCTCGGCGATCGCGGCACCGGCGAAGGCTGCGGTGACGTGCTCGTTGCCAGGTTGCGCACCCGCCGCGACCAGGGGTTCGACCGAGGGCAGCACCGCGGCTGCGGCGCTCGCGGCCGCCAGGGCCAGTTCGGCGCCGGTCAGCTGGGCGGCGCGGGACCCCGGAGGCGTGCTGGTCATCGGATCTCCTTACGGGTGCCCACGATCAGGGCGGCGAGGCGCTGTCCCTGGGCTCCGGCGGTGGCGTGGGCAAAGGTGGTGTCGTCGACGGTGACGTCGAGCGGTGCCGAGGCCGGGTGCGAGAGGCGCAGCACATCTCCGGGCTCCAGCGAGCTGAGGGCGTCCGGGCCGAGCTGGGTCGGGCGGAAGCGGACCGCCACCTCGAGCGGGACGGTGGCGAAGCGGGCTGCCAGCACCTCGGCGGCCTGGGCGCGCTTGGCGCGCTCGCGGTCCGAAGCCGGAGCCGGAGCCGCCGCGCTGGCCAGGTGGGGGAGCAGCCCGCTGAACGGGAGACAGACAGTCACCTTGTGCGCCCGGTCACCGACGCGCATGTCGAAGGTCGAGACGACCATGACGTCGGCGGCGCCGGCCACCTGGGCGAACTGCGGGCTGTACTCGATGCCGGTCACGGTCGGCTCCAGGGGCACGATCCCGGCCAGCGAGTAGCGCATCTCGCCCAGCAGCCGCTCGATCAGACCGCCGATGACACCGCTCTCGATCTCGGTGAGCGGGCGTTGCGGCTGGTCGGCGTTTCCGGGCCCGCCGAGCATGTGGTCGACGCACGACATCGTCGCGACCAGGGGAATCTCCAGGACACCGAGCCCGGGCATCGGGTCGGCGGCGAACATGGTCAGGTAGGTGGCCGGTTCGAGCGAGTCGACGTACTCGGCATAGCTGCGCTGCTCGATCGAGAGCAGGGCGACCTGGCAGACCGTGCGCAGCGAGGACGTGAAGACCGTGGTCGCCTGCCGGGCGAACCCGTCGAAGCCCAGCTGCAGGATCCGCGAGTGCTCGCGGGAGAGCTGGATGGGTCGCCGGAAGTCGTAGGCGACTGCCTCGGCCGAGCCCGTACGACGGCGCGCGCGACCGCTCGCCGAACCTGCCCGAGAGGCCGCTCGTGGGGCGGAGGACGCAGACGCAAGGAGACTCACGTGGGAGGTATCGGCTCCCCGCTGAGCCACCTGAGCCTTTATCCGGTCACTGCGTGACGAACTCCGTGAAGTACACCCCCATCACTGCCTTGTCGTAGACCGTGCTCAGCTTGGTTTCCAGCTGCTTCTTGAGCATCTCTCGTTGGGTCGAGCTGTTGACCTCGGCCATCGGGAGCCCTGAGAACTCGGAAATCGTGGTGTCCAGGGCCTTGGTGCCGTCGGCCTCGCTGCTTCCAGCCACCAGCTGCAGGGCGATCCCCACCCGCAGGTAGTGCTCGCCGGCCAGGTTGATCTGGATGGAGTCGAGCTTGAGGATCGAGCCCGGTTGCGGTGGCCCCGGCGGGGCGGCGGGCTTGGTGAACCAGTAGCCGCCACCTGCGACGACGAGCACCGCAGCCACGATCATGACCAGCTTCTTCATGCTCTTCGGCTCTTTGGCGTCCTTCGAGTTCTTGGTCTTCGTGGTCGCCTTGCCGGCCTCGGCTGCCTCGGCGGCGGTCTGGGGGATAGCGGTCACGGTCATGAGAGCCCTCCTGGTGCTCCGGTTGTTGCTCCGCGGTTCTTGAGGACGGTCGCGATCAGGTTTCGGGTCTCGCTCGGCAGGCTCGAGAGGACGACGATGTCGACGCGTTTGTTGATCTCCTGGGAGCCCGGCTTGCTGGGGTCGATCAACGGACGGGTGTGGCCGAACGCGGCGGCCGTCAGCCGGTCAGCCGGTACCTGGTCGACCTCGTTGAGGCGTCGCAGCACCGTCACCGCTCGTGCCGCGGAGAGCTCCCAGTCGGTCGGGTAGTACTTCGGCTTCACGTCGACCTGGTTGGTGTGTCCGTCGATCTCGAGCGGGTCGGGGATGTCGCGCAGGACCGGAGCGATCGTGTCGACCAGGAGCTGTCCGCGGGGCGACAGTGTGGCCAGGTTCGGCTGGAAGACGACGTGGCGCGAGACGAGGCTCACGGTGAGTCCGCGGCTGTCGATGGTCGCCGTGACGTCGCCTTGGAGATGGTGTGCCTGCAGTGCTGCCATGACCCGGGCCAGGAGCTTGCTCAGCCGATCGACCTCGGCCGCCGCGACGTTGTACTTCGCCTGGCTCTGCGCCTGGTCGTGCTGTGCCACCGCCTGTGATCCGGCTGTCGTCTCGGTCTGGGGCGCGGTCACGGTGAACGTCGGCGGCGCGATCGGTGCGACCGCGGCCTGGCCGGGCTGGTCCAGGATCGAGCTGGAGCCGTCGCTGATCGAGGTCGACCGGCCGAAACCGGCGGCCAGGCCGTCCTTCAGCTCGTTGAACTTGCGCTGGTCGACCTGACTCATCGCGAACATCACGATGAACAGCACCATCAGCAAGGTCACCATGTCGGCGTAGGTGACCAGCCACCGCTCGTGGTTGTCGTGCTCCTCGGGGATCTCGCGCTTCTTGTGTCGCATCAGGCGGCCTCCGCCTCGGGCTGCTGGCCCGAGGGCAACAGCGAGCGGAGCTTCTGGGCGATGATGCGCGGGTTCGAGCCGGCCTGGATCGCGGCGATGCCTTCGATCGCAAGCTCCATCCGGCAGCACTCGAGCTCACCGAGGCGCTTGAGCCGGCTGGACAGCGGCAGCCAGATGACGTTGGCGGACGTGACGCCCCACAAGGTGGCGATGAACGCCGCAGCGATCAGGTGGCCGAGCTTGTCCGGCGCGGACAGGTTCTCCAGCACGTGCACCAGCCCCATGACGGTGCCGATGATGCCGATCGTGGGCGCGTAGGCGCCGGCGTCGCCGAAGAACTTCGCGGCCTGGCGGTCCTCGAGGCGCTTGGCGTAGACCTCGGCCTCCAGGATGTCGCGCAGCTCCTCGGGATCGGTGCCGTCGATCGCCATCGTCACGCCCTTGACCAGGAACGGGTCGTCGATGGTCCCCAGCGACTCCTCCAGCGACAGCAGGCCCTCGCGGCGAGCACGCTCGGCGAGGCTGACGACGTCCGGGATCATCTCCGCGGCTGGTTCGACCTTCCCGGTGAACGCCCGCTTGAGCGAGCCGATGATGTTCTTGGCGTCCATCATGGTGCCGCCGGCGACGCTGATCAGGATGGTGGTGCCGAAGACGAGGAGGAGCGGCGCCGGCTCCAGCAACGCCATCGGGTTGCCGCCCTCCATCACGTTCGCGCCGACCACGACGACGAAGCCACCGCCGATGCCGATGACGGGTGCGAGGTCCATCAGCTGTCCCCGTGCCCCGCAGAAGGAAGGGTCGCGACAGTCGCGAGCGGCCGGTCCGGCGGAGCCGGAACAGGAACGGGGAGCGGGGGCAGGTCGGCGAGATGCGTGCTCACCGCGATGATCTCGCCACGGTAGGTGCGGATCGCGTTGATGATCTCGTCGAGCGACTCCGCGACGACGTACTTCTTGCCGTCGACGAGCGTGATCACCGAGTCCGGCGTGGCGTCGATGCGCTCGACCAGGTCCGAGTTCAGGACGAACACCGAACCTGACAGTCGCGTGAGCGTGATCATGGCGCACCTTCCGTGTGCATGTGCCCGGGCCCTCCGTGGCCCTTCAGCGAGATTGATCGGCGCGCGCCCGGCGTACCTGAGCAGTCCGAGGTAGCCGGCTGCCCTGAGCTGCGCATCGGCGTCCTCCGGGGCGCGCGAATGTCGCTCGCGAGGCGGGTGGGACCCCTTATTGCCTCGAGAGCGACATCCACGTGTCGGTGCCTGGTACTACTGCTTGATGTTCACCAGGTCCTGCAGCACCTGGTCGGAGGTGGTGATCACCTTCGAGCTCGCCTGGAACCCGCGCTGGGCCAGGATCAGGTTGGTGAACTCCGCCGCGAGGTCGACGTTCGACATCTCTAACGCTCCACCGACGATCGTGCCGTTGCGACCCTGGCCGGCGACCCCGACGGTCGCGGTGCCCGAGTTCGACGACTCCCGGTAGGAGGTCTCCCCGACCTTCTCGAGCCCCATCGGGTTGTTGAAGTCGGCGATGGCGATCTGCGCCATGTCGCGCTGGACCCCGTCGTCGAAGACACCGGTCAGCTTGCCGTCGCTACCGATGTTGTACGACGTCAGGCTGACGCCCGGCGGGACCGGGGGGTTCAGCGCGCTGGTGTCCAGGGTGACTGGGATCAAGCCGCCGGTGGGCACGCTGGGGGTCACCGAGGAGTCGAGCGCGTAGCCCATGACCCGGTTGCCGGTCGGGGTGACCAACGCGCCGGTGTTGTCGAACGTGAACGCGCCTGCCCGGGTGTAGAGCTGCTCGGCGCCCTGGGTGGTCACGAACATCCCGTCGCCCTGGATCATCAGGTCGGTGGCCCGTCCGGTGGACTCGGTCGAGCCCTGGGTGAAGTCGGTGTTCGTGGCCGCGAGCTGGACACCGAGGCCGACCTGGATCGGGTTGGTGCCACCCCGGTTGGCGTTGGCTGCCGCGGCTCCGGTGAGCATCTGGCTCAGGGTGTCCTCGAAGACTGTCGAGCTGGACTTGAAGCCGACGGTGTTGGCGTTGGCGATGTTGTTGCCGGTGACGTCGAGCATCATCTGGTTGACCCGGAGGCCGGAGATGCCGGCGAAGAGTGAACGAAGCATGGTTCTTTTCCTTGTCTGTCGTGGCTCAGGAAGCCGGGGTAGTGGTGGTGCCGGTGGGCGTACCTGCCGAGCCGTCGGTGACGGACAGCACCGAGGCGATCGGCAGCTGGTTGCCGCCGACGTCGAGGATCGGACCGTTCGCGCCGAACGTGACGCCGTTGACGGTGCCGCTCTTCGCGGCTCCTGACGCAGCGTCGGTCCAGGTGACCTGCTTGCCGATCAGACCGCTGGCGCCGAACGACACCTGGGCCGAGAACAGCGAGGCAGTGTGGTCGGCGACGTCCTGCATCTTCTCCAGGGAGGTGAACTGGGCTGACTGGGCCAGGAACTGACTCGAGTCCGTCGGGTTCATCGGGTCCTGGTAGCGCATCTGCGCGACCAGGAGCTGCATGAACATGTTCTTGTCGGTCTCCGCTGCGTTGGGCGCGCCGGCGGACGAGGTTCCCGCCGTACCGAGAATGCCCGGGGTCACGGCTTCTGTTGCCGGGACTGACATCGTTCGCTCCTCACATGGTCAGATCGAGGCCCGAGGTACGGGCTTCGGTGACCGGCTTGATGGGTCTGGCCTCCTGCTGGACCGGCAGGCGCCGGGTCAGGAGTCGGTCGGCGCCATCCGTGGCGGAGTGGTCGGCACGCGTCCCTGCGTGCTGGTCGGTGGGCCGATCGCCGGTGCCGAGGTTCAGCTGACCGGAATCGGCGGAGTGGGTCGCAGTGACGGGCGTGAACTCGTGTACGACGACGTGGGCCTCGCCGGCACCGGCGCGTTCGAGCATGCGGCTCAGCTCGCCGGATCCTTCGAGCAGCGCCTGGTGGGCTTCGGAACCGGCGGCGAGCCGTACCTGTACGCCGCCGTCGCGCACGGTCATCACCACGCGGACCGGACCGAGCGACTCGGGATTGAGCGTCAGGGCGATCCGGTGCACGCCCGGCCCGCGGCTGACCAGGCTGGTGACCTCGCCGAAGACCTGGGCGTGGACCCCGGAGGGCGGGACAGGCGTGTGGCTGGTCGTGGTGGCGATGGTGGGCGTGCCGGGCGGCAGCTGAACCGAGATCGTCAGCGGAAGCGTGCTCGGGGCGGGAGATTGCTGAGCCTGCCCCGGTGAGGTCGTTGCCGGGACTCCAGGCGTCTCGGCGAGCTCGACGACCGGCTTGACGACCGCCTTGGTGGCG
>NZ_JAOPXI010000014.1 GCF_025965215.1 Marmoricola sp.
GAACCGACCCCCGAACAGCTGGACCCCGGTGTCGACGTCGTCTGGCCGACCTTCGCGAGCGGCAAGCTCGGCCACCTCCGCATCGCCGACATGGTCAAGAGCGGGTTCACCGGCAACGACCCGTCCAAGTTCCACCCGCTCTACTCCGACGCGATCGACACCGACCTGATGTTCCTGGCCTCGAAGATGCGCGCCGCGGCGTCCCGGGGGGAGCTGGACCGGCTGGTCATCCCCGAGGAGCTCGCCCAACGCAAGGACGAGTTCATCGCGATGCAGCTGCGCCAGCCCGAGGAGATGCAGGAGTTCTTCGCCGAGATCGCCGAGAAGCTCGCCGGCAAGCGCATCTTCATGCTCGGGACCTACAACCTCATGTACGACGTGGCCAGGGCCGGCCTCGACCGCGGGATCAAGGGGGTGTTCGCCCCGGACTCGGCGATCCTCACTGGTGGTGGCACCAAGGGCATGGTCCTGCCTGAGGACTACATGGACGTGATCCATGAGTTCCTCGGGACCGAGCGCATCCAGATCGGCTACGGGTACTCGGAGGTCTCGGCGATGCACTTCGCCTGCGAAGAAGGCCGCTACCACGTCCAGCCGTGGATCATCCCGTTCATCCTCGACCCGGAGACGAGTCAGCCCTACCCGCGCAGCGGTCGGCAGACCGGCCGTTCGGCCGGGTACGACGTCCTCAACAAGAGCCACTGGGGCGGGGTGATCTCCGGCGACGAGGTCACCATCGACTGGGACCTCGTCTGCCCGTGCGGCCGGTCGACCGTCGCGTTCGAGCCCGAGATCATGCGCTACAGCGACAAGGACAACGTCGACGACGACCGGATCACCTGTGCCGCCACGCACGAGGTGCACAACGAGGCCGTGAACTTCATGAAGGAGTTCGAGGCGTGAGCAGCTCCTACACCGTTCCGTTGTTCCTGCGCGGCGAGGTCATCACCGACGACCTGGTCAGCTTCGGGACCCGCAGCGGCGGCGCCGAGTTCGCCGCACCCGACATGAGCAAGTACGTCGACCGCCTCCCGCTGTCGAGCCCGATGGCGATGGCCGACCTGTACGACGTCGGCTTCGCGGAGATCCTCGACGTCCTCCAGGCCCTCGGCGAGGCGCTCGTCTTCGACACGAACCCGCACCTCCAGGAGGCGTACGAGGCCGCGCGCCTGGCCAACCCGCTTCCCGACGACATGCTGCGCACCAGCTATCAGATCCTGCCACCGCTGTTCGCCCGCGCCAACGTCCTCGAGATCGCGGACTCCCAGGTCGGGCTGGACTACCTCAACGGGTGGGTGCCACAGAAGCTGGCCGACGGCCGCGAGCTACGCGTCCGGGCCTTCGGGTCCCGGGTCCTGCACATCCCGGCGGGCAACGGCGGACTGGTCTCAGCGGTCACGATCCTGCGGTCGGTGATCACCCGGAGCGACGCCATCGTCAAGGCGCCGTCGAACGATCCGCTGACGGCCGTTGCCATCGCCCGCACCCTCGCGGACGTCGCGCCGGACCACCCGATCACCAGGCACCTGGTGGTGGCGTACTGGAAGGGCGGCGACACCGTCGTCGAGGAAGCCCTCTACAAGCCTGAGCACATCGAGAAGATCGTGGCCTGGGGCGGGCTGGCGTCGGTCAAGCACGTCACGAAGTACATCCAGCCGGGCCTGGAGATGATCGCCCTGGACCCGAAGCGCAGCGCCACGATCATCGGCAGGGAGGCGTTCGCGGACGAGGCGACGATGCGCGAGGTCGCCTCGCGAGCTGCCGTCGACATCGGCGTCGCGAACCAGGAAGGCTGCGCCAACGCGCGGGTGATCTACGTGATGAGCGGCACCGACGAGGCGGGCATCGCGAACGCGAATCGGCTCGGCGAGCTGATCTACGACGAGATGCTCAAGCTTCCGGCGTTCATCAGTACCCCGTCGCGGTACCCGAACCGGGACCTGTTCGAGCAGCTCGAGTCCACCCGGATGACCGAGGACTGGTACCGGGTGTACGGCGGCGAGAACCGCGAGGGCGCGATCGTGGTGTCCCAGTTCGACGAGGCTGTGGACTACTCGCCGATGCTCACGAACCGGGTCGCGAACGTCGTACCGGTCGACTCCATCGACAAGGTCACCGATGCGGTCAACGCCTATACGCAGACCATCGGCATCTATCCCGAGTCCCTCAAGCGGGAGCTGCGCGACCGCCTCCCGCTCTTCGGAGCGCAGCGGCTGACGAGTCTCGGCTACGCCTGCAACGTGGCGATCGCGATGCCGCAGGACGCCATCGAGCCGATCCGTCGGATGTGCAAGTGGATCGTCGAGGAGGAGTGCGACCCGGCCGTGGTGATCCCGTTGTGGCGCCTGGGCGAAGTGGCTCAGGTCTGATGCCGGGACCCGGGAGCAGGCCGACCGCACTGGAGGTCGTCGAGGGGGTCGACCTGACCGGCAGGACCTGCGTGGTCACCGGTGCGACCTCGGGCCTGGGTCGTGAGTCAGCCCGGGCGTTGGCCGCGACCGGCGCGCTGGTCGTCATGACCGGCCGCACCCAGGATGCGCTCGACGAGGCCGAGGCCTGGGTGAGCAGCGAGGTCGACGGTGCCCTGACGGCCACGGTGACCCTCGACCTGGCCTCGCTGCGCAGCGTGCGGGACGCGGCGTACGAGATCCCGGCGATCGCGCCGGAGATCCACGTCCTGATGAACAACGCCGGCGTCATGTTCACGCCGTTCTCGCGGACCGCGGACGGGTTCGAGGTGCAGCTCGGAACCAACCACCTCGGCCACTTCGAGCTCACCAGGCTGCTCACCCCCCAGCTCGTCGCTGCCGGGGGAGCGCGGGTCGTGATCCTGTCCTCCGGCGGTCACGTGATGGGCGACCTCGACTACGACGACCCGAACTGGGAGCGCCGCGAGTACGACAAGTTCGTCGCGTACGGCGCCTCCAAGACCGCGAACCTGCTGCACATGGTCGAGCTCGACCGCCGGCTCCGCGACCAGGGCGTCCGGGCGCTCTCGGTGAACCCGGGTGCCGTCGCCACGTCACTGGCCCGGCACATGTCGAAGGAGGACTTCTCCAGCCTGCGCAAGTACGCCGCGGCGAGCACGGCCGCCAAGGGCGAGCCGACCGACGGGTACCTCGACTTCACGATGCCCGACCAGGGCGCGGCGACCCAGGTGTGGGCTGCCGTCGGTCACGAGCTCGAGGGACGTGGGTCGCTGTACCTCGAGGAGTGCCAGGTCAGCGACGACGTGCAGCCGTACGCCGTCGATCCTGACCGGGCCGCTCGCCTGTGGGAACTCTGCGACCGGCTCTGTGGCGCCGTACGGGGGTGAGGGCAAGAATGTCCCGGTGACGTCATCCGACCCGGCGCCGACGCTCGAGGGACCTCAGCTGTCGACAGCGCAGCTGGACCTGGTGCGGCGGCGGGCTGCGGTGTCGCAGGTCAGCTCCGGGGACGTCCTCTATCGCTCGGGTGATCGTGACTACGACTTCATCGTGCTAGAAACTGCGGCGGTCGACGTCGTCCGGCCGGCGATGCCCGGCGCCGACGAGGCGTTGATCGCGAGCTGGGGGCCGGCCCAGTTCCTGGGAGAGCTCAGTGTCCTCACCGGGCAGACCGCGATCGCGACCGCGGTCGTCACGGCGCCCGGCCTCATCCACCGGGTGTCGCCGTCGGACTTCCGGCTGCTGATGTCCGAGGACGCCGAGCTGTCCGACGTGATCCTGCGGACCCTCCTTGCCCGTCGCGAGGTACTGCGGCACGGCGAGGGGGCCAGGACGCTGGAGATCCTGGGCAGCCGTCTGTCGTCGGCCGCCCATGCCCTGCGGACATGGGCCTCGCGGCAGGAGATCCCGCACACCTGGATCGATGTCGAGGACCCGGCGGGCACGGCCCTGGCACGTGCGGCCGGCATCGAGGTCACCGACCTTCCGGCGGTGATCACGCCGACCACCGTCCTGCGCCAGGCCACGCCCGGGATGGTCTCGGACCTCCTCGGCCTCGCCTACCGTGGCGGTGACGGCGTCACCTTCGACGTGGCCATCGTCGGCGGTGGGCCTGCCGGCCTGGGTGCTGCCGTGTACGCCGCGTCGGAGGGATTGAGCACGATGCTGCTCGACACCGTCGCGGTCGGCGGGCAGGCGGCGGCCAGTGCGCGGATCGAGAACTACCTGGGATTCCCCTCGGGCCTGTCCGGGATCGAGCTCGCTTCCCGGGCGCTGGTCCAGGCGCACAAGTTCGGCGCCCAGGTCTCGAGTCCGTGCGAGGTCGTGGCGCTGGACAGCGCGGACGGCCACCTGCACCTGAGCCTGTCGAACGGCGAGACGATCGACGCCCGCGCCGTCGTCCTGGCGACCGGTGCGCAGTACCGGACGCTGCCGCTGGACGGCTGGGACCGCTACGAAGGCAGCTCGATCTTCTACGCCGCCACCGAGATCGAAGCGCGCGCCTGTGCCGGGCTTCCGGTCACCGTCGTCGGGGGAGCCAACTCGGCCGGGCAGGCGTCGTTGTTCCTCGCCGAGCACGGCAACCCGGTCGACCTGGTGGTGCGGGCCGGTGACCTCGGCGCCGAGATGTCCCAGTACCTGGTGGCGCGGGTCCTCGCGCACGAGCTCATCACGGTGCGGACCGGCTCGGTGGTCGACGCCCTGCACGGCGGGACCAGCCTGGAGGGCATCTCGGTGACCGGTGCGGACGGGGTCTCGCTGCGGCAGGAGTGTCGCGGCATCTTCTGCTTCATCGGCGCGAAGCCGGCGACCGACTGGCTACGCGGAGTCGTCCTGGACGAGGACGGGTTCATCCTCACCGATCGGGATCTGGCAGGCGACGACCTGTGCGCGGCGTGGGACCTGCTCGGGCGCGAACCGCTGCCGTTCGAGACGAGTGTGCCCGGGGTTTTCGCTGTCGGGGATGCCCGGGTCGGTTCGCTCAAACGGGTTGCCGCGGCGGTCGGCGAAGGCGCGAGTGTGATTCGATCCGTGCATCTCGCGTTGATGCCGGCGACGTGACGAACTGATCCGATCGGGAGGAGAAACCATGTCGATCACCGATGCTGCGAACCCTGGGGTTCCGCCGTCAGGCAACGGGTGCGTCGAGTGCCTCAGTGGTGCCGGGCCGGGGTGGTGGTTCCACCTGCGCCGGTGTGCGCAGTGCGGCCACATCGGCTGCTGCGACTCCTCGCCGAGCCAGCACGCCCGGGCCCACTTCGCGACCAGCGGGCACCGCTACATGGCCAGCTTCGAACCGGGGGAGTACTGGTTCTGGGACTTCGCCGATGACGTCCAGGTGGACGGACCGAGCCTGGCCCCGCCGCACCACCACCCCACCGACCAGCCGACCCCCGGGCCGGCCGGAGCGGTGCCGGCCGACTGGATGCAGCACCTCCACGACTAGAGGTCACCGATGACGAGCAGGTCGCACAGGGCGACGCCGACGTCGTGCAGCCCGGTGCGCAGCGAGTAGGTCTCGTCCACCGTCCAGGTGACGATGGAGCCGACGAGCGCACCCACGACGATGTCGGCCAGGGTGGCCGGATCGTGCCGCGTCGACACCTCTGCGCGCGAGACGCCGTCCTTGATCAGCTCGAGGAAGGTGTCGTGCAGCCCGGAACCCCGCTCGCCGCCGAAGCCGACCGTGCCGAGCATCGTGCCGATCATCTCCCGGTAGGTGTCGCCGGAGTCGACCAGCACGGTGGAGATGTTGTCGAACAGGCCGAGCAGGCGCGTTGGGACAGGCTCGTCGACCAGGTCGAACAGCACGTCGTGCAGGTTGGCCAGCCGGCGCTCGGCGAGGGCGCGCACCATGTCCTGGCGGGTCGAGAAGTGGTTGAAGAAGGTCCGGTTCGCGACGTCGGCGCGTGCGCAGATGTCCTCGAGCTTGGTCGCCTCCATGCCCTGGGACAGGAAGAGGTCGAAGGCTGCCTGGAGGATGCGCTCACGCACCTCGGCCTTGCGTCGGTCCGTTCTGTTCCCGGTCACAGACTCTAGGGTGGACCATTTTACAGATCTATGCAACCTTACAGTTGTCTGCAATCTGTTGAGGAGGTGCCATGACCGCTGTCGATGCTCCGGCGGACGACGACGCGCTCGGACGTCCGGCGTCCGCGATCGACCGGGTGACCAGGGTGCTTGATGCTTTCACGCAGGAGCATCGCCCGCAGACGTTGCGCGAGGTGACGACGGTGGCCGGACTGCCGCGATCCACGACGTTCCGGATCCTCTCGCAGCTGGTCGACCTCGAGTGGCTGAACCAGGACGCGTCCGGCTACACCCTCGGCCCGCGGGCCCGCGGGATCAGCGCGCACCCCCACGACTACCGCGGGCTTCGTGAGGCGTCGCTGCCCACGATGACCGAGCTCGGGGCACGGACCGACTCCTGGATCCAGGTCGGCGTGATCGAGACGAACTGGTTGCGGGTCCTGCAGGAGGTCGGCCGCCCGGCCGACACGGGTCCGCGCGCGAGTCTCCACCGGGTGCCCCCGGCGCGGCACGCCATCGGCGTCACCCTGCTGGCGGCGATGACGCCCGAACGGGTCGATCGCGTCCTGCGGCTCACCGACGGCCCGGCGCCCAGCTCCCCCGAAGCGTGGTCGCTGCAGCAGAAGCTCGCGGCCATCCGCAGGCGCCACGGCATCGGCGTCCTGCGGGCGAGGAACCGGGCGGACGGTCGGGACGCGGGCGGCAGCGTGTCGGCCCCGGTGTACGGCACCGAAGGCCCGGTTGCAGCGATCTGCGTGCGTACGACGAGAACCGAGGCGCTCCAGGGGCTGGTGCCGATCGTCGCGTTCGCGGCGACGACGATCTCGGAACGCCTGCTCGGTGCCTCCGAGCGTCAGACGCGCTGAGGCCTCGGCCCGGTGGTGGTGTTGTGTCGGATCCGGATCCGGTCGGCCAGGCGGTCCACGTAGGCGATCACCTCGGCCTCGGACTTGTCGGGCACCGGCCACATCAGCTCGGTGACGCCGGCCTCCGACCAGATCTCGAAGTCCTCGGCTTCGGGTCGCTTCGTGACGAGCACGTGGACCTCGGGGGTGCCGTGCCGACCGGCGGCAGCCCAGGCGTCGGAGAGCTGGGCGACCTTGGTGGGCACGTCCTCCTCCCGCGGCGTGGTCATCCACCCGTCAGCGTTCTCGGCGATCCACGCGAAGGTCTTCGGTCCGGCGCCGGCGCCGATGATCAACGGGATGTGCGGCTGGACCGGCTTCGGCCACGCCCACGATGCACCGAACGTGACGAACTCGCCGTCGTAGGACGCCTCGTCCTGGGTCCACAGGGCACGCATCGCCTCGACGTACTCGCGCAGCACCGTACGTCGTCTGGCGGGCGGGACGCCGTGGTCGAGGAGCTCGTCGGTGTTCCAGCCGAAGCCCGCGCCGATCGTCACCCGCCCACCGGAGAGGTGGTCGAGGGTCGCGATCGTCTTGGCGAGGGTGATCGGGTCCGACTCGACCGGGAGCGCGACCGCGGTGGAGAGTCGAATCCTCGAGGTGACGGCCGCGGCGGTGGCCAGCGCGACCCAAGGATCCAGGGTTCGCAGGTAGCGGTCGTCGGGGAGCGTCTCATCGCCGGTCCCGGGATGCGCTGCCTCCCGCCTGACCGGGATGTGGGTGTGCTCGGGGACGTACAGCGTGTCGAAGCCGCGATCTTCGGCGACGATCGCCAGCGCGGCCGGGGTGATCCCGCGGTCGGAGCTGAAGAGGGAGATTCCGTGGCGCACACCAGCACTGTGAGTCGGTTCCGGACCGGTGTCAACAGTGTTGACCCAAAACCGGGACCGCTGTCCCGCTGAGTGCGGGACTGCTAGGCCCCGTAGGTGATCAGGCTCTGGATCGCCGTACCGAAGTACGTCGCGAGGCGCGCCCGGTCGGCGTCGGCTATCTCCGGATCGGCGAAGATCGCGATCGCGTCGATGAGTCCGCCGAGCTGGGCCGCGATGAGTCGTGCCCGCAACGCCGTGTCCGGCCCCGACAACCTGGGAGCCAGTGGTTCGACGAACATGCCGTGGATGGCCTCACCCAGGCGGACCCTGACCTGCTCGCTGCCCGAGGCGTGCATCATCGCCCGGTACGCCGAGAAGGTCGGGTCGTGCTGGTCGCTGAGCAGCGAGGTCACCAGGCGCTCGCCCATGCCCTCGAGAGGGCCGTCCATGGCCTGCTTGAAGAAGCCCCGGAAGCCGACGGTGTCGAGGAACAGCTTCTCCTTGGACCCGAAGTGACGGATCACCAGGGCGGGGTCGACCCCCGCCCGGGTCGCGATCGCGCGGACCGAGGTGCCGCCGTACCCGTCGGTGGCGAACATGACCCGGGCCGCGTCGGCGATCGCCCTCCGGGTGCGCGCGGCTGCCGCAGCACGGGTGGTCGTCTCGATCTCGGCGGGCTCTGACACGTAACGGATCATGCCGCAATTCGCGACACTTGCTGCATGAGCGTGGACGTACTGGCTGACGGTCTCGGCTTCACCGAAGGGCCCGTGTGCCTGCCCGACGGCCGGATCGCGCTGGTCTCGATCAGTCACGCGTGCGTGTACGTCGTAGAGCCGGGTGGACCGGTCGAACGGTTCCAGACCGGGGGCGGCCCCAACGGGCTGGCGCTCGGAGACGACGGCACGGTGTACATCGCGCAGAACGGTGGCGTCTGGGGAGCGCCCGGCAAGGCTGCGGCGGGGGTCCAGGTGTTGCGCGACGGTCGCGTCGACTACCTGGTCCAGGGCATGGGTGCTCCGAACGACTGCGCCATCGGGCCGGACGGCCGGCTGTGGGTCACCGACACGGTGGCCGAGTTCGCCTGGGGTGATCGCCGTGGTGCGCAGCCGGGTCAGGTCTGGGCTGTCGAGGTGAACCGCGGCGAGGCGGATCTGGTCCTGGAGTCCGGTCCACTCTTCCTCAACGGCCTGGCCTTCACCCCAGGCGGAGAGCGGCTGCTCGTCACCGAGACGCTCGACGCGAAGCTGTCGTCGTACGAGGTTGTCCGCGGGAGCCTGGTCGATCCCGTCGTCCGGTACGTCTTCGCCGAGGGCCACCCGGACGGGCTCGCCGTCACCGAGCAAGGAGTGGCCCTGGTCGCGCTCACCTCGGCCGACCGGATCGACGCGATCGCGCCGGACGGCTCGCTGGTGGCCCGCTGCGAGCTCCCGGAAGGGTCGTTGCCGACCAACGTCTGCCTCGCGCACGACCCGCGGTTCCTCTACGTGACGGCGGCCCACAGCGGGTCCCTGCTGCGGGTCGAGAACCCGATCGAAGGCAGTTCAGTCAACACTGTTGACAGAACAGATCGGTAGCGCCACGCTCTCGGGAGACGACCCGGATCCGGGGGCGCAGGAGAGGAGCAACGGTGGCGAGGACCAGCGGCGAGAAGATCCGGGTCTTCCAGGTGGCGACAGGCAACGTGGGTGCGGAGATGATCAAGCGGATCGGCACCCATCCCGATCTCGAGCTGGTCGGGGTGCACTGCTACAGCCCCGAGAAGGTCGGCCGCGATGTCGGCGAGGTCGTCGGCATCGGCCCGATCGGCGTGGTCGCCACCGGGACCGTCGAGGAGATCATCGCCGCACGCCCGGACTGCGTGACCTTCCACGGCGTGTGGCCCGATTTCGACCTGTACGAGCGGGTCCTGGAAGCCGGCATCGACATCGTGACGACGGCTGACTGGATCACCGGGCACCACCGCAACCTCAACTACCCGAACCCGACCGGCAAGCCGCCGACCGAGGTGCTCCAGGACGCTTGCCTGCGCGGCGGATCCACGTTCTACGGCACCGGGATGAACCCGGGCCTGGCGCAGATCCTGACGATCGTGAACTCCGGCAACATCGCCGACATCGAGAACGTCGTCTGCATCGAGTCGGTCGACGTCTCCTGTCACCATTCGGTCGACACGTGGAAGAACTGCGGCTTCGGGATGCCGATCGACGACCCCGAGACGCTGCGCCGCCTCGAGCTCGGAACACGGGTGTTCGAGGACGGTGTCCGCCTGATGGCCGACTGCCTCGGCATGGAGATCGACGAGGTCGCCTTCGAGCCCGACCTGGGGTCCGTGACGAAGGAGGAGGACCTGGGCTGGTACCGCCTCCCGCCGGGCTCGCTGGGCGCCTGCTACGTCAAGTACGTCGGCAAGCTGGCCGGCGTACCGAAGGTCGAGCTGCACCTGGAGTGGCAGATGACTCCGCACACCGAACCGCACTGGGACATCAAGGGCGGCTACGTCACCCGGATCACGGGCGACCCGTGCGTGTACTCCAAGCAGCGGATCCTGCCCAAGCCCGGCACCGACTTCACCGACCCGACGGCGCTGGCCGCGATGGGGATGACCCTGACCGGCATGCCTGCCCTGAACGCGGTTCGCTCGGTGGTTGAAGCGCCACCCGGCTGCATCACCAGCGCTGACCTCCCGCTGCGGGCGTTCGCCGGCCGGTTCCGGTAGTGACGCCCTCCGGTCGTCTGCACCCCGGTCGTCTGCACCCCGGTCGCCCCCACCCCGGTCGCCCCCACCCCGGTCGTCGAGCTTGCCGAGACGCGGTGACGCACGCACGGAACCGCGCCGCAGCTCTCTGCCTGGTTCTTCTCTTCACGGCACTCGTGACGGCACCAGCCAGCGCCGCCGACCCGGCTTCCGACCCGATCTGCTCCACCGTTCCGCCGCACCAGGCCGTGGCCTCCGGCCCCCGGATCCAGCACCTCACCGTCGACGGCACCCCGGTCTCGGTGCTGCTGCCGCCCGACTACGCCACCTCGACGAAGCGCTACCCGGTGCTCTACCTCCTGCACGGCGGGACCTCGGGCGTCGACGACTTCCTGGCCAGCTCCGATCTGGTCGCGCGCACCGGTCAGATCCCGGACTCGAACCAGTTCATCGTGGTGACGCCCGACGGCGGCCTGACCGGGTTCTACGTGGACTGGAAGGACGGCAGCCACCACTACGAGACGACGATCATCAAGCACGTCATCCCGGCGATCGACGCCCAGTTCCGCACCAACCCCGACCGGGCGTCACGCGCCATCGCCGGGGTCTCGATGGGTGGGTGGGGCGCGATGCACTACGCCGTTCGCTACCCCGAGCTGTTCGGCGCGGTCGGCTCGCTCTCCGGGGGCGTGGACAACCAGTCGCCGGACGCGATGGCGGTCTTCCTGCTCGCCACGGTGACCCAGCGCCAGTGTGCCGACGGAGTGCCGCCGGGCCAGTACGACCTGTTCGGGATGTTCGGCAACCCGATCCTCGATGCCGGTCGCTGGACCGAGGCGAACCCTGTCGCCCTTGCCGGGAACCTGCGGGGCATGGACGTCTACCTGACGGCCGGAACCGGACTGCCGTGCGACCTCGCCGACGTCCCGACGATCGCCGCCGATCCGACGACCAGTGCCGTCGAAGCGATCGTCGGCCACACAACCCTCAACCTCGACCTGGCCCTCACGCTGGCTGGCGTCAGGCACACCTACGTGCCGAAGCCCTGCAGCATCCACACGATGCGCTACTTCGGACCCGAGCTCGACACCTACCTGGGCAGACTCGCCAGCCTCTGGGCCAGGTGAGCGCCCCACACAGATGAGCGGCACCGAAGGGCTTGCCTTCGATGCCGCTCTCACACACAACTTGGCTACCAAGCGTGCACGGTCTAATTGTTGCCTCGGGAGTGTCCCGATCTGCAAACGCCCTCAACGAAGGGAGATCGCCGCGTGGGTACCTGCGTCGTGTGCTGGTCTGTAGTTGTCTGATCCCTGTGTAGCCCGGTCTCAGGGTGACTTCAAGGGTTGACTTTTGAGCCACGTGAGCGGCGCGCTCAAATACCGAGGTGGCTGCGCCGAGCCCGTCGTGAATTGACCCAGATGGCGGCGCCGAGGCCGGCCACACCAGCCACCGCGAGCGCCGCGAGCGTCGGTTTGGCCGGTGGCAGCTTCATCCGGCTGGCCAGCGCGACCGGGCGTTCGAAGACCAGGATCGGCCAGCCCCGCTCCCTGGCGATCTTGCGCAGGTCCTTATCGGGATTGACGGCGTACGGGTGCCCGACGGTCTCGAGCATGGTGAGGTCGGTGATCGAGTCGCTGTAGCCGTAGCACTCGTCGAGGTCGTAGCCGCGCTTGCGAGCGAGGTCGCTGACCGCCTTGGCCTTGTTCTCGGCGTACGCGTAGAACCGGATCTTGCCGGTGTACTTGCCGTCGACGACTTCCATGCGGGTCGCGACGACGTGGTCGGCACCGAGCATGGCGCCGATCGGCTCGACCATCTCGGCGCCGCTGGTGGAGACGATGATGACGTCGCGCCCGGCCGCGTGGTGCTCCTCGATCAGGTTGACCGCCTCGTCGTAGACGAGCGGGTCGACGATGTTGTGCAAGGTGTCGGCGACGATGTCGCGCACGGTCTGCACGTCCCAGCCGGCGCAGAGCTGCGACATGAACTGCCGCATCTTCTCCATCTGGTCGTGGTCCGCTCCGCCCACCAGGTAGACGAACTGCGCGTAGGCACCACGCAGGACGGCGCCGCGCGAGATGAGCCCGCCAGCCTGGAACTCGCGGCTGAACGCGAACGTGCTCGACCTGGCGATGATCGTCTTGTCCAGATCGAAGAACGCGGCAGTGGGGCGAGCGACAGAGCTCATGTTTCGAGTCTAGGGACGGAAAGTCTTGTGGGTCGGGCGATTGCGGAGCATTCCACAGGGTGCCGGCGAGGCTGCGAATCCACAGCAGCTGGCCGATCCGGCTGTCTCCCGCGAGGCTGACCTTGACGCTGGGCCCATGAACCACCCGGGCGCACCGCTGTTGGTGAGCAACGACGACAGGCTGCTGTCCGACCTGGAGCGCCTGGCTGCCGCGGCCGGAGTTGTCCCGGTGGTCGTGCGCGACATCGGAGCCGCGATGGGCGGGTGGTCTGCCGCTTCGTCCATCATCGTCGGGGCGGACATCGCTGACTTGATGGCTTCTGCCGAGCCTCCACGCCGAGCCGGGATTCACCTCGTCGGCCACGGGTCACTTCCAGACTCAGTGTTCCGATGCGCTGTCGAGTGCAGTGCGGAGTCCGTGTTTGCCCTACCGGGAGGCGACGAACGGGTCATTGAGTTGCTGACGGACGCAGGGGACGGTGCCCTGGTTGGGGGTGCCACGATCGGTGTGATCGCAGGGGCCGGTGGCGCGGGCGCGACCGTGTTCGCGGCTGCCCTTGCCTCCGTGTGCGCCCACAGCATGCCGACGCTGTTGGTCGACGCGGATCCCCTGGGCTCCGGCATCGATCGCGTCCTCGGAGTCGAGTCAGTTGCTGGCATCCGCTGGGACGCCCTTCCGATCGCAGCCGGCCGGCTCAGCGCGCGGGCGCTGCGCGAGGCGCTGCCGAAACGTCAGGATCTGGCTGTCCTCAGTTGGCCGACCGAGCACGCCTTCGACCTGAACACGCTCGCTGTGCGCGAGGTGCTCTCGGCGGCCCACCGAGGATTCCCGGCTGTGGTGATCGATCTGCCGCGGTTGCAGAACACCGTGACCGATGAGGTGATCGCCCGATGCGATGACGTGGTCCTGGTCTCGACGCTGACAATCCCCGCAATGGCCTCGGCCTTGAGGGTTGCGCGGCGACTCCCACCCGGCTCCACACGCCTGGTGCTGAGGGGACGAGGGCTGGCTGAAACCGACGTCGAACGACTGCTCGGGTTGTCGGTCGTGGCGACCATGTCGAACCAACGCGGCCTGGACGAGGCCATCGGTCTGGGGATCGGTCCGCTACGCACACGGCGGGGTCCGTTGGCCCGGGCAGCGAACGTGGTCGCTCGCGAGCTGTTGGGCCGGGCTGTCGCGTGAACGGGGACGACATTCTGATCGGGGTCCGCGACCGACTCGCAAGGGACGGTGCCCAGGTGACTCCTCAGCGGGTTGCCGAGGCACTTCGTCACGGCGGCCGTCCGGTCAGCGACGTCGAGGTTCTTGCCGTCCACGATGTCCTCCGGCGGGAGGTGTCCGGGGCCGGACCCCTGGAGGAGCTCATCTCGCTGCCGGGCGTGACCGATGTATTGGTCAACGGTCCTGATCAAGTCTGGATCGATCGGGGCCACGGACTCGAGCTCAGCTCGATCAGGTTCGCCGACGACGACGCCGTACGGCGCCTGGCGCAGCGGTGGGCGGCCACGGGCGGGCGCCGACTCGACGACGCTTCTCCGTACGTCGACGTGAGACTCGTCGACGGCACGAGGTTCCACGCCGTTCTGGCACCGATTGCGTGGCCCGGGACCGTCCTGTCCTTGCGTGTGCCGCGTCGGCGCGCCTTCGATCTCACTGCTCTCGAGGAAGCTGGCGGGGTCAGCGCCGAGGGCGCGCAAGTCCTGCGCCGGGTGATTCAGGCGCGGCTCTCGTTTCTGGTTACCGGTGGGACCGGGAGCGGCAAGACCACCCTGTTGGCAGCCTTGCTCGGACTCGTCGATCACACCGAGCGTCTGGTCGTCGTCGAGGACTCGGGTGAGTTGCGCCCCGACCACCCGCACGTTGTGACCATGGAGGCTCGACCGCCGAACATCGAAGGTGCCGGCGAGGTGACCGTCCAAACGCTGGTTCGTCAAGCAATGCGGATGCGTCCCGATCGACTGGTCGTCGGAGAGGTCCGCGGTGCCGAGGTCGTCGATCTGCTCGCTGCGATGAACACAGGTCACGAAGGCGGCTGCGGGACGATCCACGCGAACTCTGCTGCGGACGTTCCGGCCCGGATCGAGGCGCTTGCTCTGGCGGCCGGGATGGGGCGTGACGCTGCTCTGAGCCAGCTGACGGCAGCCGTCGACGTGGTCGTCCACCTTCATCAGCCTCGTCGAGGTGGTCGTCGGCTACGAGAGATCGGCGTGCTGATGCGTGACGCCGAGGGCAACGTCGCGGTCGTCCCGGCTGTGTCGTTCGACAGTGATCTGAGACTCGCAGCGGGTCCGGGTATCAACCGGTTGGAGGCGTTGTTGTCGTGACGGCGGCAATCGCTGCGAGTCTCGCCTCGTTCCTGATGCTGCGGCCGCCGTCGGGAACGCGTGCCCGTCCCTCAGCGAGGGTGGTGGGGGCGCTCTTCATCTGTCTTGCTGTTGCCGCACTCCTTCGGTGGCGAGTCCCGATCGTGGTGATCTGCCTTGCCCCGGCAATTGCGGGGGCCGTGTGGCAGCACCTGCGCCGCAACCGGGCACGGGCGCGATCGGCGCATCGCGCGACCGCTGTGCTCCTGCTCTGCGAAGGGTTGGCGGCAGACCTCGCCGCCGGGCTGGCGCCGCAAACTGCCCTGACGGCTGCCGCCGAGCGGTGGCCTGAGTTCGCACCTGTCTGTCACGCCTCGCACCTGGGTGCCGATGTGCCGGGCGCCTTGCGTGAGCTCGCTGACCTTCCGGGGGCAGCCGCGTTGAACCACGTCTCAGCGGCTTGGACGGTGGCTCATCGGTCTGGCGCTGGACTGGCCGAATCGATGTCGCTCGCTGCGCGCGGGATCCGTGAGCATCGAGCACTGGAGCGCCGGGTCGACACAGAGCTGGCGGCGGCTACGGCTACGGCGAGGCTGCTTGCGATCTTGCCGTTCCCGGTGCTGCTCATCGGTCGCGGTGCCGGTGGCGATCCGTTTGCCTTTCTCGTTGCTACGGCGGCAGGCCAGGTCTGTCTTGCCGCGGGACTGCTCCTTTCCTGGCTCGGAACCGTCTGGCTCGATCGGATCGCTGACCGGGTCAGGCGTTCGTGACGCTCGTTGCGAGCGCAGTCGCTGCGGTCCTCGGGCTGATGCTCGCACGACCTGCACGCCTGAGGGCTAGCTTCACTGCCGTCGCTCCTGGTCAGGTTGCGGAAGCGGCTGCACTGCGGCGACTTCGGACACCTCTCACTGCCCTGGCATTCGTCGGCGGCTGGACCTTCATCGGGGCTTGGCCGGGCGTCGCGGCCGGCGCCGTTCTGGCGGCCTTCGCGTGGCGAGTCCTCGGTTCAGTCGAAAGTCCTGCCGCCCGGCGCCGACGTGACGAACTTGAGCGGGATCTCCCGTTCGCCATCCATCTACTCGGGGGATGCCTGGTCGCCGGCTCCGACGTGACCAGGGCGCTCGACGACGTCGCGAGCGCGGTCGCCGGGCCTGTTGGCGACGAGTTCACGCTGGTACGGAATCGCCTGCTCCTGGGGGTCGACCCGGGGGACGTCTGGGCGGCGCTCGACGGTCCCCTGACGGGTCTCGGCCAATCCATGTCCCGCGCGGCGTGGAGTGGCTCGTCGGTTCGTGACGCGGTCGAGAGACTCTCCGACGACCTCCGCGCCGACACCGGACTGCGTGCCGAGGCGCGGGCGCGAACCGTCGAGGTTCGTGCCGCTGCACCGCTCGGCGTGTGCTTCCTGCCGGCTTTCGTGATCCTAGGCATCGTCCCGATGATCGCCGGGATCTTCTCATCGCTGCAGATCTTCTGAGTGACGACCGTCCACAGCCTGCGCCGGTGAACCGCTGTCCACGACCCCCGGCATGCGGGTTCGCTCGCGGTCGATCTCGCGACAATCGTCAACCCTGTCAAGGAAAACGCAAACATTCGGGAGTGCAGATGCCAGGAGTTCGTAGCAGCACCACGACGAGGGCTGCGGCACGCAGCCAAACTGGAGCCACGACCGCCGAGTACGCCGTCTGCACCGGAGCGGCGGTCGGCTTCGCAGGGCTGCTCTTCAAGTTGATCACCAGTGAAACGGGACAACGGCTGCTCAATACCGTGTTTGACCATCTCCTGGGGATGCTCCCGTTCTGATGCGACGGGACCAGTCAGGAGCCGTCACTGCGGAAGCGGCAGTCGCCCTGCCAGTACTCGTCCTGATCGCGGCAGCCCTGGCATGGGCCATCGCGGTCGGCGTGAGTCAGGCGCGGGCCGAGGACGCAGCTCGCGAAGCCGTTCGATCACTGGCCCGCGGCGACGACGTCGCTGTCAGTGAAGCGCTCGGTCGGCGGATCGCCCCGGGGGGAGCGAGATTCGACATCCAGCGCGACGCCGACCTGGTCACTGTGAGGGTGACGGCGCTGGTGAGCAGTCCGGGCGGAATCCTCGGGTTCCTTTCTGGCCACGAGGTGCACGCCGAGGCGACGGGCGCATCGGAGCCCGTGTCGTGACTGGTCGGAATGAAGCCGGTGCCGGGGTCGTGGTCGTCCTGGGTCTCGCCGGAGTCCTGATGGCCGTCGGCACCATCGCGTTCGCGCTCGTGACGGTCATCTCCGCACATCGGCGGGTCGAGGCAGCTGCTGATCTGTCGGCGCTGGGTGCCGCAGGGGCGTTCGGAACCGGACGAGATCCCTGTGCGATCGCTTCGGAGCTTGCCCGGCGCAACGGTGCGGTGGTCGAGACGTGTACGGCAACTGGCCGGGACCTGTCTGTGGTCGTGCGATCCGATCTGCCGCGGGTTCTGGGCGGTCAGACTCTGCGGGCGCGAGCGCGAGCGGGCCCCTCCGAGTGAAGGTCAGCGCACGTTGCCGAGCACCCTTGTGACCTCGATCCGCAGCGCCACCCGTTCCGGGTTCTCGCGCGGCACCTTGTAGCGCTCGGCGTACCGCTGCTCGGCCTCGGCGACGGCCGCCGGGTGGACCAGGACGGTGGCGGTGCCTTCGAGGGTCGACCAGTGCCGACCGTCGACACAGCAGACGGCGATCGGTCCGTTGCCGTTGGCGGCCAGCAGGTTCTGGGCCTTGACGGAGGCGCCCGAGGTGATCGCCCAGGCGACGTCGTTCTCCGGGTCGATCACCACGCCCATCGGGACGACGTGCGGGGTGCCGTCGCGGCGCAGGGTGGTGACGGTGCAGAGGTGCCGGGAGCGCCAGAAGTCGAGGAAGGCGTCGGTGGTGGGGAGGACTGGCACCCGATTATGGTCGCGTGCGTCTCGGGAAGCTCGACGACCGGGGTTGGGTGGCGACTGGGTTGGCGACGACCGGGGTCAGCCAGCTTCTGCGAGGAGGAGGTCGAGGAGGTGGACCGCTCCGGGCTTGTCGAGGGGGTTGTTCTGGTTGCCGCACTTCGGGGACTGCACGCACGACGGGCAGCCCTCGGCACACGTGCACGAGTCGATCGCCTCGCGGGTCGCCTCCAGCCAGTCATGGGCGGTGTGGAAGCCGCGTTCAGCGAACCCCGCGCCTCCCGGGTGGCCGTCGTACACGAACACGGTGAGCTGGCCGGTGTCGGCGTGCCTCGCGGTGGAGACGCCGCCGATGTCCCAGCGGTCGCAGGTCGCGAACAGAGGTAGCAGTCCGATTGCGGCGTGCTCCGCGGCATGGGCGGAGCCCGGGAGGTCGAGCTTGTCGAAGCCGGCGTCCTCCAGCAGGTCGTCGGGCACCGTCCACCAGACCGCGGCCGTCTCCAGGGTCCGCTCGGGCAGGTCCAGGGGCTCCTCACCGAGGACCTCGCCCGAGGCAATCCGGCGGCGCAGGAACGAGACCACCTGATGGGTCACCCGTACCGTGCCGAAGCTCAGCCGGTTGCGACCCCAGGTCTCGGCCAGCCGTTCTCGCACGATCTCGATGTCGGTGATCTCGCGTGCCGAGGTCGAATAGTCGACCGTCGTGCTCGCAACCGTCGCCACCGACTCCTCCAGGTCCAGGTCGAGGACCAGGAAGCTCTCGCCCTGGTGCAGGTACACCGCTCCCGTGTGAGCCGTGCCGTGCGAGGAGCCGTGGTCGACGGTGCCCAGCACCCGACCGGTGCCGTCCTCGACCAGCCTCACCGGAGAACCACCGGACGAGCGGATGTCGGCGAGGTCGCTGGCCCGGCGTCGATCCGTCCAGTACCAACCGTGCGAGCGCCTGCGCAGCAACCCGGCGTTGGTCAGCGCATCGACGGCGTCGCGCGCGGCCGGGCCGAACAGGGCGAGGCCGTCCTCGGTCAGCGGCGACTCCGCCGCTGCCGCACACAGGTGCGGGCCCAGGACGTACGGGTTGTCCGGGTCGAAGACGGTCGCTTCGACCGGACGGCCCAGCAGGTGCTCCGGGTGGTTGACCAGGTACGTGTCCAGCGGGTCGTCGCGGGCCACCAGCACCCCCAGGGCGTCGCCGCCGTTGCGTCCGGCGCGGCCCACCTGCTGCCACAGCGCTGCCCGGGTGCCCGGGAACCCGCCGAGCAGCACGGCGTCCAGCCCGGAGATGTCGATGCCAAGCTCCAGCGCGTTGGTCGCCGCCAGTCCGAGCAGCCGGCCGTCGCGCAGCGCCTGCTCCAGAGCCCGGCGTTCCTCGGGCAGGTAGCCACCGCGATACGCCGCTACCCGGTCGGCCAGCGCCGGATCGACCTCGCCCAACAGCCGGCGGGTCGTCAGCGCCACCGTCTCGGCGCCGTGCCGGCTGCGGACGAATGCGAGCGTCCGCACGTTCTCGACCACCAGATCGGTCAGCAGGTCGGCCAGCTCTGCCCCTACTGACCGGCGTACCGGGGCGCCGTGCTCGCCACCGTGCGACACGAACGGCGGCTCCCACAGCGCCAGTGCCACCCGCCCGCGGGGCGACGCGTCGTCGGTCACCGCCAGCACCGGCAGCCCGGTCAGCCGGCTCGCCGCCACCTCCGGTTCGGCCACCGTCGCCGAGGCCAGCACGAAGGTCGGGTGGGCGCCGTACAGGGCTGCGACCCGGCGCAGCCGGCGCATCACCTGGGAGACGTGCGCCCCGAAGACCCCGCGGTAGTGGTGGCACTCGTCGATGACGACGTACTCCAGGGCCGAGAAGAACCGTGACCAGCGCTCGTGCCCGGGCAGCAGCGAGCGGTGCAGCATGTCCGGGTTGGTGAGCACGTACTCCCCGTGGTCCCGGGTCCACTCGCGCTCTTCGGTGGTCGAGTCGCCGTCGTGGGTGGCCACCCGCAGGTCAGCCAGACCGAGGCTGCGCAGGGTGCTGAGCTGGTCCTGCGCGAGCGCCTTGGTCGGGGACAGGTAGAGCGTGCTGGACCCGCGCTGGCCCCGGGGCCCGCGTTTCGCAGCGATCGCGGTCAGTGCCGGCAACAGGTAGCCGAGCGACTTGCCGGACGCGGTCCCGGTCGAGATCACCGTGTGCTGACCGGCGTGCGCCTGCTCGGCCGCGGTCACCTGGTGCTCCCACGGCGCCGGTACGCCGGCCAGCTCCAGCGCGGCCACGAGGCTGGCATCCACCCAACCCGGCCAGGCCCCGATCCGGGCCGTTCGTGGGGGAAGCACCTCGAGGTGGGTGAGCCGGTCCTCGCGCCCCGGGGCGCTCACCAGCCGCTCGACCAGCTGCTCGAGGTGATCCAGGCTCACGCCGTGAGTCTCGCAGCGGACCCGGACATCGCCAGCCTCGGTCCGGAACTGCTGTGCGGCAGCGTGGTTGAATGAGAAGGACCTGCCGCCACACGCTTGGGAGTACGAGGGTGGACCTGACACTGACGACCCGACAGGACGGCGAGCGCACGATCGTATCCGTCGGTGGGGAGATCGACGTGTACACCGCCCCGAAGCTGCGCGACAAGATCACCGAGCTGGTGAACGCCGGTCACCACGACCTGTTCATCGACATGGAGGAAGTCGAGTTCCTCGACTCCACCGGCCTCGGCGTCCTGGTCGGCGGGCTGAAGAAGATCCGCGCCCAGGACGGCTCGATGGCGCTCATCTGCAGCCAGGACCGGCTGCTCAAGATCTTCCGGATCACCGGCCTCGCGAAGGTCTTCACGATCCACCCCTCGGAAGCCGTTGCGCTCGGAAGCTGACCTCCGGTTTCGGATGGTGACACGCCGACGTGATCTGAGTCACCCGGTGGGCGTGACTCGGGCGACACCTGCGTAGACTCCGCGACGTTTGTTACCCGTGTTACCCGGATCACACCGAGGAGACCTCATGAGCGGGCTCGCCATTACGCTGCCAGCCATCAAGCCAGTCCTCGACGGCTCCAACCTCACGCTCGTCGTCATCATCGCCGTGATCGCCCTTGGGGCGCTCGGCATGGCGGCGATGTTCCGCAACGAGGTTCTGGCTGCTGGCGAAGGCACCGAGAACATGAAGACCATCGCCAAAGCGGTGCAGGAGGGGGCCCAGGCCTACCTCGGCCGGCAGTTCCGGACGCTCGGCATCTTTGCCGCGATCGCGTTCGTCGCCCTGCTCGCGTTGCCCGCCGACGACATGAGTGTGCGCTTCGGCCGCTCCGTGTTCTTCCTGGTGGGTGCGGGCTTCTCCGCGACCGTGGGCTACCTCGGCATGTCCCTGGCAGTGCAGTCGAACCTGCGCGTCGCGGCCGCCGCCAACGAGACCGGCCGCGACCCGGCCATGAAGATCGGGTTCCGGACCGGCGCCATGGTCGGCATGCTCACCGTCGGACTCGGCCTGCTCGGCGCCAGCCTGGTCGTCCTGATCTACAAGGACGAGGCCCCGCACGTGCTCGAGGGCTTCGGCTTCGGTGCCGCCCTGCTCGCCATGTTCATGCGTGTCGGCGGCGGCATCTTCACCAAGGCGGCTGATGTCGGCGCCGACCTGGTGGGCAAGGTCGAGCAGAACATCCCCGAGGACGACCCGCGCAACGCGGCGACCATCGCGGACAACGTGGGTGACAACGTCGGCGACTGTGCCGGCATGGCCGCTGACCTCTTCGAGTCGTACGCCGTGACCCTGGTGGCCGCGCTGATCCTCGGCTCGCAGGCGTTCGGTGACAAGGGCCTGGTCTTCCCGCTGCTGATCCCCGCGATCGGCGCGCTGACCGCCCTGATGGGTGTCTACCTCTGTAAGCCGCGTACGGGCGAGAACGGCCTGACCACGATCAACCGGGCCTTCTACATCTCCGCCGCCGTCGGTGCGGTCGCCTCGGTGATCGCGGCCTTCGTGTACCTGCCGTCCAGCTTCACCGACTTCGCGAACAAGACCGGGCTCGACATGGGCGGTGCCTCGGGCAACCCGCGCCTGATCGCCTCGGCTGCCGTCGTCATCGGCATCGTGATGGCCGCGGGCATCCTGGCGCTGACGGGCTACTACACCGGCACCGAGTACAAGCCGGTCAAGGGTGTCGGCAAGACCTCGCTCACCGGCGCGGCCACCGTGATCCTGGCCGGCCTCTCGGTCGGCTTCGAGTCCGCGGTCTACACGACCCTGGTCATCGGCGCCGCCGTCTTCGGTGCGTTCCTGCTCGGTGGTGCCACCGTGACCGTCTCGTTGTTCGCGGTGTCGCTGGCCGGTTGCGGTCTGCTCACGACCGTCGGGGTCATCGTGGCGATGGACACCTTCGGTCCGGTCTCCGACAACGCCCAGGGCATCGCGGAGATGTCGGGAGACGTCAGCCCGGAGGGCGCCCAGATCCTCACCGAGCTCGACGCGGTCGGCAACACCACCAAGGCGATCACCAAGGGCATCGCGATCGCGACCGCCGTACTTGCGGCGACCGCGCTGTTCGGGTCGTACTCGACGGCTGTCGTCGACGCCGTCAACAAGGCGCAGGTCAAGGCGGGCGAGCTGCACAAGCTCAACTTCCTCGTCTACAACCCGGGCGTTCTGGTCGGCATCCTGCTCGGTGCGGCCGTGGTGTTCCTCTTCTCCGGCCTGGCCATCAACGCGGTCGCCCGTGCTGCTGGCGCGGTCGTCTACGAGGTCCGCCGCCAGTTCCGCGAGATCCCGGGCATCATGCAGTTCCCGGACCCGAACAACCCCGGCGTGGGTCGTCCCGAGTACGGCAAGGTCGTCGACATCGTCACCAAGGACTCGCTGCGCGAGCTCGTCACGCCGGGCCTGCTGGCAGTCCTCGCTCCCATTGCCGTCGGCTTCGGCCTGGGTGTCGCCCCGCTGGCCGGGTTCCTGGCCGGCGCGATCGGCACCGGCACCCTGATGGCCGTCTTCCTGGCCAACTCCGGTGGAGCCTGGGACAACGCCAAGAAGCTCGTCGAGGACGGCAACCACGGGGGCAAGGGGTCGCCGGCCCACGAGGCCACCATCATCGGTGACACCGTCGGTGACCCGTTCAAGGACACCGCCGGTCCGGCGATCAACCCACTGATCAAGGTGATGAACCTGGTCTCGTTGCTGATCGCCAGCGCCGTCGTGAAGATGAGCGTCGGCAAGGACGAGCACACCGCCCTGCGGATCGTCATCGCCCTGGTCGCGGTCGGGATCATCGCGACGTTCCTCTACATCTCCAAGAAGCGTGAGGTCGACCTCGGCGAGGACGCAGCAGCCGCTGCGGCCGAAACGTCGGTCTGACCCGTCTCTCCCGGTTTCGGCAGGCTCAACCACCACTGGTTGAGCCTGCCGAAGCCTTGTCGCCTTCCCGACATAGCCTTCCCCGGTGACCGATCTCCATTTCCGCCTCCGCGACGCGCTCGCCGCGGCCGGCTACACCTACGACGTCGTCTCGGACCTGATCGGTACGACGGCCCAGGCGGCGCTCGGTCGCAACGAGACGACCCCGGGCCTGCGGGTGACCCGCGGCGGCAGCCCGGTCGAGACGCTGACCCGGATGTGGCTGCTGCAGGCAACGGTCAGCGCCGAGGACGCCGAGCGCGCCCTGCCCGACCTGGTGGATGAGCTGTGCGCCGCCGGGATCCTCGAACGTACGCTCAGCGAGGTCGCGGCCCGGGTCGACCTGCGCCCGTACGGCACGGATGGGGGCAACCTGTGGGTGGCCAGCGACCTGACCCCCGGGCTCGACGGCGGTTCGATGCGCGTGGGCAGCGACCACGTCCTGGGGATCAGCCCGGCCGCGACCTCGCTCGCCGAGCTCACTGTGCGCGCACCGGTCGGCCGGGCACTCGACCTCGGCACCGGGTGCGGCGTCCAGTCGCTGCACCTCGCGACCCACGCCCGCCAGGTGGTCGCGACCGACGTGAACCAGCGTGCCCTCTGGCTGACGCAGCTCAACGCCGACCTCAACGGCGTGACGTTGGACGTACGCGAAGGCAGCTTCTTCGAGCCGGTCGCAGGCGAGCTCTTCGACCTCATCGTCACGAACCCGCCGTTCGTGATCTCCCCTGCCACCGGCGAACGCCTCGTCTACCGCGACTCCGGGCTGCCGGGCGACCGGGTCGTCGAGGACATCGTGCGCAGGATCCCCTCGTTCCTGAACCCCGGTGGGGTCGGCCAGGTGCTCGCCAACTGGGCGATCCAGAAGGGCACCGACTGGGACGAGCGCCTCGCCGCGTGGCTCGAGCCTGCCGCCGACGTCCGCGGCTGCGACGCCTGGATCGTCCAGCGCGAGGTCGTCGACCTGCCGTCGTACGTCGAGCTCTGGCTCAAGGACGCCGGCCAGCACGGCGCACCCGACTACGCGCGGCGCTACGAGACCTGGCTGTCGTGGTTCGACGAGGTCGGCGTCGAAGCGGTCGGGTTCGGGTGGATCAACCTGCGCTCACGCGGCGCTGACGGCACCGACCCCGGACCGGACGACCACCGCCTGGAGGAATGGCGCTGGGAGGTCGAGCAGCCGCTGGGCCCGGAGGTCGCGGCACACTTCGAGCGGGCCGCGTCTGTGCGCGCGCTGGACGACGACGCCCTGCTGGCCACCCGTCCACGGCTGGCCGTCGATGTCGTCCAGGAGACCTTCGGCCCCGCGGGCGCCGAGGACCCCAGCCAGATCGTCCTGCGCCGACAGCGCGGCCTGCGCCGCGCCGTGCCGGTCGACTCCGTCACCTGCGCGCTGGCGGGGGCCGCGGACGGCGAACTGACCCTCGCCCAGCTGCTCGCAGCGATCGGCCAGCTGCTCGGCGAGGTCGATGTCGCAGCCCGGCTCGCGGAGGTCCGCACCCTGATCGCCGACGGCTTCCTGGAAAACGGCGACCACCTCGGTTGACGGCCCATCTGGGCTGCCGCGCTACCTTGTTGCCGGCAAACCCGCCGAAGAAGCGAAGGATTCCCACTCCGTGGCACACAAGCTCGTGATCGTCGAGTCCCCGGCCAAGGCCCGCACCATCGAGGGCTACCTTGGCAAGGGCTACGTCGTGGAGTCCTCGATCGGACACATCCGCGACCTTCCGCAGACCGCCGCCGACATCCCGGCGAAGATCAAGGGCGAGCCCTGGGCGCGCCTCGGAGTCAACGTCGACGACGGCTTCAAGCCGGTCTATGTCGTCTCGCGCGACAAGAAGGCGCACATCACCAAGCTGAAGAACCTACTCAAGGACGCCGACGAGCTCTTCCTGGCCACCGATGAGGACCGCGAGGGCGAGGCGATCGCCTGGCACCTGCTCGACGAGCTTAAGCCGCCGGCGGGCCTGCCGGTCCGCCGGATGGTCTTCCACGAGATCACCCCGGCCGCGATCCAGGCCGCTGTCGAGAGCCCGCGCGAGATCGACATGGACCTCGTCGAGGCCCAGGAAGCACGCCGCATCCTCGACCGCCTCTACGGCTACGAGGTCTCCCCGGTGCTGTGGAAGAAGGTCATGTCCGGCCTCTCTGCCGGCCGGGTGCAGTCGGTGGCGACCCGGCTGGTCGTGGATCGCGAACGCGAGCGGATCGCCTTCCGGATGGCGTCGTACTGGGACCTTGAGGGGACGTTCGACGCCGGTGCCGACCACGAGCAGCGGATGTTCGGTGGCAAGCTGCACAGCATCGACGGGACCCGCGTCGCACGCGGCACCGACTTCGGTGATGACGGCCTGCTGAAGGCGACCGCCAAGGTCGTCCACCTCAACCAGGCCCGGGCCGACCAGCTCGTCGAGGCCCTGCACGACACCGCGTTCACCGTGCGCTCGGTCGAGTCCAAGCCGTACACGCGCAAGCCCTACGCGCCGTTCCGGACCACCACGCTGCAGCAGGAGGCCAGCCGCAAGCTCGGCTTCAGTGCGTCCTCGACCATGTCGGTGGCGCAGCGGTTGTACGAGAACGGCTACATCACCTACATGCGTACCGACTCCACGACGCTCTCGGACACGGCGCTGAACGCGGCGCGGACCCAGGCCCGTGAGCTGTACGGGGCCGAGTACGTCCCGGACGCCCCGCGCGTCTACGCCTCCAAGGTGAAGAACGCCCAGGAGGCGCACGAGGCGATCCGCCCGGCCGGCGACAACTTCCGCACTCCCGCCCAGACCGGCCTGACCGGCGACCAGTTCCGCCTCTACGAGCTGATCTGGATGCGCACGATCGCCTCCCAGATGAAGGACGCCGCCGGCAACTCGCTGACCATCCGGCTCGGCGGCCCCTCGGCTGCAGGTGAGGACGTCGTGTTCTCCGCCAGCGGCCGCACGATCACCTTCCACGGCTTCCTCAAGGCCTACGTCGAGGGCAACGACGACGCCGAAGCCGCCCGCGACGACGCCGAGAGCAAGCTGCCGAACCTGACCGAGGGTGCCTCCGTCAGCGCAGCCGCCCTGAAGTCGAGCGGGCACGAGACCAAGCCACCGGCTCGCTACACCGAGGCCTCGCTGATCAGCGAGCTCGAAGGCCGCGAGATCGGCCGCCCGTCGACGTACGCCTCGATCATCGGCACGATCCTCAACCGCGGCTACGTCTACAAGAAGGGCACCGCGCTCGTCCCGGCGTGGCTGGCCTTCTCGGTGATCAGGCTGCTGGAGGAGCACTTCGCGCGCCTTGTCTCCTACGAGTTCACCGCCGGCATGGAGGACGTCCTCGACGAGATCGCCGGCGGACGCAAGAACCTCGAGACCGAGCTGGGTGAGTTCTACTTCGGCAGCGACAAGGTCGAGGGCCTCAAGCGCCTGGTCACCGAGCTCGGCGAGATCGACGCCAAGGAGCTCGCCACCTTCCCCGTGCTGACCCTGGCCGGTGAGCCGAGCGGCATCGACCTGCGCGTCGGCCGCTACGGCCCGTACGTCGAGGACACCGGCTCGTTCCAGGACGGCGACGGCGAGGGCGACGGCGTGCCGGCCCGGGCGAACGTCCCGGACGACATGCCGCCCGACGAGCTGACCGAGGCCGCTGCCCGCGAGCTGCTGGCGAACCCGGCCGGTGCGGAGCACGAGCTCGGCAGGGACCCCGAGTCCGGCAACCTGATCGTGGCCAAGAACGGCCGCTACGGCCCCTACGTCACCGAGGCCCTGCCGGACGACGCCCCCAAGAAGCAGAAGGCGCGCACCGGCTCGCTGTTCAAGTCGATGTCGCTGGAGACCGTCACGCTCGAGCAGGCGCTGCGGCTGCTCTCGCTGCCGCGGGTCGTCGGTGTCGACGCCGAGGGTGTCGAGATCACCGCGCAGAACGGTCGCTACGGCCCGTACCTCAAGAAGGGCACGGACTCGCGCTCGCTCGAGACCGAGGACCAGCTCTTCGAGGTCACCCTCGAGCAGGCGCTGGCGATCTACGCCCAGCCCAAGGCGCGCGGACGCGGAGCCGCGACCCCGCCGTTGAAGGAGCTCGGCAACGACCCCGTGTCCGGCCAGCCGGTCGTGGTCAAGGCCGGCCGCTTCGGTGAGTACGTCACCGACGGGGAGTACAACGCCACCCTGCGCAAGGACGACTCGGTCGAGGAGATCACCCTCGAGCGGGCCGCCGAGCTGCTCGCCGAGCGTCGCGAGAAGGGCCCGGCCAAGAAGGCCGCCAAGAAGGGCGCGAAGAAGACTGCGAAGAAGTCGGCCAAGAAGACCACGAAGAAGGCCGCCGCCAAGAAGGCGTGAGGGTCGGGGTGGAGGAAGGCGCTCTGCGCCGGTCTCGGAACCTCGGTCGGCGCCCGCGTCTAGGGTGTGCGTGTGTCGAACGCGGGTGTCCCAGCAGGTGTCTATGCCGAGTGCGGCCTCTTCGTCTGTTTCGAGGGTGGCGAGGGTGCCGGCAAGTCCACCCAGGCGCAGGCGCTCGCTGACTGGCTCACCGCGGAGGGGCATGACGTCGTCCTGACCTTCGAGCCCGGCGACACCGGCGTGGGCCAGAAGATCCGCCAGATCGTGCTGAGTCCCGAGACCGGTCACCTCGCGGACGCGACCGAGGCCCTGCTGTACGCCGCGGACAAGTCCGAGCACCTCGACAAGATCGTGCTCCCGGCGCTGGCCGCCGGCAATGTCGTGATCACCGACCGCTACGTCGACTCGACCCTGGCCTACCAGGGCGCCGGCCGTGCGATCCCACCCGACGAGCTCGAGCACGTCGCGCGCTGGGCCACCGGAGACCTCCGGCCGCACCTGACGGTGCTCCTCGACCTGGAGCCCAGCGCAGGCCTCACGCGTTTCGCCGGACGCGACCGGATCGAGGGCGAACCCCTGGAGTTCCACCAACGGGTGCGCTCCGCGTTCCTGCTCCTGGCCGAGCGCGACCCCACGCACTACCTGGTGCTGGATGCCCATGACGACGTCGACGCGATCGCCGTGGCAGTCCGCACCCGGGTGGCGGAGCTGCTGGCATGAGTGCCACCACCACGTCGGTCTTCGACGACCTGGTCGGCCAGGAGGTGGTCGTCGAACGCCTGCGGCGAGCGGTTGCCGGCGACATGACGCACGCGTGGCTGTTCACCGGGCCACCCGGCTCGGGTCGGTCGAACGCGGCGATCGCGTTCGCGGCCGCGCTCCAGTGCGAGCAGGGCGGCTGCGGGACGTGTCCGTCGTGCCACACCGTCGCGGTCGGGTCGCATCCCGACGTACGGGTGACGCGGACCGAGAAGCTGTCGATCGGCGTCGACGAGGTCCGCGACCTGGTCCGTTCGGCCGCCCTCGCCCCATCAGGTCGTCGCTGGCAGGTGATGATCGTCGAGGACGCCGATCGCCTGACCGAACAAGCCGCCAACGCGCTGCTCAAGGCGATCGAGGAGCCGACGATCCGCACCGTCTGGCTGCTGTGCGCGCCGACGATCGAGGACGTGCTCCCGACGATCCGGTCGCGCACCCGCCTGATCGTGCTGGCGACGCCGAGCAGCGCCGAGGTCGCCGACTTCCTGGTGCGTCACGACGAGGTCGACGCGACCACCGCCCTGTATGCCGCTCGGGCCAGCCAGGGCCACATCGGCCGCGCCCGTGCCCTCGCACGTGACGAGGACACCCGCGGCCGGCGGCGCCAGGTCGTGCACCTGCCCGTCCGGCTGACCTCCCTCGGTGCCTGCATGAGCGCTGCGACCCTGATCCACGATCTCGCCAAGGAGGAGGCCGACGCGCTCACCGGGGTGCATGATGCACGCGAGCGCGAGGAGCTCGACCGCGCCTACGGGGTCGTCGAGCGCGGCCGTCGTCCGCGCGAGTACGCCCCGGCGCTCCGCGATCTCGAGAAGTCCCAGAAGACCCGAGCCAAGCGCCGTCACCTCGACGTCGTCGACCGCGGGCTGATGGACCTGGTCTCCGTGTACCGCGATGCCCTCACGATCCAGCTGGGGGCGCGCTCCGAGGTGGTCAACGAGGAAGTGCGCGGCGACGTCGAGCAGCTGGCCCGGACCACCACCCCCGAGGACAATGTGCGTCGCATCGATGCCGTCTTCGTCGCCCGTGAGCAGATGCTCGAGTTCAACGTGCCGCCGATGCTGGCGCTCGAGTCGTTGATGGTGTCGCTCAAGGTGCACCCGGTCGCAACCTAGGCTTGCGGGCATGTCGCAGTTCACGCCTCCGCCCCCACCCCCGGGACCTCCGCCGACCCGCAACGGCAACTCGGTCCTGATCGGCGTCCTGGTCGGAGTCGTGGTCTTCGCCCTGATCGCGGCCGGCATCGGCATCTACGCGGCCAAGCACCACCATTCCTCGGTCGCGGCGGGACCCGGTACGACACCGACTGCGGCGCCTTCCCCGACGGCGCCGCTGCCCACGACGGCTCCCTCCCTCGCCAGGTACTACGACCAGAAGCTGAGGTGGACCGGGTGCGGTCGGGACCAGTGCGCGCGGCTTGCCGTACCGCTCGACTATGCCAACCCGGGCGGCACCGAGCTGCGCCTCGCGCTCCTCAAGGTCCCGGCACAGAACCCGTCCCAGCGCATCGGTGCGCTCGTCGTGAACCCGGGGGGTCCCGGGGGTTCGGGGACGGACTACGCGGCAGCCGGCTCGCTGCAGTTCGGAGCCCCGCTCTCGAACCACTTCGACATCGTCGGCTTCGATCCCCGCGGTGTCGGCAAGAGCGATCCGCTCTCGTGCGCCTCGACGGCTCAGATCGACGGGCTGCTGGCATTCGACCCCGATCCCGACACGGCGGCGAAGCGCAACCGGATGGACAGCCTGATCCACGCCTTCGGCGAGGGCTGTCTGAGTCGGAGCGGTGACCTCGCGCGGCACATGTCCACCCAGGAGGCTGCGCGGGACATGGACATCCTGCGTGCAGCGTTGGGTGAGCCGAAGCTCGACTACTTCGGGGCGTCGTACGGGACCTTTTTGGGCGCAACGTACGCCGGTCTGTTCCCCACCCACGTCGGCCGCTTCGTGCTCGACGGAGCGATCGACCCGGCGCTGACGAACGCGCAGCTCTCCATCGAGCAGGCCCACGGCTTCGAGACCGCCCTGCGCGCCTACGCGGCCAACTGTGCCGGCTCGGGCACCTGCTTCCTAGGTCGGACCACAGACGAGGTGGTCACCCGGATCCAGCAGTTCCTCGCGGCGACCGACAAGGCCCCGCTGGACACCGGCACCAGTCGCAAGCTCACCGAGGGCACCGCGATGACCGGGGTCTGGCTGCCGCTGTACGTCAGGAGCTACTGGCCGAACCTGACCGACGCCCTCAAGCAGGCGATCGTCGACCACGACGGTTCCGGGCTGCTCGCGCTGTCCGACGCCTACTCCTCGCGTGGTGCGACCCGGTACACCGACAACTCGATGGAGGCGCTGTACGCCGTCAACTGCCTGGACCACGACGACTCCATCCCCACCAGCCAGGTGCCCTCGCACTTCGCCGAGTTCGTCAAGGCCTCGCCGACCTTCGGCCGAGCCTTCGCCTTCAGCCTCTCGACCTGCTCGACCTGGCCGGTACGCAGTGGCCAGGTCAGCCACGCGATCCATGCTCCGGGTGCTCCGCCGATCGTCGTGATCGGCACCACCCGCGATCCGGCCACACCGCTGGCGTGGGCCCAGGCGCTGGCGAGCGAGCTGGACTCCGGCCGGCTGATCACGCGCAACGGCGACGGTCACACCGGCTTCGGGCAAGGGAATTCGTGCGTCGACAATGCCGTCCAGGACTGGTTGATCCAAGGCAAGGTTCCACCCGCCGACCTGCACTGCTGAGAGGCGCACGGCCCGTTTGGCGCGACGCCCCGAGCCCGCCCTATACTCGTCCGGCGTGCCCGGCTGGACGGTCGGACACTGCGCCGCCTTAGCTCAGTCGGTAGAGCATCTCACTCGTAATGAGAAGGTCGTCAGTTCGATTCTGACAGGCGGCTCCGCGCATGCGTCTGACTGCGGGCTTCGATGGCACGCACAGTGCTGATTCGTAATGAGAAGGTCGTCAGTTCGATTCTGACAGGCGGCTCCGCGTCAAATCCCCGCCAGTCGCCACCCGCCAGCCGCCAAGCGACTGGCGGGTCTTTCTTCTTCCTCAGCTGAATTCATCTGGTGCCGATTACCCAGGCAACTGGTAACCCCTACCGTGGTGACCAGAGCCATCACGAGGTTGCGGGGAATCGTCGGGATCCCGCTGGGAGTTCGATGAACAAGTTGGCGACGTCTGGATCGACGATCCTGATCGCCGTGCTGGGATTTCTCGGGGTCGCGCCGGCGGCTTCGGCGTCCCCGAGCGCCGCCGTGCACCTCCATGTCAGCCGCCACGTCGTGGTAGCCGGCGAACCGCTGACCGTGACCGAGACCTCGAACGTCGTGTGCGACCTGTGGGTGAAGTGGAACGGGGATCTCCGGCAGACTCGCGGAAGGCGGCTGGTGGCGACCTACACGGCGCCGCAGGTGACGCGCGCGACGAGGTTCGTGGTCCAGGGCATCTGCTTGCCGACGGGCCAGACATCGCCGGCGACCACGACATCGTCGGCTCGCTCGTCCAGCGCAGGCGCGACGATCAGCGTCGTCGTTCCGCTGACGGTGCGCGGCACGGTCACGATCACCGTCGTGCCGCCCGGCGGCGTCGTCAGCCCGCCGAGCCACCACCAGCATCCCGGCGGCATCGGCCTGCCCAACACGGGCGGGCCGCCATGGTGGCTGGTGATCGCAGGCGTGGGATGCGTCCTGGTCGGTTCGGTGGTGGTCCGGGCGGCCGAACGCCGGGGGACGGCACCCGACTACGCTGCGGCGTCATGGCCGACCCAGTGCTCCGCACCGACGTCCCCGCGCCGGGCCCGTTCTCGGCTCTGCTCGGCTTCCGCTACATCGAGGTCGCCGATGGTGTCGCCGTCGTCGAGGCGGATCCGGGGCCGGAGCACTGCAACGGTGGCGGCATCGTGCACGGTGGCTTCCTCGCGGCGATGCTCGACACCACCACCGGCTGGGCCGTGCACGACGGTGTTGCTCCCGGTGTTGCAGCGCCCCATGTCCAGCTGAGCGTCCAGTACGTCCGTGCGGCAGTGCCGGGCTTGACGCTCATCTGCCGTGGCAGTGCGATCGCGGTCGGACGCCGGATCGCGTCGGCCGAGGCCGAGATCACGCAGTCAGGTCGGGTGGTCGCGCGAGCGGTCGCTAGTCACGCGGTGCTGGCCCCGGCGACCGATTGAGCAGCGGGTCGGAAAATCAAGGAATGAATGCGGACAAAGTACCCACAGACGAGATGTGGGTCACAGATTCGTGTGCATCGTGAGTCTTTGTCCGTTATATGGTTGGACCTCGTTCGCGGGACCTGAGACGAATCGTGGGGTTATCAGGTGATTAAGAAATGTGCATCTTTCAGCGTGGTCGTTCTGGTCGGCCTGTTGGCGGCAATCGGCTTCGCGCCGTCCGCTCAGGCCTACCCCGAGGTGCTCATCAACCTCTCGGTCAACAAGCAGGTCCTGTACTCGGGCCAGACCTTCACCGCGACGGCCACGGCCAACGTCGTGTGCGACTGGACGCTTGAGTGGAACGGTGACTCGCGCAATCGGACAGGTCACCGCGACTTCGTGACCACCTACACGGCTCCCGACGTCACCAAGGTCACCCCGATCCCGCTGCACGGCACCTGCGGCTACACCCTTCCGGACGGGGCGACTCCGGTCACCGGTCGGATCGCAGCGGGCGCCGCTCCGCACGTCACCTGGCGCCGGACGATCATCGTCACGGTCCTGCCGACGAGCGGCACCGTCTCGCCGCCGACCCAGGGCGGTCTGCCGAACACGGGTGGTCCGGACCTGTGGATCCTGCTCGGCGGACTCGGGCTCGTCGCCGGTGGCTCGCTCGTGATCGCACGCTCCAAGCGCCGCGACCCTGCCGCCTGAGCGTCTCCTCACCCGTGGTCTAGCGGGGTAGCGCCGATTCCTCCCGATCGGCCGAATGCCCGTTATGGTCGCTGCGTGCCGTAACGAAGGCTCCGCGCCCTCGTTGTTCTCTGTGAGCGGCACCACAACGGTGCCCGAGCACGCTGGGCGCGTCATGACCACACGGGAGCAGTGCATGAAGAAGCTGGTAGCCATCGGGGCCGCTGCCTTGGTTGCGATGTTCATGGCCGTGGGCTTGGCGCCCGCCGCTTCCGCCTACCCCGAAGCCGTCTGCAACCTCGTCGTCTCGCCCACCGTCGTGCACCCCGGCGACGTCGTGACCGTCCACTGCTCGCTCCAGACCATCGAGTCGCCACGCCTCGCCGGCCGTTCGGCGGCCTCGGCCGACACCCACTGGGTGGTCACCTTCGACGGCCTGACGCACACCGGTACCGGGGAGGCCTTCACCACGCACTTCACCGCGCCCCAGGTGACCAGCTCGACCGTCTTCAGCGTCCACTCCGTCGGTCACGACACAGTCACCGGGGTGAAGTGTGACCGCAGCGTGAACGTCACCGACATCCCCGGTGGCACGGTCGTGTCTCCGCCAACCGGAGGCCTCCCGAACACCGGTGGCCCGGGTCTGATCCTGCTGATCCTCGGCGTCTGTTTCGTCCTCGGCGGCAGTATCGCCATCCAGCGGTCCCGCAAGGGTCATCACGCGCAGTCGCTCCCGCAGCACCGGCACTGACATTCCGAAAGTAGAACCTGTTACATTTCCGGAATGATTCTGGATCGCTTCAAGGTCGACGGCAAGGTCGCTGTCATCACCGGTGCCGGACGCGGGATCGGAGCCGCCTCGGCGCTCGCCCTCGCCGAGGCCGGCGCTGACGTCGTCATCTCCGCACGGCACTCCTCCCAGCTGGCCGAGGTCGCCGAGCAGGTCCGGGCCGTCGGTCGTCGGGCACTGGTCGTCAAGGCTGATCTCAGTGACCTCGAGCAGACCGCGGCGCTCGCCCAGGCGGCGTACGACGAGTTCGGGCGCCTCGACATCATCGTGAACAACGTCGGCGGGACCATGCCCCTGCCGTTCCTGGACACCGACGAGGACTTCCTCATCGACGCGTTCCGGTTCAACGTCGCCACGGCCCACGCACTCACCAGGGCCGCCGTCCCGCTCATGCTGACCGGCGAGGACCCTGGCGGATCGATCGTGAACATCTCCTCGGTGATCGGTCGGGTCTCGGGTCGCGGGTACGTCGCGTACGGCACTGCCAAGGCCGCGCTGACGCACTGGACCCGCCTCGTCTCCAAGGATCTCGCGCCGCTGATCCGGGTGAACGCGATCGGCACCGGCTCGATCATGACCAGCGCGCTGGACTACGTGGCCAGCGACGAGGCCGTGATGACCGAGCTCGCCGAGAAGACCACGATGCAGCGGGTCGGAGCGGTCGAGGACATCGCCGCCGCGGTCGTCTACCTGGCCAGCCCGGCCGGTTCGTTCCTGACCGGGAAGGTGATCGAGGCCGACGGCGGTCTGGACATCCCCAACCTCGACTTCCGTCTCCCGGACCTCGAGGCACGATGACCCCGCCGCTGCGCGTCGTGGCCTGGTCGACCGGCACCATCGGCCGGCACGCGCTGGCCGGCATCGACGCCCGACCGGATCTCGAGCTGGTCGGTCTCTGGGTCTCGAACCCCGAGAAGGTAGGCCAGGACGCCGGCAGGCTGGCCGGCCTGGACCGTGACCTCGGCGTCCTCGCGACCGATGACAAGGAAGCGCTCTTCGCGCTCGAACCGGACGTCGTCGTGCACTCGGCAATGACCGACGACCGGATCTTCGATGCCCTCGAGGACCTGATCGAGATCGTCGAGCACGGCATCAACGTCGTCTCCTCGGGACCAGTCGTGCTGACCTTCCCCGCAGGCGTCGGCATGGACAGCTACGTCGACCGGATCAATGCCGCAGGCGCCGCGAACGGCGCCAGCCTGCACGTGAACGGCATCGACCCAGGCTTCGCCAACGACGTGCTGCCGCTGGTGATGACCAGCCTGTCGCAGCGCATCGACCTGGTCCGGGTCAGTGAGATCTGCGACTACTCGACGTACTACCAGCCGGTGGTGATGGGTGACATCTACGGCTTCGGCCGTCCGATGGACTACGCCGCGCTGCTCTGGCTGCCCGGGGTCCTGACGACGGCCTGGGGGCCGGTCGTCCGCCAGATCGCTGCCGGGCTCGACCTCGAACTCGACCCCGAGCTGACCGAGTACCACGAGCGGATCCCTTCCG
>NZ_JAOPXI010000015.1 GCF_025965215.1 Marmoricola sp.
GCCGGACCCCCGGCGGCCCACCTTCCAAACCGCGACCCGACTTCACCGCGGCCACAGCCCGGACAACAGCCCGGGCCGACCCAGCACGCCCAAACTCAGACTTGACTCGGCTGGCGAAAGCTAGACCGGCCCGTCGCCGGGGTTCTCCCGGCGCTTGAGGTAGCGCTCGAACTCGCGCGCGATCG
This sequence comes from Marmoricola sp., assembly GCF_025965215.1. Taxonomy (GTDB): domain Bacteria; phylum Actinomycetota; class Actinomycetes; order Propionibacteriales; family Nocardioidaceae; genus Marmoricola. The sequence goes on from NZ_JAOPXI010000015.1 coordinate 186, forward strand.
CCTCGCCGCTGGCCTCCGGGAGGTCTGCGGTGTCCTTGGACTCCTCGAGGCTGCGCACGTACTCGGCCACGTCCTCGTCCTCCTCGGCGAGCTCGGCCACTCCGCGTTCCCAGGCGCGGGTCTCCTCAGGCAGGTCTCCGAGCGGGATGGAGATCTCGAGGAGGTCCTCGACCTGGGCCAGCAAGGCCAGCGTGCCCTTGGGGCACGGCGCCTGGGGCAGGTAGTGCGGGACCGCTGCCCAGAAGGAGACGGCCGGGATGTCGAGGCGCGCGCACGCGTCCTGGAGCACTCCGACGATGCCGGTCGGGCCCTCGTAGGTCGACGGTTCGAGCTTGAGCCGGTCGTCGAGGTCCAGCTCGGTGGCTGTTCCGGTCACCGGGATCGGACGGGTGTGCGGGGTCTCGGCGAGCAGGGCACCGAGGGTGACGACCTCAACGACCTCGAGGTCGTCGGCCGCGGCCAGCAGCTCGGCGCAGAACTGGCGCCAGCGCATGTTGGGCTCGATCCCGCGGAGCAGGACCACGTCGCGGTGCGAACCGGCCGGGCGGGCGACGTAGAGCTGGGTGGAGGGCCAGGTGATCCGGCGCATCCCGTCCTCGGACGTGCCGACCACGGGACGGTTGACCTGGAAGTCGTAGAAGTCCTCGGGGTCGATCGCAGCGACCAGTTGGGCGTCCCAGACGTCGATCAGGTGGTCGAGGACCCCGGTGGCGGCACCGGCGGCGTCGTTCCAGCCCTCGAAGGCGCTGAGCATGACCGGGTTGACGAGCGGGCGGACGTCGTCGATCTCGATCACGCGCGGAGCCTATCGAGCGCCCGCCGAGCGCCAGCGAGATGAGGCCGAGTGGGCGACAGCGCGTTGACGAGCGTAACGAGGGTCATCTCTTCAGCCTACGGTGAACGTGGGTGTCAACATGAGAAATCAGACCGGTGTGGCCCGACCCACCACGTAGACTCGTCCGGTCGAGAGGCGTTGCAACGGATCCGTGCGGGATGTGGCCCGGGTCCGCCACGCTCGGCGGAGCCAAGGACGCCTTCCGAAACGGAAGGAACGCACGTGAACGGCAGTGCTGATTCTTGGGAGCCGAACCTCCGCCCCGACTGCACCGACGAGCTGACGCGCGCCCTGGGCGAGCGGATCCTGATCATCGACGGTGCCATGGGTACCGCCATCCAGCGGGACCGGCCCGACGAGGCGGGCTACCGCGGGGAGCGGTTCAAGGACTGGCCCAGCGACGTCCAGGGCAACAACGACCTGCTCACGCTGACCCAGCCGCAGATCATCGGCGGCATCCACCGCGAGTACCTCGAGGCCGGCGCGGACATCATCGAGACCAACACGTTCAACGCGAACGCCGTCTCGCTGGCCGACTACGGCATGGAGGAGTTCGCCTACGAGTTCAACTACGCCGGCGCGAGGCTCGCCCGCGAGGTCTGCGACGAGCTGGCCACCCCGGAGAAGCCACGCTACGTCGCCGGTGCGCTCGGGCCGACGACGCGGACCGCGTCGATCTCTCCGGACGTCAACGACCCGGGTGCCCGCAACGTCTCCTACGACGAGCTGGTCGCGGCGTACCTCGAGGCCGCCAACGGCCTGGTCGACGGTGGCGCGGACCTGATCTTCATCGAGACGATCTTCGACTCCCTCAACGCGAAGGCCGCGATCTTCGCCGTCGAGACGCTGTTCGAGGAGCGCGCTCGGCGCTGGCCGGTCGTCATCTCCGGCACCATCACCGACGCCAGTGGCCGGACGCTGTCGGGACAGGTCACCGAGGCCTTCTGGAACGCCGTGCGGCATGCCAAGCCGATCGCGGTCGGGCTGAACTGTGCGCTGGGCGCTCCCGAGATGAGGCCGTACATCGCCGAGATGGCCCGGATCGCGGACACCTACGTCTCCTGCTACCCGAACGCCGGACTGCCGAACGCCTTCGGCGAGTACGACGAGTCCCCGGAGCGTCAGGCCGGCTACATCGCGGAGTTCGCGGAGGCCGGGCTGGTCAACCTGGTCGGTGGCTGCTGCGGCACGACCCCGGCCCACATCGCCGAGATCGCCAGGGTGGTCGAGGGCAAGGCTCAGCGAGCGATCCCCGCGATCCCGGTCGCCACGCGGCTCTCCGGCCTGGAACCGCTGAACATCACCGAGGACTCGCTGTTCGTCAACATCGGTGAACGCACCAACATCACCGGCTCGGCACGGTTCCGGAACCTGATCAAGGCCGAGGACTACGACACCGCGCTGACCGTGGCGCTGCAGCAGGTCGACGTCGGTGCGCAGGTCATCGACATCAACATGGACGAAGGGATGATCGACGGCATCGCCGCGATGGACCGCTTCACCAAGCTGATCGCGGCCGAGCCCGACATCAGCCGCGTCCCGGTGATGATCGACTCCTCCAAGTGGGAGGTCATCGAGGCCGGTCTGAAGAACGTCCAGGGCAAGCCGATCGTCAACTCGATCTCCATGAAGGAGGGCGAGGATAAGTTCATCCGCGAAGCCCGGCTGTGCCGCAAGTACGGGGCCGCCGTGGTCGTGATGGCCTTCGACGAGGACGGCCAGGCCGACAACCTGGAGCGCCGCAAGGAGATCTGCGGGCGGGCGTACCGGATCCTGACCGAGGAGGTCGGGTTCCCGGCCGAGGACATCATCTTCGACCCCAACTGCTTCGCCCTGGCGACCGGCATCGAGGAGCACGCCACCTACGGCATCGACTTCATCGAGGCGTGCGCCTGGATCAAGGAGAACCTGCCCGGCGTGCACATCTCCGGCGGTATCTCGAACGTGTCCTTCTCGTTCCGGGGCAACAACCCGGTGCGCGAGGCGATCCACTCGGTGTTCCTGTTCCACGCGATCAAGGCGGGGCTCGACATGGGCATCGTGAACGCCGGCGCCCTGGTCGTCTACGACGAGATCGACCCCGAGCTGCGCGAGCGCATCGAGGACGTCGTCCTGAACCGGCGTACCGACGCCGCGGAGCGGCTGCTGGAGATCGCCGAACGGTTCAACAACGCCGGCGAGGAGAAGGACGAGAAGGCCGCCGCGGAATGGCGCAGCCTCCCGGTCCGCGAACGGATCACGCACGCGCTGGTCAAGGGGATGGATGCCGACGTCGAGGCCGACACCGAGGAGCTGCGCGCCGAGATCTCTGCGGCGGGCGGGCGCCCGATCGAGGTCATCGAGGGCCCGCTGATGGACGGCATGAACGTCGTCGGTGACCTGTTCGGTGCCGGCAAGATGTTCCTGCCGCAGGTGGTGAAGTCGGCTCGCGTGATGAAGAAGGCCGTTGCCTACCTGTTGCCCTACATCGAGGCCGAGAAGCAGCCCGGCGACGCCGAGACGTCCAACGGCACCATCGTGATGGCGACCGTGAAGGGCGACGTCCACGACATCGGCAAGAACATCGTCGGCGTCGTGCTGCAGTGCAACAACTACACCGTCATCGACCTCGGTGTGATGGTGCCTGCCCAGAAGATCCTGGACGCAGCGAAGGAGCACAACGCGGACATCATCGGTCTCTCCGGCCTGATCACCCCGTCGCTGGACGAGATGGTGAACTTCGCGGTGGAGATGGAGCGCCAGGGCCTGGAGATCCCGCTGCTGATCGGCGGGGCGACGACCTCGCGAGCCCACACGGCCGTGAAGGTCTCACCGCGACGTACCGGCCCGGTGGTCTGGGTCAAGGACGCCTCGCGCTCGGTCCCGGTGGCAGCAGCCCTGCTCGACGACAAGCAGCGTCCAGCGCTGCTGGAGGCGACCGAGGCCGACTACGCCAGCCTGCGCGAACGGCACGCCCAGAAGAACGAGCGTCCGATGCTCACCCTGGAGAAGGCCCGGGCGAAGCGGACTCCGATCACTTGGGAGGGCTACCTCCCCCCGGTGCCGGCCCAGGGCGGGGTCCGGGTCTTCACCGACTACGACCTCACCGAGCTGCGCGAGTACATCGACTGGCAGCCGTTCTTCAACGCCTGGGAGATGAAGGGCAAGTTCCCCGACATCCTCAACAACCCGGCCTCCGGCGAGGCCGCCCGCAAGCTGTACGACGACGGCCAGGACATGCTCGACCGGCTGATCAAGGAGAAGTGGCTCACCGCCAACGGCGTGATCGGCTTCTTCCCGGCGAACGCGGTCGGTGACGACATCGAGGTGTACACCGACGAGAGTCGTACCGAGGTACTGCACACCCTGCGCAACCTGCGCCAGCAGGGGGAGCACCGCGACGGCGTGCCGAACAGGTCGCTGGGCGACTTCGTCGCACCGAAGGACTCGGGACTCGAGGACTGGGTCGGATCCTTCGCGGTGACGGCCGGACTCGGCAGCCAGGACAAGATCACCGAGTTCAAGGCTGCGCTGGACGACTACAGCGCCATCCTGCTGGAGTCGCTGGCCGACCGTCTGGCCGAGGCGTTCGCCGAGCGGATGCACGAGCGGGTCCGCAAGGAGTTCTGGGGCTACCAGCCTGACGAGGAGCTGTCCAACGAGGCCCTGATCGGTGAGAAGTACGTCGGGATCCGGCCGGCGCCGGGCTACCCGGCCTGTCCGGAGCACACCGAGAAGGACACGCTCTGGAAGCTCCTGGACGTCGAGGCCAACACCGGTATCGAGCTCACCGAGTCGATGGCGATGTGGCCCGGTGCTGCTGTCAGCGGCTGGTACTTCTCGCACCCGGACTCGCAGTACTTCGTCGTGGGCCGGCTGGCTCAGGACCAGGTTGCCGACTACGCGACCCGCAAGGGCTGGACGTTGAAGGAGGCCGAGCGCTGGCTCGGTCCGAACCTCGGCTACAACCCTGAGGACTAGCCACCCGGCGGCCGTCCTGTGGGACATGGACGGCACGCTGGTCGACACCGAGCCGTACTGGATCGAGGTCGAGTTCGCGCTGGTCGCCGAGCACGGCGGCACCTGGTCGATGGAGCACGCGCTGAACCTGGTCGGCAACGACCTGCTGGTGTCGGCGGAGTACATCCGGCGGCACGGCGGTGTCGACCTGGCACCGGAGGTGATCGTCGAACGGTTGCTCGACGGCGTGATCGCACGGATCAAGGAGTCGGTGCCGTGGCGACCCGGGTCCCGTGAGCTGCTCGCCGGACTGCGCGAGGCCGGCGTTCCGTGTGCGCTGGTGACGATGTCGTACGAGCGCTTCGTCGACCCCGTCCTGGCGGCCCTGCCGACCGACACCTTCGCCAGCGTGGTCACCGGGGACAGCGTCGCGGTCGGCAAACCGCATCCGGAGCCCTACCTGCGCGCTGCCGCCGAGCTCGGGGTCGAGCCATCCGACTGCCTCGCGATCGAGGACTCCAACACGGGAGCGAAGTCCGCGGTCGCGGCAGGGTGCACCGTGCTGGTGGTGCCGAACCACGTGCCGGTCCTGGAGGGGGAGCGACGCGTGTTCGTCGACTCACTCGTCGAGGTCGAGGTCGACGACCTCGGGGCCCTCCTGAACCGGCACAGCCTTGACCGGTAGCGCTAGCAGCGTGCCGCCGAACTCCGGGCAGAACTCCTTGAAGCTGCACCAATCGCAGAGGCGGCTCTTGCTCGGGCGCCAGTCTCCGGTCTCGGTGGCGAGTGCGATGGCCTTCCAGAGTGCTTCCAGCTGGCGCTCGGTCGAGCGCAGGTCCTGCTCGTCGGGCGCGTAGCTGACCATCTCGCCGTTGCCGAGGTAGATCAGCCGGAGCATCGCCGGGATCACACCCCGGGTCTTCCAGATCACCAAGGCGTAGAAGCGCATCTGGAACAGGGCCTTCGCCTCGAAGCCCTCGCCCGGGCTGCGCCCACTCTTGTAGTCCACCACTCTGATGGCGCCGTTCGGTGCCACGTCCACGCGGTCGACGAACCCCCGCAGCAGCAGCTTGGAGTCGAGCAGGGCCTCGACGTACAGCTCGCGCTCGGCCGGTTCGAGGGCGGTCGGGTCCTCGAGGTCGAAGTACTTCGCCAGGACCGTGCGGCAGGAAGCCAACCAGCTGTCGCGCGCCTCGTCCTCGTCCTCGGCGAACAGGCTTGCTGCCCGTTCGTCGTCCTCGAGGACATGGGCCCAGGCAGCGTCGATCATGGACTCGGCCTGGGCCGGCGTCCGTTCCCGGGCCGGCAGGTCGAACAGGTCTTCGAGCACCTTGTGCACCACGGTCCCGCGGACCGCATCGGGCGACGGGGGCTCGGGAAGTCGGTCGATCGTGCGGTACCGGTACATCAGCGGGCAGGTCTTGAAGTCGCCGGCGCGGCTGGGCGACAGGGCGCCGAGCACGTCAACACCGTCGACCGGAGTGCCGTTGCGCACCTGTTCGGTCACCGACTTCGCCATGGGTCTCAGCCTAGGCTCTGCCATCGACACACTGACGGGGCGCTAGCGTTTCACCGTGGCCCCCGACGAACCCCGACCCGTGACGCAACCAGCTGGCACGCTTCGGATCGGCCGGTTCCGCGGGATCGCGATCTATGTGCGCGCCTCGTGGCTGCTGGTGGCCGTGCTGATCGCCGTGGTGATGGCGCCCCGGGTCGAGGAGGTCCACCCCGGACTTGGTGCCGGCAAGTACGTCGCGGGCGTGGTGTTCGCGATGCTGCTCTACGGATCGGTCCTGCTCCACGAGCTGTCGCACGCCCTGATGGCGTTGCGGGTGGGCCTGAAGGTCCGCTCGATCAGTCTGCAGTTCCTCGGCGGGGCGACCGAGATCGAGGGAGAGTCCAGCACCGCGTCCCAGGAGTTCAAGGTGGCCGTGGTGGGACCCCTGACCTCGCTCGCGGTCGGGTTTGCTGCCCTGGCGCTGCTCGCCGTGGTGCCGAGTGGGCTGCCCCGGCTGGCCGTCGAGGGGCTCTGCGGGGCCAACCTGGTGGTCGGCGTCCTCAACCTCGTGCCCGGGCTGCCCCTGGACGGCGGCCGGGTCCTGCGCGCTGCGGTGTGGCAGGCGCGCGGCAACATGCACACCGGCACGATCGCGGCGGCCTGGGGCGGTCGGCTGGCGGCCGTCCTGGCCCTCGCCTCTCCGCTCGTCATCCCGGCCGTGTTCGGCCGACGAGCCGATCCCTCCGACTACCTCTTCGGCTGCGTGATGGCGGGTTTCCTGTGGTCCGGCGCCACCGCCTCGCTGGTCAATGCACGACTGCGGCAGCGGTTGCCGGCGCTGCGGGCCAGGCCGCTGGCACGTCGGGTGGTAGCGGTGGCCGAGGACCTGTCGGTCGCCGAGGCGGTACGACGGGCCCAGGAGGCCGGAGCGGGCGGCATCATCGTCCACGACGCCGAGAACAGCCTGGTCGGCATCGTCCACGAAGCCGCCCTGCTCTCGATCCCCGAGGAGCGACGCCGGTGGGTGCCCGTCAACTCGGTTGCCCGTACGCTGACCGCTGGTCTGGTGCTCCCGGCTGACTCGGCCGGCGAGGACCTGATCCGTGCGATGGCGCGCACGCCCGCCAACGAATACGTCCTGGTCGAGCCTGACGGGTCGCTGTACGGCCTGCTGGTGACCGCCGACGTGGACGCCGCCTTCGAGGCCGGCGCCCACGGTTGAGTGCGGGGGTGAGGGCGGGGGAGTACCGAACGAACGAGGAGATGGAGCAGATGACCGACGAGGCGAACCGACAGTCCTGGTCAGGCGTCAGCCGGGGCCCGCTGAAGCCGGGAGAGTGGGTCCGTCTGGTCGACGGCAAGGGTCGTCGCCACAACATCTGCCTCGAGTCGGGCAAGTCGTTCCACACCAACCGCGGCGGCATCGAGCACGACGAGCTGATCGGCCGCGACGAGGGCTTCACGGTCACCTCCACGTCCGGCGGTGAGTATCTGGTGTTCCGCCCGATGCTCAACGAGTTCGTGGTCTCGATGCCGCGGGGTGCGGCTGTGGTCTACCCCAAGGACGCCGCGCAGATCGTGGCCATGGCCGACATCTTCCCGGGGGCCCGGGTCGTCGAGGCCGGGGTCGGCTCGGGAGCGCTGACCTGCTCGCTGCTGCGCGCCGTGGGGCCGACCGGCCGGGTGTCCTCCTACGAGCGTCGCGAGGAGTTCGCGGACGTGGCGCGCAAGAACGTCACCCAGTTCTTCGGCGGTGAGCACCCGGCGTGGGAGCTGACGGTCGGTGACCTGGTGGAGTCGATCGGGGGAGTCGACGCTGCCGGCACCGTCGACCGGGTGGTACTCGACATGCTCGCCCCGTGGGAGTGCGTCGATGCCGTCGCCGAGGCACTTGTCCCCGGCGGCGTCGTGGTCGCGTATGTCGCCACGACGACCCAGCTCGGGAAGGTCGTCGAGACGCTGCGGGCGCACGGAGAGTTCACCGAACCGCAGCCGTGGGAGACGCTCGTGCGGGAATGGCACGTCGAGGGACTCGCCGTACGGCCCAGCCACAAGATGAACGGGCACACCGGATTCCTGGTCACGGCCCGGCGGATGGCCCCCGGGAACCCGGCGCCGCGCAAGAAGCGCCGTCCGGCTCCCGGAGCCTACGGCGAGGACTACTCCGGCCCGCGCCCGTCCGACCTGGTCGAGGACACCGGGGACTGACCCGGTGCGGTGCCGGCCCGGAATTCATTCGTGGGCCAATTCACTACACCGTGGCCAACACGTGACGAATCTTCTCAGCATGGAGACAGTTGCGCGGGTAGGGTCGAATCAACGAACGCTCCCGTGGAGGTGAGGTCGATGACAGGCTCCGGCAACGACGGACAGGACACTGCGCAGTTGCTCAGCCAGCTGTCGTTCCTCGAGGCTGAGGTGGGTGAGTTGCGACGTCGACTCGCGGATGCCCCGGGATCCTCACGTGAGCTCGACCAGCGCCTGGTGGACACGCAGCGCTCGCTCGCGGCCGTCACCGCCCAGAACGAACGTCTTGCCGGCACTCTGCGCGAGGCCCGCGACCAGATCATGACGCTCAAGGAAGAAGTCGACCGGCTCGCCCAGCCGCCGACCGGGTTCGGAACCTTCCTGACGCGCAACGAGGACGATTCCGTGGACGTCTTCACCGGCGGCCGCAAGCTGCGGGTGACAGTCAGTCCCGCTGTCGACCTGGAATCCCTGACCAAGGGCCAGGAGGTCATGCTCAACGAGGCGCTCAATGTCGTCGCCGCCCTCGAGTTCGAGGAGATCGGCGAGGTGGTGATGTTCAAGGAGATGCTCGCCGACGGTGAGCGCGCCCTGATCATCGCCAACGCCGACGAGGAGCGCGTGGTCCGCCTGGCCCAGCCCCTGCTCGTCGAGAAGCTGCGCGCCGGGGACTCGCTCCTGCTCGACGGCCGTTCCGGCTACGTCTACGAGAAGGTGCCCAAGTCCGAGGTCGAGGAGCTGGTCCTCGAAGAGGTGCCCGACATCGACTACAACGACATCGGCGGTCTGGCCAGCCAGATCGATGCGATCCGCGATGCCGTCGAGCTGCCGTACCTGCACCCCGAGCTCTTCCTCGAGCACCAGCTCAAGCCGCCGAAGGGCGTCCTGCTCTACGGGCCTCCGGGCTGCGGCAAGACCTTGATCGCCAAGGCGGTCGCCAACTCCCTGGCCAAGAAGGTCGCTGCGAAGACCGGCCAGGAGGGCAAGAGCTATTTCCTCAACATCAAGGGTCCCGAGCTCCTCAACAAGTACGTCGGCGAGACCGAGCGGCACATCCGCCTGGTCTTCCAGCGCGCCCGTGAGAAGGCCAGCGACGGCACGCCGGTCATCGTGTTCTTCGACGAGATGGACTCGCTGTTCCGCACCCGCGGGTCCGGAGTCTCCTCGGATGTCGAGAACACGATCGTCCCGCAGTTGCTCAGCGAGATCGACGGTGTCGAGCTGCTCGAGAACGTGCTGGTCATCGGCGCCTCGAACCGTGAGGACATGATCGACCCGGCGATCCTGCGACCAGGTCGACTGGACGTGAAGATCAAGATCGAACGACCCGATGCCGAGTCTGCCCGCGACATCTTCTCCAAGTACCTCCTTCCTACCCTGCCGCTGCACGCCGACGACCTCGCCGAGTTCGGAGGCGACCGCGCCGCGACCGTGGCCGGGATGATCACCGCGACGGTCGAGCGGATGTACACCGAGACCGATGAGAACAGGTTCCTCGAGGTGACCTACGCGAACGGTGACAAGGAAGTCCTGTACTTCAAGGACTTCAACTCCGGAGCGATGATCCAGAACATCGTCGACCGCGCCAAGAAGATGGCGATCAAGGACCTGCTCGACAACGACCAGAAGGGCCTCCGGGTGCAGCACATGCTGCAGGCCTGCGTGGACGAGTTCAAGGAGAACGAGGACCTGCCGAACACCACGAACCCGGACGACTGGGCCCGGATCTCGGGCAAGAAGGGCGAGCGGATCGTCTTCATCCGAACGC